>DASWIX010000078.1:0-130770 GCA_036397455.1 Gemmatimonadales bacterium | reverse complement strand
CGGCGTTGGAGGTTGCGACGTTACGTCCACCACGGCAGGGGCGAAGACGCTCACGGCTACGTACGCCGGGGATGGGAACTTCAGCCCCAGTTCGGACACCGAGGACCACCAGGTGGACCCCGCGGAAACCGTCACGACGATCACCGGGGATGACCCCGATCCGTCGGTGGTGGGGCAGGCGTATACGGTGACGTTCACGGTGGCCGCGGTAGCGCCGGGGGCGGGGACGCCGACGGGCAACGTGACGGTGAGTGATGGAACAGCCAGTTGTGTGGAGACGGTGGCGGCGGGGAGCTGCTCGCTCACGTCGACTACCGCGGGGGCGAAGACGCTGGTCGCGACGTACGCCGGGGATGGGAACTTCCTTGGGAGCACGTCGGCGGAGGAGCCGCACCAGGTGGACCCTGCGGCAACCGTTACGACGATCACCAGCGATGATCCCGACCCGTCGGTTGTTGGGGAGGCGTACACGGTAACGTTCGCGGTGACGGCGGTGGCGCCGGGGGCGGGGACGCCGACGGGCAACGTGACGGTGACGGATGGAACGGATGGTTGTGTGGGGACGGTGGCAGAGGGGAGCTGCTCGCTCACGTCGACTACCGCGGGGGCGAAGACGCTGGTCGCGACGTACGCCGGGGATGGGAACTTCCTTGGGAGCACGTCGGCGGGGGAGGCGCACCTGGTGGACCCCGCGGCAACCGTTACGACGATCACCAGCGATGACCCGGATCCGTCGATAGTGGGAGAGGAGTACACGGTGACGTTCACGGTGGCCGCGGTGGCGCCGGGGGCGGGGACCCCGACCGGGAACGTGACGGTGAGTGATGGGATGGGCAACATCTGCGTGGGGACGGTGGTGGTGGGACAGTGCGTGCTGACCTCCACCATGGTGGGGGCCCTGACGCTGGAGGCGACATACGCCGGGGATGGGAACTCCAGCAGCAGTTCGGACACTGAGCCCCACCAGGTGGACGGCCAGCCGACGACAACGACGATAGACAGCGACGATCCGGATCCGACGGTGGTGGGGGAGCTGTACACGGTGAATTTCACCGTGGCGCCGGGGGCGGGGACGCCGACGGGGGACGTGACGGTGAGTGATGGGACGGACGAGTGCGTGGGGACCCTCACTGTGGCCAACGATGGGGTTGGGAGTTGCCCCCTTTCGTCCACCACGGCGGGGGCGAAGACGCTCACGGCGACGTATGCGGGAGATGCGAATTCCATGGGGAGCACATCGGATGGAGTGGCGCATCAGGTGGACCCGGCGGGGACCACCACGACGATTACTGGCGACGATCCCGACCCGTCGGTAGTGGGGGAGGCGTACACGGTGACCTTCACGGTGGTGCCTGTGGCGCCGGGGGCGGGGACGCCGACGGGGAACGTGACGGTGACGGATGGGACGGACAGTTGCGTGGGGACGGTGGCGGTGGGGAGCTGCTCGCTCACGTCGACTACCGCGGGGGCGAAGACGCTGGTCGCGACGTACGCCGGGGATGGGAACTTCCTTGGGAGCACGTCGGCGGAGGAGCCGCACCAGGTGGACCCCGCGGCAACCGTTACGACGATCACCAGCGATGACCCGGATCCGTCGGTGGTGGGGCAGGCGTATGCGGTGACGTTCACGGTGGCCGCGGTGGCGCCGGGGGCGGGGACGCCGACCGGGGACGTGACGGTGAGCGATGGGACGGACGAATGCGTGGCAACCCTCGCTCTGGCCGACGACGGCGTTGGAGGTTGCGACGTTGCGTCCACCACGGCGGGGGCAAAGACGCTCACGGCGACGTACGCCGGGGATGGGAATCTCATGGGGAGCACATCGGCGGGGGATGCGCATCAGGTAGACCGGGCGGCGACGACCACGACGATCCCCGGGGATGATCCGGACCCGTCGGTGGCAGGGGAGCCGTACACGGTCACGTTTAGCGTTGATCCGGTACCGCCGGGAGTGGGGACGCCGACGGGGAACGTGACGGTGACGGACGGGACGGACAGTTGTGTGGAAACGGTGGCCGCGGGGCAGTGTGAGTTAGTCTCGACGACGGCGGGGCCAAAAACGCTGGTGGCGACCTACGCGGGGGATGGGAATTTTATGGGGAGCACGTCGGCGGGGGTGGCGCACGAAGTGGACCCGGCGCCGCCGACGACCGCGTTCGTACGCGTGACCCCAGCGGGTGCGAGCATCTCCGGCGCTGGTGCCAGTACCACCTTTACGGCCCACGCCCTCAGCTCCGCGGGAGATACGATCTCTGGCAAGACGTTTACGTGGGAGCACCTCAACCCCAACGTCGCGACCGTTACCGCGTTGGACGCCACGACAGCCCAGGCCACGGCCGTCGCCAGCGGCCAAGCGACCGTCTCCGCCACCGTGGATGGTGAGACTGGATATGCGCTTCTCACGGTGGAGACCCCGGGCACGACGCCCGTCGGTGGCTGGACTGCCATGCCTATCCCCACGCAGAGTGGAATCCTGGGGATCTGGGGGTGCTCGCCGACCGACGTGTTCGCCGTAGGAGGCGGTGGTACGATCCTTCGATTCGACGGCGCCGCTTGGAGTTCCATGACGAGCCCAACGTCTGAGACTCTGCACGGCGTCTGGGGGACGTCCTGCGCCAATGTGTACGCCGTAGGTGCCGCTGGCACAATCGTGCATTTCGACGGCACTTGGTCGACCATCACGACCGGTACCGTCACGGATCAGCTCCGTGCTGTGTGGGGAAGCTCACCCACTGACGTCTTCGCCGTCGGCGACAACGGCACCATATGGCATTTCGACGGGTCGGTCTGGAGTGATATGAACAGCGGGACTACAGCCGAACTTGACGATGTGTGGGGAACCTCGTCAAACAACGTCTTCGCCGTCGGCAGCAGTGGCACGATCCTCCGATTCGACGGCAACTCGTGGGGCCCGATGAACAGCGGCTCAATACAGCGACTCGCGGCTCTCTGGGGCACGGACACGACCGACATTTACGCCGTTGGTGCCGGCAACACCGGTCAGATACTTCGCTTCGACGGAACGGACTGGACCGCGTCGAGCACCGGCGCGACATCGGGACAACACGACATTTGGGGTGCATCCTCCGGCGAGATGTACGTTCCGTGGGACTTCGGTGTCCTCCAGTTCGATGGCGCCACTTGGGATTCGGTCCCCTGCGGATGTGGTGCTGATGTCGTGTGGGGGTTCTCAGTCGGTGAAGTGTATGTAGACGGCCCTACCGGGAGGATCCTGGTCGGAACTCGTGGCGCGGTTTCGAATGTTATCTCGCCCTCCGATACGACGCTTACTGCGATCGGTGACACGGTTGCGCTATCGGCTGAAGTTCTGGACGCAAGCGCCAATGCACTGGAAGGACGCTCGTTCATCTGGTCCAGCAGCGATGAGATTGTCGCGACCGTGGATGCAGAGGGAGTCGCAACGGCGGTGGGGAACGGTACGGCCACTATAACTGCTACCAGTGGTGGTGTATCAGGGGCAGCCGAGGTCACGGTGTCCGCCCCGCCAGCGGCGCCGAGCAATCTCAGCGCAACGGCCATCTCGGTTAGCCAGATCGATCTCACCTGGACGGACAACGCCACGAACGAAGACGGCTCCCGGATTGAGCGGTGTCAGGGTGTCGGGTGCGAAAACTTCGAGGAGATCGCCACCGTGGATGCCAACGTGACGGCATATACCGATGAAGGTCTCTCCGCAGACACGAGGTACAACTATCAAGTCGCGGCCTTCAATGCGATCGGAAGCTCCGCCTATTCGAACACCGCTGGGGCAACAACGAGCGGCACGTTAGCCGACGGACTCGACAGCCCATGGGATATCGCGATCAATGCGCAGGAGGCGTTCTGGGTGGAGAAGGCCAATCCAGGAGCCGTCCGGTCCGTGCCGATTGTCGGGGGCATCGTTAGAACGCTTTCAAGTGGGCTGGAATTCCCTACCGCCATCGCCGTTGACGAGTCATCGGTCTACTGGCTTGAATTTGGTGCTACCCTAGGCACCGGTTCATTGAAGAAGGTACCTATCAGCGGCGGATCAGTCACGACGCTGGCCACTGCCTTGTTTAGGGCGCAGAACAACATGGCGCTTGATGCAAGCTATGTCTACTTCGTCGACGGACCACTAAGTCCTGATGCAGCAGTACTCAGAGTGCCGAAGGCTGGTGGCACGGTTACAACTCTCGTGAGTAGCGGTTCGAATGGCATCGTCACGATGGGAACGGCCATAGCAACTGACAGTGCCTTCGTCTACTTCTGGGACGACGCAACCACGATCATGAGGGTGCCAGTCTCAGGCGGTACCCCTTCGGCAGTGGGGACTGGAGAGCCGAGCGCGATGATTCTCAGTGGTGGAACTCTGTACTGGGTAGAATGCGGTACCGGCCTGGTGAAGAGCATGCCAACGGACGGCGGTTCAGTTACAACCCTTGCGTCTGGCTCGACATGTCCCGCAGGACTCACGGTCGATGCATCGGACGTGTACTGGATTGAATTCACCAGTCCTGGGACCGTGCGGAAGGTCCCTGTTGGAGGAGGATCCGTAACGACGATCTCGAACGAGGCAAACACAATCGGGGTGGCTGTAGACAACACGAGTGTCTATTGGGCCGTGAATCTATTCGCGAATCAGGGAAAGATTCGGCAGGCTTCGAAATGACCTGTGCGTTCGCAGGGGAAGGAAACCCGACGGTCGCATCAGCAAGCAACCACTGCGTTTGTCGATTGGCTACCACATGGCAGCCACTGCACACGCCCATCGGAGACTGAGCATTGGACTGCTACCGCTGCCACACCCCGATCCCTGACACCTCCCGCTTCTGCCTGAGTTGCGGCGCGGACGTGTCGGATCCCTCCGGCGGCGGCGCGACGACAGCGGCGATGGACGAGGCCGCCTCCGAGCAAGTCCTCCGCCTCGTCCGCCAGGAGGTCGGCAGCGAGTTCGAGGTGGAACGCGAGCTCGGCCGCGGCGGGATGGCCATCGTCTACCTCGCCACGGAAGTCCATCTGCGGCGGAAGGTGGCGATCAAGGTGCTACCACCTGAACTGACGTTCGGTGCGGGCGCGGTCGAGCGATTCAAGCGCGAGGCCCAGACCGCCGCCACGCTGGACCATCCGCACATCATCCCGATCTACCGCATCGCGCCGGGGGGCAGGCTGTTCTGGTACGCGATGAAGTTCCTCGAGGGCCTGTCCCTCGCGGACTTCCTCAAGGAAAAGGCCCGTCTCTCACTCGACGAGGCGATCGCCGTTCTCCAGCCCGTGGCGTCGGCGCTCGACTACGCCCACCGCCGGGGCGTCATCCATCGCGACGTCAAGCCGGCCAACATCATGCTCGACGACGACCTGCGCGTGACCGTCACCGACTTCGGCATCGCCAAACAGCTCGCCGCCGGTTCGTTCACCGCCTCAGGGTCGGTGATTGGAACGCCGTACTACATGTCGCCGGAGCAGTGCACGGGCTCCAAGACGCTGACGGGAGCCGCGGACCAGTACTCCCTCGGTGTCATGGCCTACCAGATGCTCGCGGGACAGTTGCCGTTCGAGGGGGACTCGGCGATCGATATCCTGACCAAGCACTGCATGCTGCCCCCGCCACCCCTCGACGTGCTGCGCCCGGGGTTGCCGCCCCAGGTGTACCTCGCGGTCGAGCAAGCGCTCGCCAAGAAGGCGGAGGCACGGTTCCCGACCGTCGCCGCCTTCGTCGAGGCACTGACCCACGCTCCATCTCAACCGTCGCTGCAAATCGACCGGGGCCCCTCGGCAACCTGGCAGCGTATCAGTACGGCCGTCATGGTCCCCGTGCGTCCCCGTCGCCGACTGCTCTGGGGCGCGGCCACGCTCGTGGTGTTGGGAGGAGGGGCGACAGGGCTCTGGCTGACACAGCAGGCGCCGAGTCCCTCATCGCTGGGCCCTGCGGCAGAAGTGGAGCCGCCCGCAGTCACGCTCGAGACAGCGCGCGCGGAGGACGCGGTGCGGGATCCGGGCACGCCGGCAGCAGTGGCCGCGCCGGCCGATACACCGCCGGTTCGCCCCGCCGTTGTCACCGGTCGCGTCGTGGTGACCGGCCTGCCCTCAGGGGCCACCGTCCGCGTGGACGGACGACTTCGCGACGGAACGGAGTTCGAGCTTCAGCCGGGGCGCCATACGGTGCGGATGGACGCCGAGGGGTACGAGCCGGCGAGCACCGATGTGATGGTCGCCGCCGGAGGGTGGGTGCAGTTGCCCTTCGTCGGACGCCCTCTGGCGGCGGGACCGGCCGCGCCGGCTGACGACGCGACGCCGCTGCGGGAGGCGACGCCCGTCCCGACCCAAGGCGGTGTGCTCGTGGTGCGGACCGTCGGAGGATGGGGGAGGATCTATGTCGATGGTGCGCTCGGCCGTGAGGGCTCCAGCCATCGCGACTCCCTGCCCGCCGGTTCACACGTCATCCGCGTGGAGCGACCCGGATACGCGACGGTGGATACGACCGTCTCGCTCGGGCCCGGCGAGACGAAGATCGTGACCATTCAGATGCGCGAGGGGGCGCCGTGACACGCGAGATCCTGTTTGTCGTCGTTGCGATCGGAGTGGCTGCACGCGGGGCGCCGGCCCAGACGGGACGCGACGCGCTAGCGGCCGGCATCCGTGCTCATGACGTGGCCGACTTCCAGACGGCCGCGGGCCTCCTGAGCCGCGGTTTGGATCCGGAAGCCGGTGCCCTCGACAGCCTCTGGGTGCTGGGCGTGCACAACCTCGTCGACGCGTTGAACGAGACGGACCACGCGGCGCTCGCCGAGACGTGGGTGCGATGGGCCCTGCGTCAGCTGCCGGATATGGTCGTCGATACCATCGCGTTTCCGCCCGCGGTGAAGCGGGTCGTTCAAGCGGCTCGCGAAGCGGTCGACCGAACGGCGGGAGACACGGCGACCGTGCGACTCCGGTGGATCTGGAGTAGGGACGCGGGCAGCGGTGACCGAGGTGCGCTCCGGCTGCGCGAAGGCGAGATCGCCGTGACCGCTCAGGTCGAGGATGGCGCTTTCCTCGCCGGCGCAGTGGATCGCGTGTTGGCTCCGGGCAGTCACACGATCGTCGCGACCGCTCAGGGCCGTGTCCCGGCGCGCGTCACGGTCGAAGTGCTGCCGGGCGTGACCACGGTGCTCGACTTTCAGCTAGCGCACGCGCCGCCCGGAACGCTGTATGTGGATGCCCGGCCGTGGGCAGAGGTCTTCCTGGACAATGAGTCGGTGGGATACACCCTGCTGGTTGCGCACCCGGTGCAGGCGGGCCGGCATCAACTGCGGCTGGTGCGCGACGGGTATGCGCCGTTCGATACGACGATTGCCGTGTCCGCAGGTGAACCGGTCCGGTTGGGCACCGTCTTGCTGAAGCGGAGGTCACCATGAGACGCGCGGCCCTCTCCAGCGTGCTGGGTCTGGCCCTGGCCGCGATGATCGCCGGCGGGCTTGAGGCACAGCAGCAGGATTCTGAAGATCGCCTCGCGCGTGCTGTTGCCGCTCTGGATGCCACCGAAGTCGAGGCGGCGAAGCGCATCCTGCGAGAGCTCGGTGCTGAACTGACTTCCCGTACGCCCGCCGATCTGGCAACGGAGGTGTACATCCGGCTGGGCGTGATCTACGTGTCGGAAACGCTGCTCGATTCCGCGGCTGCCGAGTTCGCGGCGGCCGTTCGCCGGAACCCGTTCGTTCGCATGGATCCTGAGCGATACAACCCCGATGTCATCCAGGCGTTTGAAGAGGCCAGGCGCGCCACGCCGGCGTTGGGACTGCGGGCACCCTACGACACCACGGTTCAACCCGACACGGGTAGTTGGCCGGTAACGGTGGCTGTCGGCCTGCCGGGGGTGGTGGAGCTGCGCTTCGTTCCGGCGGACGATGCTTCAAGCGAGTCGTTCGCGAGGACCATCGCTGTCGATTCCGTGCAGACGGTCCGGACGTCGTTCACATCGCCGGGCGCAGCATGGCTCCCGATGAGAGAATACCGCGTGGTTGCCTGGCTGCGGGATGTGGCGGCGGACACTGCCTCGATGCGGGTCCGGGTGGAGCGACTTCCGGCGGATACCGTGGCGCACCCGCCGCCGCTCGACTCCGGACGGTTCCTTCCCGAGCGCCGCAGGGCCGCGCCGTCGGTTTCCAGTCTGGTGAAAGGCGTGTTGTTCGGGGCCGCCGCGGTGGCGATACCCTTGAGTCTGGCGAATCCCGACGTCCAGCCGCGGTCGGTGCAGGGTGGTGCGGTGGCCGTCGGAGCCGCCATTGCCGTCGGCGGTGTCGTCGGGCTCACGATCAAGCGATACGAGCTGAATCCGCAGAACGTCCTGCACAACGTGCGGCTGCGAACCGAGTGGGAGCGGGAGAACCGAGCGGTGGCCGAAGAGAATGCGCGCCGCCGTCATCGGTCTCCGCTCCACATTACGCTGAAGGAGGAGCCATGAGACGCGCGTTCGTCATCGTGCTGGTGCTCACCGGCTCCTCGGCAGCACGGCCCGCGCTCGCTCAGGAAGTTGCGCTTTCCGTCTTCGGCGGCATCGGGCAGCCACGGAGTACGGTCGTGCTGGCCGGCGGCAGGGAGCGCGTGCGCGGGATCTGGGCGGGTGGTGGCATCGAGTTGGAGGCCGGACGCTTTCTGATGGCGGTCTCAGGGTACCGCGGCGAGCTGACACCGTTCGAGGGTGACGCAACATTCGACCGTGATGCCGGCGAGATAGGGGGGCGGGTCGGGATTGCCCTGTTCCCGTGGATCGGGCTCGAGGGCGGATTCGCGGCCCGCGCGTTCAGCGCCGCGTCAGGCTATCAGCGCTGGAACATCCCGAGCGTGGGGGCCGTGGTGTCCGGAACGCTCGGCCATCCGGCTATCCGCGCCCACTTCCGAGTCGCTTACCTCCCGGGAGTGAGCGTGACGGGTCTGGAGTCGCCGGACGTGGGAGTGGCGGGTTCGGCGGGCATCACCGTGGCGCCGGAGGAGGCGCGATTCGTTGCGCGCTTGGAGTATGGTCTGGAGAGATACGACTTCCCACCGGGGACGACGTCACGGCTGGAGCAGTTCGACCAGATCAGGCTGAGCGTTGGAGCGCGGCTTCGGGTTGCGCGGTGAACATTGGCGCGGCGGGCGCGTTCCAAGAGCCGCCTGACGGACGTCGGTTTCGGACCAGTTGCTCGGTGACTCAGTCCCTAACGCCGTTTCGTGTGGCAGCACTCGCAATCACGGACGGTAGTCCGAACGGAGATCCTGATGCCGGGAACATGCCGCGCATCGACCCCGAGACCGGTCAGCGGATCGTCACTGACGTCTGCCTCAAGCGCAAGATTCGCAACTACGTGGGGGTCGCGAAGGGCGAACAGCCCCCATTTGAGATCTACGTGAAGGAAAAGGCGATCTTGAACAAGCAGCACGACCGGGCCTGGCGGGTCGTTCAGCCGACGGCCACGACGGCACAGAAGAAGAACCTTCCGAAGGATGAGCAGAAGGCGCGCGAACTGACCAAGTTCATGTGCTCGAACTTCTACGACGTGCGGGCCTTCGGCGCGGTGATGATGACGGCCGTGAACTGCGGTCAGGTGCGCGGGCCGGTGCAGCTTGGCCTTGCGCGTTCACTGCACCCCGTCGTGACCCAGGAACTCACGGTCACCAGGTGCGCCGTCAGGAACGCCTTGAGCGCCTTCTCAACGGCCTGTTCCCAGTGGAATGCGGCGTCACCGAGGAGCGGAGGATCTGCGGTCCGATCATGGCGTGCCGCTCGCAAGTCCTCGCTGGCCTTCCGGATCCACGCCCGCGTATCGGAGAGCCGCGTGGCGTCATGCGGCATGCAGCAGAACGCCTTCCCGAACTACCGTGGCAGGAAGCGACGCCCGCAGCGGGAGGCGAGCCTCGAAATAGCTGCGGGTGCAGACCAACACGTCAACGGCCGTGCCGGTGCCCCGCAGCACCTGGTACGCCAGACGGCTACCGCGGCGGTCCGGCGCCGCGTCGTCGGGTACGACGAGGAGCAGGTCGTAGTCGCTGTCGAGCCCCGCGTCGGCACGCGCGCGCGATCCGAACAGATACACGCGCGTGGGTCGGTACGACGCGATGAGCCTCCGGAGCACCTCGGCCAGTGCCGGATCAAGGACCGGTGCCGGCGCGGACGCAGAGTTGCGCGAGGCGAAGTCGCCGTTACGAGCGTCCCGAGGGGGAGCTTCCATGACGGCAATCTAGGATCAACCCTGGCATGGGGCCAGCGTGAAGGGGCCGGACCCGCCCCGGACCGCCGTGAGTGAACCGACGGTTGGCCGACGCCCGTTCGCCGAGGATGACCAGCTCCCCATCTCCGCGCTCCAGCACCTCCTGTTCTGTGAACGGCAGTGCGCCCTGATCCACATTGATGGATTGAAACGTGAACAGACGGAAGAATATTCCGCCGTCGTCGCCCGCTCGCGAGGCGGCTGCCCGATCGGGCGCGCTCCGAACTCCGCGCGCCAGAGCAACCGCCTGACCTCAGTGACGACCGCGCTGAAACGCCGGCGGCAGGCGGTCTCCGTCGTCCGCTGCCGCCGCCGTCCCGTTTGACGCCGGCGCCGCGCGGGCCGTCAGCCGCTCGGGAGTGGTTGCGATCGTTTCGACGACGAGATCGGGGTGGCTACCGTCGAGCGCGACGCGAAAGGCCACGAACGGCAGCAGCGGATTGGGCAACCAGTAGAGCCACCCCAGGTTCGGCACCGGATCCCGCCCGGGGAGGCGCAGGTCGAGCCAGACGTACAGACCCTTGTAGGGACATAATCCCGGGACGCCGTTGGGCGCGAGCGCGCCGGTCCGCAGGTACTTCCGGCGCACATAGTAGCTCGCCCCAAGCCGCGTGATGCCCCAACCGGATGGTCCCTCCGCGAGGAGCAGCCCGGTGGGCCGGTGAATGATGCGGATGCCGTGTCTTGTCATGTCCGTCTCAGGTGAGAGAGCGCAAGGCGCGCCGGGCGCGGTGTGCACACCATGACGGCCGGAGTCCGCGACAATGGACGCTCTGGATGGCCGTATTGGTGTGCGATCGGAACAGGTGAGTGCATTCCTCTGTTATTGAGAGGTCGGTTCCTTCTCTTACACATGGATCGGTGAGAGCACCAGTGATAGCCCTTCGCGAGCCGCAGGCCCGCATTGACGCGATTCGGCGGCGCGATCCCGCCGCGCTCGAGGACGTGGCGCGTGACAACATCACGCGACTCGTGCGGACCGCGCGCGCCTCGGGACTCGCGACGGAAGACGCGTACGACGCGGCGCAGGAGACGCTGCTCGTGTTCGTGCAGAAGGCGGACCAATTCGACGGGCGGGCCAGCGCGCGCACCTGGCTGTTCGGCATTCTTTACAAGAAGATTGCGGAACGCCGCCGGGCGTTTGCGCGGGAGGAGACGCTCGACGACATCGACGCGGTGGTGGCTGCCCGGTTCGACACGACCGGCCAATGGTTGCGTCCCCCGCAGACCGCCGACGCGGCCGCAACGGCCGGCGAGGTCATGACCCGTGTCGAGGAGTGCCTGGAGGAGGTTCCCGAACGACCGCGCAGCGCATTCGTGTTGCGGGAAGTGGAGCAGCTGTCCACCGACGAGGTCTGTAAGATCCTCGATGTGTCGGCCAACAACCTGGGAGTGATGTTGTACCGGGCGCGGAACCGGCTGCGGGAGTGCCTGGAGGCGAAAGGGATCCACGGGAGCGGCGATGCTGCAGTGTAGCGAAGTGACGAAACTGGTGGCGAGCGACACGGGGCGGAAGCCCCCGCTGAGGCGGCGTCTCGGCGTCCTGCTTCACCTGGCGGTGTGCCGGCACTGCCGCGCCTATTCGCGCCAGCTGCGCCGGATCGGCGACGCGGTACGCGGGCTGTACGGGCGTACCACGGTCGACCCGGACGGAGCCGCTCGTGTCGTCGCCGCCGTACGGGAGGCCGCTGAACGGGGCCAGCCGCCGGGTCCAACCGACCGCGACTGATAGACGAGCGTCCGTACCATCCCGTGAGTGAAGCGCGTGTCAGTCCCGCCCTGAATGGCGGGCTCGGCCAAGAACCGCGCGCTGAAGCGCGATACGATTCGGGTCCACCCTTCAGGGTGGTGTGCTCGGCCGAGCCCGGGCTCTCAGCCCGGGACCAACACAGTCCCGCCCTAAAAGGGCGGGCTCGGCCAAGAACCGCGCGCTGAAGCGCGAGACGAGTCTGGTCCACCCTTCAGGGTGGTGTGCTTGGCCGAGCCCGGGCTCTCAGCCCGGGACCAACGCCGTGCCGGCCCCCCTCGTGACCTGGCGCTGACGCGCGTCGTGAACGACCCAGCCGGGACGACACCGCTCGTCGGCGGCTTTCCGGGAGCGAGTCGCGCTGTTCAGCCGGTGGCGCGGCCGGGCTCGGGCTGGGGCGTCCCGTAGACGCCCCCCACGATGGCCCCGAAGACCAGATGGCCCATGAGGCTCCCCATGATCATGCTGATGTCCCCGCCCGAGAAGACGCCCGCGCCCATCATCGGCATCACGACGAGTTGCGCGACCAGGAACACCAGGACCCCGAACACGGCTCCACGAAGTGCGGGGGCTCCAGGTAGCCGCGTCGACGCCGCCACGGCGTAGATGCCGGCGAGCACGAGCCCGATCATGCCGTGCATCGCCCAACCGAGGGTGCTACCAATCTTGAGAAAGCTGCCCAGCATCTCGCCGATCGGCATCTTGGGCATGCCTATCAACGGGGCGGCCAACATGAGCATCGTCATGGCCGCCGTGCCGCCGACTCCGGCGAGCGCGATTCTTCCCGGATTCATCCTGACTCCTTGGGTGAGGTGAGTGGCCCGGGTGCCGGGCGTTCCGGCCGGCCCGTGGCCCGCATGGGGCGTTATTGCCGCTCGGCGCCGAATCATTACACGCACCTCCTCGCGTAATGCCGGGCGGCGCACGCGCAACAACTCTACGCTACCCGCTGCCCGCGGGCGGCGGACGGCGGGCATCTCCGCACACGAGGTTCGGATCGAAGCTGGCCGTTCGACTTGGAACACAGGAGTCTGACGATGCGGACGTTTCTCAAAGCCATCGTGCTCGCCGCGGCGACAGCCGTCACCGGAAGTGCGACGCTCGGGGCTCAGGACCGCGCGGTCACCATCTACGGCTTCGGCGGCGGCATCAGCGCGCTGACCGACCTGGATGCAAGTGACGCGCAGGATTTCAAGACGGGCTTCAACGCCGGCGGCGGGATCGGCGTCGGGCTCCATCGGTATGTCGCGTTGCGCGGCGAGTTCACGTTTGCGCGTGACGAGCTGCGCTCGGGTGGGGCCGATACCGGGAACAATTTCAACAAGTTCTTCTACGGAGGAGATCTCGTCTTGCGCTATCCGCTTGCGAATGGCCTGAGCCCGTACGTTTTCGGTGGGGGCGGCGCGGTGACGGTGGACGACGACGCGGATGTCGCGGCCGCCTCGACGACCACGCGCGGAGCCGGGCGGTTCGGGCTGGGTGTGAGCTACGAGGTGCCCGGGAGCCCGATAGGGATCTTCGCGCAAGGGACGGGGTGGGTGTACGCAATCGACACGACCGAGGACGCGAAGTTCGCGTCGTTCACGGAGACCCAGTTCGATGCCGTGTACAGCATCGGGCTGTCCTACCGTATCCGGCTCTAGGTCCAGTGGACCGCGACGAAGTTGTCGATTAGAATCAAAGCGGGACGGTCCGGGGCCTCCTCCATGTTGGAGTTCCCACGGCAGATTGCAGATTGCAGATTGCAGATTGTCGATTGCAGATTGTTTGGGGGGCGGCAATCTGCAATCAGCAATCTGCAATCTCCAATCTCAAATCCCCTAGGCCCGTAGCTCAACTGGCGGAGCGCCGGTCTCCAAAACCGGAGGTTGCAGGTTCAAGTCCTGCCGGGCCTGTCAAGAGCGCAGATTGTTGATTGCAGATTGCAGATTGATTGGGGGGGGCGGCAATCAGCAATCAGCAGTCTGCAATCTCGAAAGCCGAGCCTAGCCGGACGGCGTTGAGGTCTCCGCAAGCGTGGCAAGGAAGTCAGCCCCATATCGCTTCAGCTTGGCCGGCCCCACTCCGGCCACCTCCAGGAGCTGACCGGAATCGGCCGGCCTGCGTACCGCCATTTCGCGCAGCACTTTGTCGCTGAATACGATATAGGCAGGCACGCCATCGCGGTCGGCGAGCGTTTTTCGCAGCGTCCGTAGTCGTTCGAACATCCGCCGATCGTCTTCCCCGAGCGTCGCAGCCACGGTCCCGCCCCGGCGCGCACCGTCGTTGCGGCGAGCGGATCCCTGGCGTTTCATGGCGTCAGCCGTGCGGTCCGCCATCTCGATTCCGGTGCAGACGTCGCAGGACTTGCCGCACGTCGCGATGCGCTCATCAAAGTGCGCGACGATACTCTGATGGCGGCATCGACGCCGTTCGACCAGCGTGAATAGCAGGACCGTGGCGGCTCGTTTTTGCCGCCACAGTTCGTCGTCGTCAATGTCGTTCAGCAGGCGCTCATGCAGTTTCACGTCGGCCCATGAATAGAAGAGGATACAATCGCTTGGCAGGCCGTCGCGGCCGGCGCGGCCAATCTCCTGATACCATGATTCGATGTCCTTGGGCATGTCCCGGTGAATCACGTATCGCACATTCGACTTGTCGATACCCATCCCGAACGCGACGGTGGCCACGATGACGTCGACATCGTCCCGTTGAAAGGCTTCCTGGTTCCTGGTTCGTTCGGCCGAATCGAGACCGGCGTGGTACGGAAGGGCCTTGATGCCGTGGTTGGCGAGAAAGATTGCCGTCTGTTCGACCGCCTTGCGGCTCAGGCAGTAGACGATGCCGCTTTCTCCCTCGTGGTCTCGGATCAGCGCGAGAATTTCGTTGCGGGTGTTCCCGCCGTCTCCCTTCTTCCGCACACCGATCCGCAGATTGGGCCGGAAGAAGGATCCTTTGTATCCCGCCGGTTTCCGCATGCCCAGTTGCTTCAGGATATCGATGGTCACGCGGCGCGTGGCGGTGGCGGTGAGGGCGAGCACGGGGACGTCGAGCTGTTCTTTCAGGCCGCGGAGCCGCCGGTAGGATGGCCGAAAATCGTGTCCCCATTGGCTGATGCAATGCGCTTCGTCCACGACCAACAACGAGATGGGACACCCCCGCACGAAGTCCGACAACCGACCGTCGAACGCTTCCGGGGCCAGGAATACCAACTCATACTCCCCGCGGCGGAGTGCGCCGAGACGAGCCTGCCGCTCTTCGAAATCGAGCGTGGAGTTGATGGCCGCCGCACGAAATCCCAGGCTGACGATCGCGTCCACCTGGTCCTTCATCAGCGAGATCAGTGGGGAAAGGACGAGGACGGTTCCTTCGAGGATCCGCGCCGGCAGTTGATAGGTGAGCGATTTCCCGGCGCCGGTGGGCATGACCGCGATGCAATCCTTCCGTTCAAGGACGGCGTTGATGACCTCGCGCTGGCCGGGGCGAAACGCCGAGAAGCCAAAGACGTCTCTCAGGACGGTGTCGGGGGTGGTTGGGGTGGAGTTGGTCAAGCGCGGGGACATTCGTCGAAGATCATGGCACGGAATATAGGTTCCCGCCCAAGAGAGGACGTCGCAATCGCACGCCGGGCTACTCAATTCAACTCGTGTGGCGGAAGCAAAGGCCGCGAGGTGTCACTGGTGTCCACGGGGAATGGGTCGTGCGATCGGCGAGCGCCGCGTGCAGGTGCTCGGCGGGGAGATGGACGTGCAGCTCCGCGGCGCCGCCTCCGTCTCGGGGCTTGACGAGGCCGAAGTCGAGGGCGAGTGAATCGCACGCTTGCCGGAGGAGATACACCGCACGCTCCGGCGGCAATGGTCCAAAACGCTCGACCATCGTTCCCAGGTCGAACCCGTTCAACAGTTCCATGACATAGTAAAAGGGGTTCGTCCCACGAATCGGTGCGGGATGAGGGTCGCTGAACGAACGCCAGGTGCGGGTGGCCGGGGTGCTACGCTGCCGGCTCGATCTCCACCCTGATCGATCGCCAAGCTCCCTGCCGGAACCGCGCGATGCTGAGCGTCGAGCGCGTCATGTGACCGATCAGAATGGCCAGCCAGATGTGTCCCGCTCGCAAGTCGCCGGTCGCCTGGATGATCGCACAGATGCCGAGAGGGATAACGATCTGCGAGACGATCGAAATGTACAAGGGGCTCTTGGTATCGCCGGTTCCCTGGAGCCCGCCGGTGTAGGCCAGCGCCACGGTGATGAACAGACCCGACGCGCTGAGGAATGCGAGCAGTTGCGTGCCGATCTCCATCACCACCGGGTTCTCGAGGCCGAAGAACCCCAACAGCGCTCGGGGCATGAGCAGGAACATCGACCCGACGACGACGGCCACGCCGAGGCCGATGCGTGCCGCGACATGCACGCCGTGGACCGCGCGATCGGGATGCCCGGCGCCGAGATTCTGTCCGGCGACCGCGGCCGCGGCGCCCATCAGCCCGACCGAAGTCCAGGTGATGAGGGAAAAGAGCTGGGTATAGCCGACGGCATACGCCGCCTGGGCCTGCCCACTTTCGGGCAATGAGCCGACGAACCCCAGCAGAATCACGCCCGCGACGTTCATGGCGACACCCTGGAGACCGGTCGGAATCCCGAACCGGAACAGCGTCCGAATGATCGACCAGTCGGGCCGCCAACTCATGCCACGGCGGAACTGCACGACCCAACGGTGCGAAAAGAACAGCCGATGGATGGCGACGAGGCTCAACAGTCCCCCGGCCATCACCGTCCCCATCGCAGCTCCCTTGGTTCCGAATGCGGGAATGGGGCCGAGGCCTCGAATCAAGATCACGTTGAACACGATGTTGAGGACGGTGAGCGCGATGCCGTAGCGCAACGGCGTGCGCGCGTCACCGGCCGAGCGCAGCGCACCGCCCAGCATGTAGAACACCAGCATGCCGAAGCTGAACAGGAACATGATGCGCAGGTAGGGAAGCGCCTCCGCGCGGACCGCAGGCGTGGCGTTGACCAGGTTCAGCAGGGTCGGCGCGAGGAAATAGCCGATGGGCGCCAGCACGCCCACGGCGAGCGCGGCGGAGGTGAGAAACGCCTGGTAGACCGTGCGATTGACCTTGTCGGGTTCGTTGGCACCGGCGAATCGCGCAACGAGTACGCCCATGCCTGAGAAGAGCGACCCGATGAACACCATGACGACCAGGAAGATCTGCCACGAAATCCCGATCGCCGCGTTGCCGGTGTATCCGACGTAGTGACCGACCATCGCGTGGTCCACGATGCCCTGCAGCCCGCCGATGACGTTCTGCAGCATCGTGGGCCACGCGAGTTTCCACACCGCGGGGCCGATGGGTCCCTCGACGATGGAACGGTCGAACGTTTTGTGTGGTCGCGGGGCAGCGGCCATGGGTTCCTTAGGCTTCCTTGTAGACCATCCCCCCCACATACGCGGCGCCGAGCATCATCACCAGCGAATACGCGAGCACGATCAGGAACAGACTGGTTGGGACCAGACCAGACAACCAATCGCCAAAGTACCCGAACACGTAGAAAGCGATCCATGTAGCCAGGCCCGCCTTCATCGCGGTCGCCGGACCGGGACCGAACCGCGGACGGATCGCCGCGTAGATCCACACCGTGAGGATTCCGAGCAGGAATCCGAGCGCGACGAACCCGCCGATTGCCCCGCCGGCAAGCGGTGGAAGGTTGAGCGCCGCGAGCGCGTCCTCCCACGGTCCGGCCAGCATGGTCAGGTTCACGACGCTTTCCACCACGTTGATGACGAGCCCGGCGGCGAGTCCGCCGAGGACCAGTTTGCCATTGTTGATCGATGCCATGGGTGGGGCCTCCCGTGTACGTTGGATTGGTGAGGATGACGAAGCGGGCGGTTCGGCTATCGCGGCATCGGCTGCTGGAGCACGGCGAGGATCACCGCGATGCCTTCGACGAAGTTGCCGAGTCGGATGTTCTCGTTGGGGCTGTGCTGGTTGTTGTCGGGATTCACGGTCGGGACGGTTACCGCCGGGACGCCGAGCGTCGCGACGAACGGTGAGATGGGGATCGACCCGCCGCTCGTGCGAATGGCGATTGGCGGCTCGCCAAACAGGTGGACCATGGCGCCGGTGAGCCAACGGCCAATGTCCGAGTCCATCTCCGTGCGATAGGCGGCATACGAGATGTTCGACGTGAAACTCGCGAGACGGGGATAGGCGGTGCGTTCCTCATCGGTGGGGTCGCGATCGACCAGATGGTATCCCAATCCCGCGACGTGCTCGCGGATGAGCCGCAGCAGGCGGTGGGGGTCGCTTTCGCGCACGAGCCGCACGTCGATCTCGGCGGTGGCCGACGCCGGAACGATGGTGCGCCGTTGCGCGCCCACCCAACCCGACGCCATCCCGCGGATGTTGAGCGACGGGTATTGCCGCGCTTCTTGCAGCGTGGCCCCGACAGCGTCGGTCCCCGCGATGCCGAGATCGCGCTTGATGCCGGTTTCGTCATCGGGCACGCGTTCCATCACGGCGCGTGCCGCGGAGTCGATGGTGACGCCGTCGTAGAACCCGGGAATCGTCACACGGCCCGCGTCGTCTTTCATCGAGGCGAGTATCTGGGCCAGGCGTAACGCCGGATTCGGAACCCAGTTGCCATAGTGACCGCTGTGCTGCGGCACGCGTGGGCCATACACGGTGAGCGTGACCGTCGCGATGCCGCGCGCGCCGAAGGTGAGCGTCGGCTTGTTGGTTGGGTGGCGTGGGCCGTCGAAGATGACGAGCATGTCGGCGGCAAGCGCATCGCGATACCGCTCGACCATGCCGGGCAGATTGGGCGAGCCCAACTCCTCTTCGGTATCGACGATGACCTTGATGTGGAAGTTCGGGCTCACGCCCGCCGCATCCAACGCCGAGATCGCGGCGAGGAACTGGACGTTCTGCCCCTTGGAATCGGAGGTGGACCGCGCGAACACACGCCACTCGGGATCCCACGGTCCGTCCGTGCGGTCCCACGGGACGTCGCGCCACGCGCCATCGGAACCACGCGCGCGCAGCACCGGCGCGTACGGTGATGCCTGGTGCCACGCCACCGTGTCCACCGGTTGGCCGTCTGCCTGGAGGTAGACGAGCAGCGTGCGTTCCGTCCCGTGAACGCGGCGCTCGGCAAGCAGTACGGGGATGCCGCCGGTCTCCAGTTCCCGCGTGTCGAATCCTCGTTCGCGGAATTGCGGCGTGAGCCAGTCAATCACCCGCCGGAGGTCGGCGGGGAAATGGGCGTCGTTGGGGATCGCGAGGTAGTCGCGGAACAGCGCCAGCGCGCGGGGTGCCTCCGCCTCCGCCCGCTGCCGGATGGTTTCGGGCGAGAGTTGTTGCGCATCGAGCGCCGTGGCGCCCGCGAGGAGCCCCATGGAGACCCACCGTGCGCGCGGCATACTAGCGGCCCTCGCTTCGCGCCTGACGTCTGACCAGCTCCGTCCAGTTGAGCAGGTATACGACCGCCGACAGCGGGCCCTGGTACACCATGGCGAACGTCGATCCGTCGGGCGAGACGTCGTAGTTCGCATGGGGTGACGCCGGCTCGAATTCCGAAACGTCGAACAGGGCCCTGCGGTCACGGACGGCGAAATCGGGTCCCGCGGTCACGGCCGCCACCATCAGGTGCGTGATGCCTTCGCGCTCACCCAGGTAATAGAGCTGCCGCCCGTCCGGACTCCACATCGGCTCGCGCCCGCCGCCCTGCGACACCAGCACCTTGCCGCCTCCTTCGGGAAACGGACGGACGTACACTTCGTCCAGTCCCGTTTCATCCGATCCATACGCCAGCCAGCGCCCGTCGGGGGCTAACACGGCATACTGCTCGTTGAACGGCGACGCGAGCAACATGCGGTGCTGGTCCGGCTCGTCGACGGTCAGCACGCCGATGTCGAAGAAACCGTTCGTGCCGGTCGGGGCGGTGAACGCGGTGTGGCCGTCCGGCGAGAACGAGAGCAGGCTCGTGAACCCTGGCGGGGCGTACAGGGGTTCCGCCACCCCGCTGCCGTCCGCCCGCCGGAGGTGAATCCCTCCCCGCGTGACGTAGGCGATGGAGCGGCCATCGGGGGTCCACACCGGGTCATGCCCGTCGTTCTCGAAGCTCACGCGGCTGAGTGTGCGCTGGGCGAGATCGAGCACCCAGACGTCGCGGCTTCCCTGCTGCTGGAAATCGACCGCGAGCCGCCGGCCGTCCGGCGAGAATCGCGGGCTGTGAAAGCGACGTTTCTCGGCCACCACTTCGCGGGTGCCGGTTCGGTCGAGCAAGACGAGATCGAACGGCTGCTCGGGGACGTAGACCAGCGAGCCCGTCGCCGACACGGCGACCTGGGCCTGGCCGCCTACCGCGGTTCGGACGCCTTCCGCGACGGTGACGGTCGGGCCGGTGGGGGTCAGGGTCCGCGTGTCGAATCGCGCGCCGAGCACCGCGCCGCCCGGCTGCGCCCACAGCAGGTGCCCGTCCGCGTACCAGACGGTGTTGGTCGGTGCATCCAGGATCGTGGAGCGTCTGCCGGTTTCCACATTGATGGCGATGACCGGACCGTTGACGCCGAAGGTCGGCGACGACACGGCCAGCACGGTGCGTGCGCCCGGCAGCACCGCATTGACGCTGAAGTAGACTTCTCCGCTGCCGCTGTCGGGTCTGGCGAGCGTCGCGGTGTGTCCGTCCAGCCCGATCAGCACCAGTGATCCGTCGCTGCCGTTGCCGATGATGGTCTGGTCGTCCAACCAGATGACCTGGGTGAGCGCGCCGGCCGCGGCGTTGGAAACGTGTGTCGCGGCGCCGCCGCCCAGCGGCACGACGAACAGGCCTCCGGGGCCGAAATACGCGACCCGAGTGCCGTCGGGCGAGAAGGCAGGGAACGCCCCGCCCTCGGTCCCCGGGATCGGGTGGGCGGCGAGTTCGTCGAGTCGCCGCACATAGAGTTGGATCCCGCTCCCGCTCGCTCGGCCGACGTACACGACCGATTGCCCATCCGGCGAGAGGGCCAGGGTGTTGACCGGGGCGCCCGTCAGCCCGTGGCTGGTTTCGAGCGGCATCAGAAACCGGCCGACCACCGGTGACGGTGCGGCGTCGCCGGTCAGCAACTGCCCACCGGCGACGCCGATCAGCAACAGCGCGATGCCCGCCACGGCGGCTCGCCAATCGAGCCATCGGGCGCTCGTGGTCGCGGTCTGACCGGCGCGCGTCGCACGCGCATAGGCGACGGTGATGCTGGGGTCGCGCAAGGCGCTCGCGAACTCGGCGGCCGTGGCGAATCGGTCCGCGGGGATCTTGGCGAGCGCCTTCTCGACCGTCAGCGCGACGTGCGCGGGCACCGAGTGCCGCAGATCGCCCAGCGGCCTGGGCGCCTCGGTGATCAGCTTGGAGATGACCGCCTGGATCGTGCCGCCGGTATGCGGCGGCTCGCCCGCCAGTGCCTCGTACAGCACCGCGCCCACCGAATAGATATCGGTCCGCGCGTCGACGTCGCGGTCGCCGGTGGCCTGCTCCGGACTCATGTAATGCGGCGTGCCGAGCGAGAGGCCGGTTTCGGTCAAGCGGTCGCCGCCGGCGGCGCGCAGCGCGAGCGCGATGCCGAAATCGGCCACGAGCGCGCTGCCGTCGTGCAACAGGATGTTGGCGGGTTTGATATCCCGATGAATCACGCCGTTGCGGTGGGCGTAGTCCAACGCCGATGCGGTCTCGCTCGCGAGCTTTACCGCTTCCTCGACGGCGAGTTGTTTCTCGCGCGCCAGCTTGTCGGAAAGCGCCTCGCCTTCGACGTGTGGCATGACGTAGTACAGGAACCCGTCGGCGGCGCCCGAATCGAACAGCGGCAGGATATGCGGATGTTGCAGGTTGGCCGTGACGCGAATCTCGTTGAGGAACCGCTCGGCGCCCAGCACCGCGGCGAGTTCGGGTCGTAACACCTTCACGGCGACCCGCCGATCGTGTTTCACGTCATGGGCGAGGTAGACGGTCGCCATGCCACCGGCGCCCAGTTCCCGCTCGATCGTATACCGATCGGCCAGCGCCGCCTTCAGCCGGTCCGCGCTGGTGGAATCAACCGTCATGGATCACCGGTCGGATCCTCCGTGGTTCTGCCCATGGGTTTGAATAACATTCGGGCCCGCCGACGCGCGGACCCCGACGCCCGAAGATGGCGCGTGCCCGCGCCCCCCTATTCTTCCCGATCCTTTTTCACATCCTGTACGACCAGCACCGTGATGTTGTCGCTGCCGCCGGCGTCGAGCGCATCCTGCAGCAGGGCTTCGCACGCCTGCTTGGCGGACGTCATGGTGCGCAACCGCTCGGCGATCTGTTCGTCGGTCACATGTTTGGTGAGGCCGTCGCTGCACAGGAGGCCAATGTTGTTCCAGTCCTGATCGAGCCGTGTCACGATCGGTGCCGTCTGCTGGCCGCCGATGGAGCTGGACAGCACATTGGCCCATTTCGTGTTGAAGGCCGTCGAGTGGGTGAGCACGCCTTGGTCGACCAATTCCTGCGCCATCGTCTGATCGCGCGAAATACGGGTCAGCTTGTCTTCGCGGAAGATGTAGAAACGGCTGTCGCCGACCTGCAACAGGTAGGCGCGCGGCCACACCGCCATCCACAACGTGAGGGTCGTCGCCATGCCGCGACGATCCGGGTCGGCCTCGGCCTCGGCCACGACACTGGCGTGGCACTTCCACGCCGCTTCCTGCAACGCATCGAGGAATTCCTGGTCGTCACTGCCGTCGAGATTGTGATACGCCCGCATGCTGAGCGCGACGTACCCGGTCACGTTCTCCAACGCCAACCGGCTCGCCACCTCACCCTTCGTGCCTCCGCCGACCCCGTCGGCCACCATGGCGAGAAACGCCAGACGTTCGCCCATGAGCGGCAGCTGATCGATGTTCTGCAGGCTCGTGTGATGGACCTGCACCTGCTTGCGCAACGAACAGATGAGAAAATGATCCTGGTTGACCTGCCGGACCTTCCCCGTATGGGTCAATCCGTAGACATCGACCTCATCGTCGCGCGGTTTCCGCGGGGCGCCGAGTGCCTGGGTAGTGTCGGGGACTCCCATGGTTCCTCCGCAAGTGCGCCGGCAGGTTGGACTCCCCTCCGCCGGCGCGACTGGCCGTGAAGGGGTGTGTTGCAAAGCTACGGCGGGGTAGAAACGCGTGCCAGGGGTGACGCACTCCGGTCCGGGAGGCTACCGGACGACGACGGCCTCACCGTTGACGGTGATCACGACACCGGCATGGCGTATCGGGCCAAGGTGCAGGCCACCGGCGACGGGGCCGTGACCGGTAATCACGTTGCCATCCGCCTTCCCGTCGCCGGTGCAGTCCGCGGCACCCCCGTCTGAGACCAGCCCCCCGTTGCCCGCCAGGCGGTTGGCCCCGCTCGAGGCGTCGAAGATTGCCCCGACGTCGCCGGCATTCCCGCCGAGGTTGTTGCCGAGGAAGATGTTGCCGCACGCGTTCCGGACGAACATGCCGGCGGTGCCCGCGTTGGTGAGGCGATTGTTGCGGATCAGGTTGCCGGTTCGCAGCGGGAACTCGAACAGCACCCCGAAGCCCGTCGCGCCGTCAACGGTGTTGGATCTCCATTCACTGTCGTCCGTGCCCACGCGCAGGCCGGCGAACGGCGCACCGAATACGCGATTGTGCTCGACGGCCATCCGACGGGCATCGAGCACGCTGATCCCCGCGAACGCGCCCTCCGGCATGTCGACACTGTTCCACGCGATCGTTCCGTCGGACGCGGTGCCCTGCACGTGAATGGCGCCGAGCGCGGTGGGGGACCCCTCGAAACGGTTTCCGGAGATATCGAGCCCGGCGATGGCTCGGAGTACGAAGACGCCGGTCAGTTGAAAACCCCGCACGAGGTTGTCGGTGAGGCCGACGTTCACGCAGCAGTCCGGTCCGTCGGATCCCGTGACGAGGATCGGCAGGGCCGACCCGCCGCCGTCGACGACGAGGTGGTCGACGACCACATGGTTCGCGAAGACCTCGATGCGGCGGTTGTTGCGGAATACGATGCCGGAGCCGTCGGTGGCGCAGGTGAGGGTCACGCCGTCGGTGACGAGTCGCACATTGCCGGCGCCCACCGCGATCATCCCGTCGAGCGCGATGATGTCGCCCGCGCCCGCGTTGGTGGCGGCGTGCCGCAGGGCCGCCTCGTCTGTGACGATCACGGTGGGGCGCTTCGGACAGCCCTGGCCGCCGGCGGCGCCGAACGTGGGCGTGGTGGTCGGCTGCGTTGCGGTGTCCGCGCAGGCGAGCGACAACACGATCGCCGCGAGCGGGACGGGCCAAGCGACCACGCGCCGGCGTCCCACTACGGGCGGGCCTCCTCCAGCGCCTGGAGTACATCGTCGCGGGTGAACGGCAATCTGATGGTGCGCGCCGCTCCAAGCTGCATTGCCATGGCCAGCGGGTTGGCGACGCCGTGCGAGCCGCGTCCCGACACCGCGACGACCGCGACGTCGGGGAACTCCTTGCGCAGCTGCCGGATGAATTCCCCCGCGTCGAGTCGCCCGGACGACATGAGACTGATGAATACGACATCGGCCGGGAGGGCGCGGAACGCCTCGAGGCCGACGGCGGCATCCGCCGCGTCGATGACTTCGTGCCCGGCCCCGGTGAGGATGGTCCGCATCGTGTCACGGATCACGTCCGTCCGCTCGATGACCAGCACCCGCGCGATCCAGCTATTGGTCACCACCGCGCTCCGGCCGCAGCTCAAGCAGCGCACCTGGCGCAACACGTCGTCACCCCGTTTGCGGGGGTTGCCGAGGGTATAGGAGCCGTCGCACGAGGGGCAGCGCACGACGGCGCCGCGGGTGGAGAAGATCGTCCGGACGGCGGCGAGTTCTTCGGCCGTGTAGGGTGTGGGTGTGGCGCGGCGCCGGGGTCCGCGGCGGCGGCCCAGCGGGTTGCGCCGATCGGCGACGGCGCGCCGATCGGGTCCGCGCCGATCGCGGTCCTGGCGTCGATCGCGGGTGGTGTCCACGCGTTGCGACCGGCGTTCCTCCCGCCGCCTGTTCAGGCCCGTGCGACGGGGCAGCGGTGATCGACGATCAAACTGGTGGCGGCGATCCCCCGCACGTTGTTCCGACATCCTGGCCGGCATCTGGGCTCCCTGTCTCTCGAATTTCGGTGCAAACGGCGCGCCACCACGCCGTTCCGCAATCTACAAGGCTCTACCAGCCCCTGGCGGTGCCTTGGCCGCGCGGATCGGTCCCACCGAAGAAACGCACCGGCGTTGCCCCATCCCCGTACTCGATGGCGAGCCCATGGGCGTTTCCCAAGCCGCGGCTGGTCCGAACCGAGTGGCCCATGGCGGACAACGCTGTGCGCACCACCTCCGGGATGCCTTCTTCGACGGCCAGCACGTCCGGCTCGATGAAGCTGATGCGGGGCGCGGCGATCGCCGCCTGCACGTCCATCCCGAAATCGACGATGTTCATGACCATCTGGGGGATTGTTTGGGCGATCGTATGCCCGCCGGGTGTCCCAATCGCGATCCACGGGCGCCCCTCCCGCATGACGAACAGGGGAACGTCGCCGGACAGCTTGTGACGGCCCGGAAAGGCGTCCATCGGGTTGCCCTTCGGTTCGAAGGTCGAGTAGGCGAGGGAATTGTTCAGCCAGATTCCGGTTCCCTCGGCCATGATGCGCGAGCCGAAGGCGTTTCCCAGGGTCTGGGTGGCCGAGACCACGTTACCCCACCGGTCCGCCACGACGAAGTGGGTCGTGTGGTGCGCGGCGCTGAATTCCCCGGGTGGCATGAAGGATGTCGCCTGACCGGGGTCGATTCGGGCCACCTGGTCGTCCCAATAGGTTTCGGACAACAGGGTGTCGAGCGGAGGCGGCGCCACATCCGGGTCTCCAGCCCAGCGCAGCCGCGTCCAGAAGGCGTGTTTGGTGACTTCGGCATAGCGATGCAGGAACTCAACGCTGTTGTGTCGTAGTGCAACAACATCGTAGCGGCTCATCATGCCAAGTCGAACCAAGGCGGGCCACGAGTTGGCCGGCGGCGGCGCGGTGAGGATGCGGACCCCGCGGTAATCGATACCGACCGGATCCCACCATTCGGCCCGGTTGTGTTCGAGGTCGGCCAGCGACAGGAAGCCGTCGGCGCGACGCATCGCCGCGTCGATGGCCGCACCGATCGCCCCGCCGTGCATCGCGCGGGCCCCCTCATCGGCGACCAGCGTGAGCGAGCGGGCGAGGTCGTGCTGCACGAGCCGCTCGCCTGCACGCAGCGGGCGACCGTCGGTCCCGTAGAACGCTTTCGCATGGACGGGGAAATCGTCGAACGCCGATCGAATGGTCGATGCATCGGCCGCGCTTAACGCGAATCCCTCGTCCGCCAGCCGGATCGCGTCGGCGAACAGCTCGGCCCACGCCATCCGCCCGTACGCCTGCCACATCGCTTCCCACGCGTTGGCATTCCCCGGGGTCGAGACGGCCTTGGCCCCGCGACGATTCTCCATGAACCCGGGCGTTGGCGCGCGAAACGCGTCGCTGTTCAGGCTCGCCGGCATACGCCCGCTGGGATTGAGAAAGCGCGCCGCGCCCTTCTCCGCGTCGAACGTGAGGATCGTGCCGTAGCCGCCCATCCCGGACATCGCGGGCTCGACCACGTTGAGCGCCGCGGCGATCGCGACGGCGGCATCGAACGCGGTGCCGCCCGCCTCGAGGATGCGGAGCCCCGCCTCGGTGGCCAGCGGATGCGCCGTGCTGACCATCCCGTGCGTGCCGGTGGCGGGGCCCTCGCGCTGTGTTGGCGCGAGGGTGTGATCGGGCAGCGCGATGGCGAGGGCGATGCAGAGAGCCCCGATGGGCTTGCGCCGGTGCTTCAGGTTCCCCGCCAGGCAAACCGTCGCCGTGCCGCCGCTGCCGGCCTCACGCTCGATGGCGTACCGGTCGGCCAGGGCGGTCTTGAGACGATCTACGATGTGTGTCATGGTGGAGCGCATCCCCGGGTTGACGGCCCTAAGCATATCGGTCCGCCGGGTGACCAGCCAGTGCGCCCGAGGACGGCAGTTACGGTTGCTGGTCGGTCCGGCCTCGGGTGAGGAGGCGCTCGGTGAAGTCGAGCCGTTCGTGCAGTTCGTCGATCTGCCGGGTCTGGTGGGCCAGGGTGCTCTCGAGTTCCGCTCGCAACTCGCCGACGTCGTCCGCCGAATGTCCGCCCAGGCGTGCGCGCTCGATATCGGCTTTGAGCTTCATCCGATAGCCCGCGAGGAACACCAGACACACGCCCACGGCGCCCGTACTCAGGAAGAGGGCCATGGTCCCGATGCCGTCGAAGTCCATCGTCGTCCTCAGGATTCGGGCGGTCAGTTACGCTCGGTACGTACCGCGTCGCGCAGTTGTTGCAACAACACGCTCACTTGCCGCATCTCCTCACCGTAGAGCGCCCAATCCCCCGCCCGCTGGGCGGCAAGGGCGCGGTCGTAATGATCGGACGCCCGGGTCACCAGGTCCGCGAGCCGCGTGTCGGTGGTGGCGCCCAGCGCAGCGGGGCCGGCGGCCGCGGCGGGGGCGGGGGCGGGGGCGGCGTCAAACGAACGCCGCTCGTCAGTATTGACCAATCCACCGAACAAGCGGGCCATGCCGGCGCCAAGCGTCTCTTCCATGACCACCTGGTTCTGGTAGGCGACGATGACCCGTTTCAACTCGGGGATCTGTCCGCCTTGGGCGCGGAGGTAGAGCGCCTGCACGAAGATCAGCGACTCCTCGATCGGGATGACGAGGAGATTGCCGCGGATGACTTCGGAACCCCGCTGATCCCACAACGAGACCTGGCGGGATATCTCCGTATCCTGGTTGATCCGATTCACGATCTGGCTTGGGCCGAAGAGCAAACTCTGCCGAGGGAACTTGTACGCCACAAGTTGCCCGTAATGCTCGCCGTCGCTGCGCGCCACCATCCATGCCGCGAGGTTGTCTTTTCCACGCGGCGTGAACGGCGTCATGGTGATGTACTCCTCCTGCGGCTCGCCGGGCAGCCGCATCACGATGTGCCGCAGGAAGGGGTCGCTCCTGGTCTGGCTCGCCGACAGGTTGGGGATCTGCCACTGATCTTCGCGGGCGTAAAAGATGTCCGCTTGATCCATATGATAGATGGTGTAGAGCTCCGTCTGAATGCGGAACAGGTCGGCCGCGTACCGGATGTGCGCGCGGAGGTCGGGCGGCATGTTCTCCAGCGGCTCGAAGATGTCCGGGTAGATCTTGGCGTACGTCTGGATGATCGGCTCGGCGGGATCGGCAAGGTACGCGACCACGTCACCGTCGTACGCGTCGATCACGACTTTCACGGCATTGCGCAGGTAGTTCGTTCCGTTGGCGGCCGGGAGCGAGTAGGGATACCGGCGGCTGGCGGTGAACGCGTCCAGGATCCACTTCATCCGCCCATCGTCCGTGACCACGAGGTACGGGTCGTTGTCCCAGCGCAGGAACGGTAGCGCCTTGCCGGCACGCTCGACGATGTTGCGGTGATACAGGACACGACTGTCGGGGGTGATGAGATCCGTGAGCAAGACGTCCATCGATCCGAACCGCAGACTCAACAACAGTTTCCGCAGAATCGAGCCGACGCGCACGCCGCCGGTTCCCTCGTAGACGGTGAACGCACTCGAATCCCCCAGCGGGTAGTCGAATTCCCGTTGGGCGGTGTTGACGAACACATACTCGCTCGACATCTCGCCGAAATACACTTCCGGCCGCGTGACCTCGATCGACACCGTCGAGGCCGGCGGCAGGTCTTTGACGAACAGCACCGGCAGGCCTTCGCGTGATACCTGATTGACGGGGCTGAGGGTCAGGCCCATGCCGTGGGTGTAGGTCAGCCGTTCATTGATGAAGTTGCGAGTCGGCAGGGAGGTGGTACTCAATTCACGCGGCGATAACAGCACCTGGCGGTACTCGCCGTCGATCCAATAGCGGTCATCGTCCACCGAACGGAAATCGTAGTAGGTCCGAATCTCCTGGATCTGCCGGAAGGTCTGGAGCAGCGGATCGCGATCCCACAGGCGCACGTTCCGGATCGTCCCCGCGTTGGCCTGAATGTCGGCCAGGGACAGCGTGGCCTCGCCGCTCAGGTCGTGCGTCGTGACGGCGTCCAACCCCCACGCGCGGCGCGTGGCCGCGATGTGCGATTCGATCTGGGGCGTTTCCTTGACCAGTTCATTGGGTGTCACGGCGAATTTCTGCAGCAGTGCGGCCGCGATCCCCCCGGTAACCGCCAGCCCGAAATACAGCGCCACCGCCATGGTCGCATGGCGTACCAGGCGGCCGGAACGGGCTCCGGTGATGATCAGGGCCACCGCGACCAGCGCCACGACGCCCAGCACGCGAAACAGCGGCGCGCGCAACACGAGGTCGGTATAGCTCGCCCCGAACAGCGGACCCGCCGTGGAATACACGAGGGACGGAATGCGAACGAAGAACATCCGTGCCGCCGCCGCGGCGAACAGCAGGCCGATGAGGACGGCAAGGTGGGTTTCCGCGGACGGTTCGACGGTCACGCGCCGGCGCACCACGACCACGTCACGGCGCAACACGTACAGCGGCACCACCATGAACAACGCCAGCATGGTGAACGCGATGACCAGGCGGAGCGCCTCCGATATGACCGGGAGGGTGAACAGGTAGTACGCGATGTCCCTGCCGAAGACGGGGTCGACCTCGCCGAACGGGGTGCGGTGGAGATACAGCAACAGGATCTGCCAATCGGCGATCGCGGACACCCCAACCGGGAGGGCGACGATCGCGGCCACCGGCAACGCCAGCCGTTGCAGCGCGCGCGTCAGCTCGATCTTCGGCCCGCGCGCATGCATCGCCACGACGACCGGGTCCGGCACGGCACCGCGTTGCGCGATCCGCAGGTTGACGTAGAAGAAGGCCAGCGCGGCCAGGCCCACCCCGATCCCGATCGCCAGCTTGGTACCTAACGTCTTCAGGAACACCACCTCGAACCCCAGCGCATCAAACCAGAACCAGTCTGCGGCAATGCGGGCGATGGCAGGGGCGGCGATCAGCGCCACGAGGAGCGTGGCGAGCCCGAGGAGGACGAGGATGGGTCGGCGTTTCATAGGGCGGAAGATACCGTTGGTGATGGTGGGGGCAATGGGAACGCGACGCGGCGAAACCCCACGGCCGTGCCGTCGTAGGGATCCACGCCACCCACGGGACTCGACATGTTGCCCATCGTACAGCGGTTGATCCGCGCGATCCTCGAGATCGGACTCTACCAGTTCCTGCGGCGGATAGGCTGGAGATGGGCGGCGAGCGCCATCCTCATCGTCCTCGTCCTTGGGTTGCTCGTGCTCGTGGTCGTCGCCATGCTGATCGGCGTGCTCATGTAGCGGCGTTCGCCGCCTCGCCGTGGTTCCGGCGGACCACACGGCCGACAATGATCGTGATGTTGTCGGTGCCGCCGTCGTCGAGGGCGTCCTGCAACAGCGTCTCGCATACCTGGCGGGACGAGGTCATCGTGGCGAGGCGTCCCCTGATCTTTTCATCGGGCACGTGCTTGGTGAGCCCGTCACTGCAGAGCAATCCCACGTTGTCCCATGACTGATCGATCCGGGTCACCACCGGCGCGGTCTGGCTCCCCCCAATGGCGCTGGAGAGGACGTGCGCCCAGCGTGTCTTGCTGACCTCGGTAGCGGTGAGCACGCCGGAATCGAGCAGTTCCTGCGCCATCGTCTGGTCGCGTGTGAGCTGGGTCAGTTCCCCCTGGCGGAACACGTAGAACCGACTATCGCCCACTTGCAACACGTAGGCCTGCGGCCAGACACCGATCCACACGGTGAGGGTGGTGGCCATCCCGCGGGCACTCGGGTCGTTGTCGGCGTTGTCGACCACGCTCGCATGGCACAGCCAGGCCGCTTCCTGCAGCGCCTTGTGGAAGTCCTCCTCGTTCCTGGAATCGGCGGTGTAGTAGCACCGCATGCTGTGGGCGATGTACTGCGTGACCTCTGCAATCGCCACGCGGCTGGCCACCTCTCCCTTCACGCCGCCACCCACGCCGTCCGCAACCATGGCCAGAAACGCCAGGCGCTCACCTTCGAGCGGGATATCGTCCACGTTGGGGAGGCTCGTGTGGTGGATTTGCATCGACTTGCGAAGCGAACTGATCAGAAAATGATCCTGATTGACGGTCCGGACCTTCCCCGCGTGGGTCAGGCCGAAGACGTCGACTTCGTCATCCCGCGGGCGGCGGGCGGCAGCTCCGATTGAGGCTTCAGGTTGGGGCATGACCGTCTTCACCGCCGAAGGTCGAGTGTGCACGACTAAGATGGCATCGGAGGCGGGCAAGGGCCAGCGAGGGGGACGGGCTCATCGGCATCGACGGTACTGCCGCATGGATGGCGAGGTGGCTACGACGCGGCGCCGACGGCCTGGGGTTCGACCGGGGGCGCGGCGAGCCGCGCGCGGACGCGGTCGGTGGCGGCCGGATCGAGCTGATCGCCGTTGCGGTCGAGCCAATCACTGAGGAGGCCCTGGGCCCGTTTCCGCTCGCGGCGCGTCAGGACACCGGCGCGATCCCATCCGTCGAGGATTTCGAGCCAGCGAGCGGCGTCATCGGCCGACACCAGGATGCCCAGCGCGTGCTCGTGCGCGCGTTCGCGCGCGCGAAGGACGTAACCGCGGACGCCGGGCCCGAGGGCGATGCCCAACGCGCCGAGTCCCCAGATGCACGAGGCCGCGAGCGCCACCAACAGGGTGTCGGATGCGCTCTCGCTGAAGAACAAGGTCCAGCCGCTGAGTACCAGAAGGCCCCCGGCCAGCACCCACCGGGCCCAGGCCCGTCCTGTCAGGAGGTAAGACGCCAAGGTCAGGAGGGCGGTCATCAACGCCACCTCACGCAAGATGCGCTGCACGGACCCGTTGAAGTGCTCGCCGGAAAAGTCGAGCGGCGGCGCTTGCAGCCGGAAGGTGCTCAGCGCTCCGGCGGCGGCGATGGCGAGTCCGATTGCCAGGCCGACCGTCCACGCCCCCCGGTGGTGGTCAGCGCGTGGGGCGGGGGCCACGGAGCAGCGCGACGAGCGCGGCAAGGTCGGGGTGGGGTCCGGTCCGGCAGGCCGGCTCGGGCGGCCGGACTGGTGCCGGGCCGGCGGGTGGCTTTGGCGTGCAGGGCGGCTGAGGAAGTCGTGGCCCTTTGCCGGGCACACCTCCGAGCAACGACTTCACGGTATTCCATAACGGCGACATACATCGACTCCGGTGAATGCTCCCTGAATGGTACGCCGTTTCAGAGGGCGTGCCAAGCGGGTTTGTCGGGCGTCGGCGGTTACGAGAGTTCGGCGCGGGTCCGGCATCCGGTACACAGCACGATGCACCTGGCGACACCCCTGATCATGCGTTCGGTCCGCAGCAGTCCGGCGTCGCATCCCGGGCACGCGGCGGTGAGGAAGGGATCGGCGAGCATCTCGCGGATGCGCATGATCTGGATTTCGCTGTACTCCCGGGCCGGCAAGTGACGACGATCGGCGGGTCGGCGGCGATCGAACAGTCGCCGGTCCGCTGCGCGACGGCGATCGCGTTCGACGGATTCGATCGCTGCGCGGCGACCACGCCGCCGCCGATCGGGCGGCCCCCGTCGGTCGAAGCCGGAGCGCAGGTCCTCGAGGAACCGTCGAATGCCAAGATCAGGATCGACCGTCTGACGATGCATCATGATCACCCTGCCATCCGGAGTTGTGGTTGGGCCAACCACCCATCGCCTGCACGCGCACCGGGTGGGTTTAGGGTACGGCGCGGGACCGCCGTCGGTAAGAGGCGCGTCCCGTTCCGGGCCGGCTGATCGAAGCGGAGCCGGTCCGAAACCGGACAGGGGTTGTCGGCGGTCCGCTCGCGCGACGCGATGCGTCGATCTAGTTTCCCTTCACCTCCCACAGTCGAGTGACGGCAATGATACCTCTGCGAACGGCCGGTCGCGGGCTCGCAGTCACGGCGGTCGTCTCCCTCCTGATTGCCCTCCCTTCGGTCGCACAAGTCTCGCAGGAACGCGTGGATCTGGCGGTGGTGCGGCGGATTCGCGACGAAGGGATCGAGCGGTCTCAGATCGACCGGCTCGCCGGGCATCTCACGGACGTGATCGGTCCGCGATTGACCGGTTCGCCGGGGATGCGTACCGCCCATGACTGGACCGCCGAGGAGTTACGGGGATGGGGATTGGTGAATGTGGTCGTCGAGCCTTGGGGAGAATTCGGACGTGGATGGGAGCGCGTTTCCTACAGCGGTCGTCTGCTCGACCCATTCGTGCAACCGCTCAACGCGCAACCGGTGGCGTGGACCGGAAGCACGCGGGGAACCATCACGGCGGGCGTGACGATCGTACAATACGAAACTGTCGATGACCTGATGGCGTACCGCGGCAAGCTGCGCGGTGCGGTGGTGATGATGCGCGCGCCACCCGATATCGAGCCGGAGTTCGCACAGCAGGATCGCCGCATGTCGCTGGACGAACTCCTGATGCCCCCGGAACCCTCGGCCGGGCCGGGACCCGACGCGCAGCGCGCGCGCGAGCGGTTCATGCAGATGCGGGCGCTGCGCCAGCAGGTGGCGGAGATGGTCCAACAGGAAGGCGTGGCGGCCGTCCTGACCCCGAGTTCCCGCGCATACGGCATTCTTGGCGGCGGCGGGTCCACCGCCGGTCGCGATCCGGACAACCCGGAGCCGCCGCCCGAACTGGTGGTGTCGCAAGAACAGTACGCGGCGATATATCGCAACGTCGAGCGGGGCGTGCGCGTGCGCGTGGAGCTGAACGTGCAGAACCGGTTTTTCGCCGACGACCTGCAAGCGTACAACACCCTGGCCGACATTCCCGGAACCGACCTGGCCGACCAGTATGTCATGGTCGGCGCACACCTCGACTCGTGGCATTACGGGACGGGCGCCACCGACAATGCCGCCGGCTCGATCGTGATGATGGAGGCCTTGCGGATCCTGAACGCGCTGAATCTCACGCCACGCCGCACCATCCGCATCGGGCTCTGGAGCGGCGAAGAACAGGGGCTGCTCGGGTCGCGCGCGTGGGTGGAGAACCATCCGGCGCTGCACGATCGGATCTCGGTCTACGTGAACGTCGACAACGGGACCGGCAAGATCCGTGGGATTTGGGATCAGATGAACGAGGCGGCGATTCCGGTATTCGAGGCACTACTCTGGCCGTTCCGCGACCTGGGCGTGGTGGCGGTGCGCCACGGCAACACCGGCGGTACGGACCATCTCTCGTTCGACCGGGCGGGGATCCCCGGGTTCAACTTCATCCAGGACCCGATCGAATACGGGACGCGGACGCACCATACGATTGCGGATACGTATGACCATCTGCTGTTGGACGATCTGAAGCAAGCGGCGGTCGTGGTCGCGGCGACCGTCTACCACCTGGCCATGCGGGACGACATGATGCCGCGCAAGGCGGCGACCCCGTCGACCAACTGATCGGTCGACCGTCGGGCGAACGGAATCGCGCCGCCGGGACCGAACGCCCGACGGCGCGATTCGCTTGTCCTGCGCAGCCTGGTACGATCGCCCTAAGGCGTCCGATCAGCGGCGCGAGGTGCGATTCGGTCCGGGATCAACTGCCGGGACGGCGATCGCTTGCCCATGCCAGGCTGCGGCCGGATCTACACTCAGACAATGGATCACCTCCTTCGATCGGGTTGGACATTGGGCGCGAACAGGGCATAGTATTGCGGTCGGCGGACGCCGACGCAACCCGGTTCTCCTGGAAAGGTGCGCAATGAAGACCGTGCTGCCCTATCTCGCCGGTGCTACCCTTCTCTTCGGGGTCGGACGGGGCTCGGAGGAGACCCCTCGTATGGTCGAGCACACGTTGATGCCGGTTCCGCGGTCCATCGTGTTCGATTCCGGATCATTGGCGATCGACTTGCCCTTTCGCGCCGCCTTGGGTGGATACGTCGAACCGCGACTGGAGCGGGCGGTCGCGCGACTCACGACACGATTGACGGCGGAGACCGGCCTCGCGATCGGTACGGGACAGGCCGCCGATCGGGCGGTCAGCTTGACGGTGCACACCATGCGGGCGGCCGGAGCGGTGCAGGCGGCGGTGGAAGACGAATCCTACACGCTCGTCGTGCGTCCGGATGGCGCCGCGTTGCGTGCCGCGACGCCGTACGGCACGCTGCGCGGCCTCGAGACGTTCCTGCAGCTGGTGGAGCGCGGCGACAGCGGGTTCATCGTCCCGGCGGTCTCGATCGAGGACGCGCCGCGGTTTCCCTGGCGCGGTCTGCTGATTGACGGGGCGCGTCACTTCATCCCGCCGGAGGTAATCAAGCGCAATATCGACGCGATGGCCGCGGTCAAGCTGAACGTGCTGCACTGGCACCTGACCGAAGATCAGGGGTTTCGCGTCGAGAGCCGCCGGTTTCCCCGCCTGCATGAAATGGGGTCGGACGGCCGGTACTACACGCAGGATCAGGTGCGGGAGATCGTCGCGTACGCACGTGATCGCGGGGTGCGGGTGGTGCCCGAGTTCGACATGCCAGGGCACACGACGAGCTGGTTCGTGGGGCATCCCGAATTGGCGAGCGGGCCCGGCCCCTACGAGATCGGACGCCGATGGGGCGTGTTCGATCCGGCGATGGATCCGACACGGGAAGAGGTGTTCACGTTCATCGACGCGTTCCTTGGTGAGATGGCGACGCTCTTTCCCGATCCATACTTCCATATCGGCGGGGACGAGGTTAACGGGAAGCAGTGGGACGCGAGCGCCGGCGTCCAGGCGTACATTCGCGAGCGAGCGCTGGGCGATAACCACGGCTTGCAGGCGTACTTCAATCGGCGGCTGCTCGCGATCCTGACGCGGCACGGCAAACGCATGGTTGGGTGGGACGAGATCTTTCATCCCGATCTTCCCCGGGACATTGTCGTGCAGTCGTGGCGCGGACAGGAGTCCCTGGCGGAAGGTGCGAGCCTGGGCTATCAGGGAATCCTGTCGAACGGGTACTATCTCGACCACATCCGTCCGGCGTCGTTTCACTATCAAATCGACCCGTTGAGCGCCGCCGCCGCACTCGATGCCGCGGCGCGTGATCGGATCCTCGGCGGCGAGGCATGCATGTGGGCCGAGTACGTCACGGCCGAGACGATCGACTCACGCATCTGGCCACGAACCGCGGCGATCGCCGAGCGATTCTGGTCGGCCGCCGACGTCACGGACGTCGATGACATGTACCGGCGGCTGGAGATTACCAGCCAGCGGTTGGGCTGGCTGGGCCTGACCCATCGGTCCGGTTACGAGCCGATGTTGCGCCGCCTCACCGACCACGGCCCGATCGCCTCGTTGCGGATACTGGCTGATGTGCTGGAGCCGGTGAAAGGATACGGGCGGTCGGCGGCCCGCGAGTATACCAGCCTGGTCCCGCTGAATCGGTTGGTCGATGCCACGAGGCCGGAGAGCGACCGAGCCCGTGCGTTTAGCCGCGCGGTGGACGGGCTGCTCGACGGGTCATCGGATGAGTCCGCCGTGACGGTGTGGCTGGAACGGTGGCGCGACAACCACGATCGGCTGCGCGACCAGCTTCGCGCGGCGCCGATGTTGCGCGAGGCCGAGTCGTTGTCGTGGAACCTGCGCCAGGCGGCGGAGATCGGTCTCAGTGCCGCCGGCGCGTTCGGCGAAGGCCGGCGCGTTCCGGCCGATCAACGTGCCGCCCAGCTGGAGCTGCTGGACCAGGCGGCCACGCCGCAGGCGGAACTGCTGATCATGGTCGTGCCGGCCATACGCCGGTTGGTCCTGGCGGCGCACGGTACCGTGAATCCGTGAGCCGTGCCCTGGTGGTGCTCGCCGCCGGCGTCGGCACGCGTTACGGTGGACTGAAGCAACTCGTACCGGTAGGCCCCGCGGGGGAGGCGATCCTCGACTATACGCTGCACGATGCCGCGCGCGCGGGATTCGACCGCGCGGTGCTGGTGATTCGCGCGGACATCGAGCCGGCGTTCAGCGAGCACTTCGCGCGCTGGCGCCCGCCGATCGAGGTGGTCTACGCGCGGCAGGACATCGACGGCGACGCCACGGGGCGGACCAAACCGTGGGGGACGGCGCACGCGGTGATCACGGCCCGGCCGTTGGTAGACGGGCCGTTCGCGGTGTGCAATGCGGACGACTTCTACGGTCGGGCCGCATTCGAGGCCCTGTACGGGTCCCTCGCCGACCCCGAGGACGTCGAGTTGTCCCTGGTAGGCTATCGGCTTGGCGACACGTTGTCGGAGGCGGGCGGCGTGTCGCGCGCCGTCTGCACGGTCGACGATGATGGGTACCTCACCCATCTCATCGAGATCCGCAACGTGCGGCGCGTGGATGACGCGATCGTGGGTCGAACGCTCGGTGGGCAGACGGTGTCGCTGACCGAGGACGAGATCGTCTCGATGAACTGTTGGGGGTTGCACCCCGGAGTGCTGGCGCTGCTCGACGATCAGTTTGCCGAGTTCCGCGCGGCCGATCGGGGGCCGGATGCCGAGCTCCTGTTGAGTACCACCATCAACGAGGTCGTCGTGTCGGGCGGCGGCCGGCTCCGCGTGCGCGCCGCGGGTGCGGGGTGGTTCGGTGTCACCTGGCCGTCTGACAAGGCGCGGGCCGAGGCGGAGATCCGGCGGCTGGTCGATCAAGGGACGTACCCGTCCACGCTCTGCACCGCGGATTGAAATGCAACTGACCCGGCTGGACTGGTTCGTCGTCGCGCTGTACGGGGTCGTGGCCTTGACGGTGGGGCTGTATTTCGCGCGCCGGGCCGGCGTCGGCACGACCGAGTACTTCCTCTCCGGGCGGCGCCTGCCGTGGTGGTTGCTCGGCACCTCGATGGTCGCGACCACGTTCTCCACCGACACACCGAACCTCGTGACCGACCTCGTCCGCACGGGCGGCGTGAGCCAGAACTGGGTGTGGTGGGCGTTCCTGCTCACCGGGATGTGCACGGTCTTTTTCTACGCGCGGCTGTGGCGCCGATCGGGTGTGTTCACCGACATGGGGTTCTACGAGCTGCGCTATTCCGGGCGACCGGCGGCGTTTCTGCGCGGATTCCGCGCGCTGTACCTGGGTGTGTTCTTCAACGTCATGATCATGGCCACGGTCACGCTGGCCGCGATCAAGATCGGCGGCGTACTGCTCGGGATCGGCAAGTACGAAACGGTGCTGATCGCGGGCACGGTCACGGTCGTCTACTCGGCCACGTCGGGACTCTGGGGTGTGGTCGTGACCGATCTGCTCTTGTTCGTGATCGCGATGGCGGGCGCGCTCGCCGCGGCGCACTACGCGGTGACGCAGCCGGAAGTTGGCGGATTGACCGCGCTGATCCATCATCCGGCGGTCGCCGAGAAGCTCTCGATGCTGCCCGATTTCAGCGACTGGCGCACCGCGGCAACCGTGCTTGTCATCCCCATCGCGGTTCAATGGTGGAGCACGTGGTATCCCGGGTCCGAGCCGGGTGGCGGCGGGTATGTGGCCCAACGCATGTTGGCGGCGCGGGACGAGCGCGATGCGATGCGGTCGACCTTGTGGTTCAACATCGCGCACTACGCCCTCCGGCCGTGGCCGTGGATCATCGTGGCCCTGGCGTCGTTGGTCATGTATCCGACGCTGGAGTCCATCGCGGCGCGGTTTCCCGGGCTCGACCCGTCGATCATCCGGCACGACCTCGCCTATCCCGCGATGCTGGTCTTCCTGCCGCACGGGATGCTCGGACTCGTGGTGGCGTCCCTCGCCGCCGCGTACATGTCGACCATCAGTACGCACCTCAACTGGGGCGCGTCCTACATCGTGGATGACTTTTACCGCCGGTTCGTGCGGTCCGACAGAGACGAGCGGCATTACGTCGCGGTCGGCCGGTGGTCCACGGTGCTGTTGATCGTCCTTGCGTCGGCGGTATCGCTGTGGCTGGAGAACGCCTTGCAGGCGTTCCAGATCCTGCTGCAGATCGGCGCGGGTACGGGTCTGATCTTCCTGTTGCGCTGGTTCTGGTGGCGGGTCAACGCGTGGAGCGAGATCTCCGGGATGTGTATCTCGTTCGCGATCGCGGTCTACTTCCAGTTCGGACACGAGGCGCTCGGGTTGACGCTGCCGCATGGGTCCGTCCAACTCCTGATCGGCGTTGCCATCACGACGGTCGTCTGGCTTGCCGTCACGGCCCTGACGCCGCCGGCCGAGCAGGCCACGTTGCAGGCGTTCTACGATCGCATCAGGCCCATGGGCCGTGGATGGGCCAAGGTCGTCGACACCGGTGGGCGGGTCACCGGCGGTTTCGCCGTCGGGGTCGCGGGGTGGTTCCTCGGCTGTACGGCAGTGTACGCCGCGCTGTTTGGCACCGGGTTCGTGGTCGCGGGGCAGTTCGGCTTGGGCGTCGTGTTCGCGGGCGTCACGGTCGCGGCGGCGTTCGGGCTGTTCCGCCTGCTGCCCAAGGTCCAGTTTGACTGAGGATGGGCGTGTAATTCGGCCTTCTTCACAAACGCTTTAGAATCGTTTTACCTCGCAATGGCGAGTTTCCCGATGTGAGCGGAAACTCGTCGTTGTCCGGTACGTTGGCTGACACGCACGGTGCCAGCGGGGCTCCCGTTTGCCCGCCGGCGCGACCGACCGTGGTACTCGTCGGGAACCCGAACGTGGGCAAGAGCGTGTTGTTCGGGAACCTTACCAGCCGCTACGTCACCGTCTCCAACTATCCCGGTACCACCGTCGAGGTCGCCCGGGCCCGCGCCGTCCTGGCCGGCACCGACTGCGACGTGATCGACACGCCGGGGCTGAACGACCTGACGCCGCGGAGCGACGACGGACGGGTCACGCGCGACCTGCTCGAGCGACACGCCGACGCCACCATCGTGCAAGTCGCCGACGCCAAGAACCTGCGCCGCGCCCTGCTGCTCACGTTGCAACTCGCCGATCTCGGGCGGCCGATGGTCCTCGTCCTGAACATGCTCGATGAGTTGGAGGAACGCGGCGGCCAGATCGACCGCACGCGGCTGAGCGAGTTGTTCGGCATCCCGGTCGTCGGGACGATCGCCAACCGCGGGATCGGCATGGCCGATGTCGTCGCGGCGGTGGGCGGCGCACGAATCCCGCAGCGGTCGGCGATTGCACATGACGTGGACGAGGACGAATACGACCGCAACCGATCCCGCTTCGCCTACGTCAACGGGTTGCTCGCCGAGACGTACTCGATCGAACAGCCCGCGCGGTCGTCGTGGCGCGTGCGGCTCGGATTCTGGGCGATGCACCCGATTCGGGGACTGGGCCTCCTGGCGATCGTGTTGTTGGGATCGTTCTGGTTTGTCGGGCTGTTCGGCGCCGGGACCCTGGTGGACGCGTTGGAGGTCGGCGTCTTCCAACAACGGGTGCACCCCCTGCTCATTCGTGCCACCGATGCGGTGCTCCCGTTTCCCCACACACACGCCACCGCGGCGGTCCGCTACCAGCTCGACGTTCCGCTGATACCGGGACGCGACGTCGCGTTGCACACGGTCGAGCGCGTCGTGGACGTGACGGCCTATCATCTGGAAGGCACGACGCCGGTCAGGGGGCTCCAGTCGATCCGGCGGTTCCTGCACGACTTCCTGGTCGGCGAGTTCGGTGCACTGACCATGGCGCTGACCTACGCGCTCGCGATCGTGCTGCCCATCGTCACCACGTTCTTTATCGTGTTCAGCGTGTTGGAGGACACCGGGTACTTTCCCCGCATGGCCATCATGGTCAACCGGATCTTCCGCGTGATGGGGTTGAACGGCAAAGCGGTCCTTCCGATGTTGCTCGGGTTGGGATGCGACACGATGGCCACGATGGCGACGCGGGTGCTGGAGACGCGCAAGGAACGGGTCGTGACCACGATGTTGCTGGCGCTGGCGGTGCCGTGCTCGGCGCAACTCGGCGTTCTGCTGGCCATGATGGCGATTCTCGCGCCGGTCGCCGCGCTGTTCTGGCTTGGGTTGGTGGTCGGCGTGATCGTCCTGGTCGGGTGGCTCACCGCCCGTCTGTTCGACGGCGACACCAGCGACTTCATACTCGAAATCCCCCCGATGCGCCGGCCACAACTGTCCAACGTGATCGTCAAGACGATGGGGCGGCTGAACTGGTATTTGCGGGAGGTCATTCCGATCTTCGTTGTCGGGACGGCTATCCTGTTCGTGCTCGACCGGCTCAACGTCCTGCAGCGCATCGCACAGCTCGGAGCGCCGGTGGTGACGGGCTGGCTCGGGCTCCCGGTGGAAATGGCCAACGCGTTCCTGATCGGCTTCCTGCGACGGGATTTCGGGGCGGTCTACATTCTCGATGCCGCGACGGGCCCGGTACCGACGCTCAGCGCGCACCAGATTCTCGTCGCCATGGTGACGATCACGTTGTTCATGCCGTGCATCGCCAATTTCCTGATGATTGCCAAGGAACATGGACAGAAGACCGCGTGGCGCATGGCGGCGTTCATCTTCCCCTTTGCGTTCTTCGTTGGTGGACTGGTGAACCAGGTGGGGACATGGCTCGGTATCTGACCTGCCCGTTCTGCGGATTCGAGTTCGAGCGCGGTGATACGCTCTGCGCGCACGGGTGCCCGATTGGCGCGGTATGTCACTTGATTCGCTGTCCAACCTGCGGCTACGAATTCCCCGAGACACCGACGGTCGTGTCCTGGTTGCGCCGCCTCTTCACGCCGGCGCGGATCCCGGTGCCAGCGGTGGCGTGCCGTACGGTTGCGCAGCTGCGTGACGGGGAACGTGCGCGGGTGGTCGATCTGATCAGCGCTCGGACGTCGCGCCGAAACGCGCTCGCGGTGTTCGGGCTGATTCCCGGTGCCGAGATCACGCTGATCCAGCGGCGACCGTCGTTCGTCCTGCGTGTGGGTGAGACCGAGCTTGCGCTCGACAGCGAGATCGCGCGCGAGATCCTGGTGGAAGGTTCCTACAGCGAGGTGACCGTCGCACCGGAAGATGGTTCCGCCACGAACAACACGTCATCGAGCGCGCCCGACCACGCGCGGGCCCCGTAGAACTTCCGCTCGAGCATTCCCATCACCTCGTCCAATCGATCGTCCGTGCACAGCGCGATCGCACAACCGCCCATGCCCGCTCCGGTCAGACGCGCGCCGGCGGCGCCGGCCTCCAGGGCGAAATCCACGAGGCGCTCGAGGTCCGGCGTGCTGACCTCGTAATCGTCCCGCAGGCTCGCCTGCGAATCGCGTAGTACCGCGCCGAGGGCTTCGAGGTCCCCCTCCCGCATGGCCATCTCCGCCCGGCGCACGCGATCGGCTTCCGTGACGACGTGACGGAACCGCCGGCGCGGCGCACCGTCCAGGTGGGACTCCGCGACAGCCACGAGTTCCTCGACCGCGTGGGTCGCCGTCAACGTCGCGTACGTCGGGCGGGAACCGGCCGGTCCGATGTGTGCCGCCACCCGTGCGAGCGCCTCCCGACATTCCCTCGTGCGCTGATTGTATACGGCCTGAACGCGACCGGATTTTTCCGCGGCCGAGAGGCTGTGCGCGACGATGAATCGCCACGCGGGCGGGATCGGAACGGCCGTGACGCGCAGCGGGTCGAAATCGATTCGGCTCGCGGTCCCGGATTGTGCGAGCAGGCTGATGGCCTGGTCCATCCCTCCCCCCTGCGTCCCGACGTACCGTTCGGCGGCCGCCATCCGCCCGGCCAACTCGAGGGGCGGAATCTCCAACTCGTTGGTATGGGCGATGGCGAGTGCGGTCGCGATCACGAGAGCGGACGAGGAACTCAAGCCCGCCGCCACGGGGATGGTGGAGTCGACGATCGCGTCCAGGCCGTGATGCGCACCGTACCCGGTTGCCAACTCCTCCGCGGCCGCTTTCACATAGTTGCACCACGCCCCCACCGGGTGCGGAGGAATGGTGGGACGCAACGCGAAGCGGCCGTCTGGAAAGGATCGGCGGGCGTTGGCGATCCGGATCGTCTCATCGGCGCGGGGCCGGAACACAAGGGCAACGCGACGCTGGATCGCCATGGGCAGCACGGACAATTCGTTATAGTCAATGTGCTCGCCTATCACGTTCACCCGGCCGGGCGCCGTCGCCACGAACGCCCCGGCGTGCCCGTAGCGGTCGCGAAAGGCGCGACGCAACCGCTGGATCCTCAGTTCGTTCGGCACGCCCACAGGAGATTCCCCGGTCGAGTCGCTGTGGAGGAATATGCAGGATTACACCAGAGAGCGGATGGCCACCCTGGTCGTCGAGAGCCACGACGCCCTCGCGTCACTGCTGGCGGACCGGATCGTCGACGTCATTCATCGAGCAACCGCCGCCCGGGGTCGGTGCGTGTTGGGCCTGGCGACAGGCAGCACCCCGCTTGGCGTCTACGGTGAGTTGATTCGCCGGTTTCACGCGGGCGCGGTTGACTTCTCCCACGTCGTCACGTTCAACCTCGACGAGTACTACCCGATGTCCCCCGAGAGCGCCCACAGCTACCGGCGGTACATGACGGAGAACTTCTTCGCGCACGTCAATATCGACGCGGCAAACACCCATGTGCCGGATGGGAGCATGGCACGCGACCGCCTGGTGCCGTACGGCCAGGAGTACGAGCGGGCCATCCGGGACGCCGGCGGCATCGACTTCCAGTTGTTGGGGATCGGGCGGAGCGGGCACGTCGGATTCAACGAGCCGGGCTCCTCCCCGGCTTCGCGTACCCGGCTCGTTACACTCGACACCGTCACGCGGCGGGATGCCGCCGCCGACTTCTTTGGCGAAGACAACGTCCCGCTCGAAGCCCTGACGATGGGCATGGCCACGATTCTCGACGCGCGGGCGATTGCCCTGATCGCGACCGGGGAGCACAAGGCCGACGTCGTGCGGCGCGCGGTCGAGGGGGACGTGTCGCCCAGCGTGCCGGCGACGTACCTGCAGAGCCATCCCGCGGTGACGGCCTACCTCGACACGGCCGCCGCCGGTGCGCTGACGCGCGTGGCGACTCCATGGCTGGTGGGCGATGTCGAGTGGACAGCGGCCATGACCGAGCGTGCGGTGGTGTGGCTCGCCGAGCAGACCCAAACCGCCATCTTGAAACTCTCGGCGAACCACTACCGGGAACACCACTTGAGCGCGTTGCTCGCCACCCAGGGCCAGCCTGGACCGATCAACGGTGCGGTGTTTACGCGGCTGCGCGACAAGATCCGCGGCCGGTCGTTGCTGCCGAGCGAGCAGCGCGTCGTGGTGTTCTCTCCCCACCCGGACGATGACGTGATCTCGATGGGCGGGATCCTGCGCAAGCTGCACCGCAATCGCAACGAGATCGTGATCGCCTACATGACGAGCGGCAATATCGCGGTATTCGATCACGACGTGCGGCGACATCTCGACTTCATCGAGCGCGCAGCGGAGGCGTGCGGTCTCGACGCGGCCACGATCGCCGCGACACGGCAGGCCGTCGAGCAGGCGCTGGCGAGCAAGCGCCCCGGGGCGGTGGATAGCGAAACGGTCCAACTCCTCAAGCGTTTCATCCGGGAGTCGGAAGCGGTTTCGGCCATCGAAGCGGTCGGCCTGCCGCGCGAAAGCGCTCGGTTCCTGAATCTGCCGTTCTATCGCACCGGTGAGGTGCGCAAGCGGCCAATCGGAGACGAGGATGTCTCCGCCATTGGCGCACTGCTGGCGGAGGTGCAGCCGGATCTGGTGTTCGCCGCCGGCGACCTGTCCGACCCGCACGGGACTCACCGGATGTGTCTCGAGGCCATCGAAGCGGCGCTCCACCGCCATGACGGAATGCGGCCTGAGGTGTGGTACTATCGCGGTGCGTGGCAGGAATGGTCGATGACGGAAGCCGACGTCCTCGTTCCCCTCGCCCGCGACGAACTGCAATCCAAGATCCTCGCCATCTTCAAGCATCAGTCCCAGAAGGACCGGGCACCGTTCCCGGGAGGCTCCGACGAGCGTGAGTTCTGGCAGCGCGTGGAGGCACGCAACCTCGAGACCGCGGCACGGGCCGATCGTCTCGGACTCGCCGAGTACTACGCCATGGAGGCCTATCGCGTGGACGCGCGGCGATCTAGCGGATAGGCGGCGGGGTGCGGGGCGAAAAGTGGTATTGGACGATCAGCCACCGGCCGTTCTGCCGCGCGCGAGTCTCGCTGTAGCGCCACGGCCCCTGCTGGGTTGATCCGTCCGGCAAGGTGAGGGTGCCGTCCAGCATCGCGACCGCGACGGCGACGTCCCCGTACACCGCCACATCCACGTCCCGGGGCGTAAACGACGCCCGCACGCCGGCCGCGTAGGCGGCGTCGAGCAACGGCTGGTTGAATCCTCGAAGGAGCGCCCCGCCGTCGAGGAAGAAACCACGCGCTGCCGGATGGTATTGTGCCGCCAGCGCGGTGAAGTCTCCCTGCTGCCACGCTATCAGGGTGGCGTCCATCGCGGCCCGCACCTCATTGGTCTGGGCCGCGCCGGTGTCGGCCAAGCCGCCCAGCGCAGACCACGTGATCGTCGCGATACCCATCCACCGGTTCATGGTGCGCCCCCGTTTCCCGTCGGTTTTTGGCGTTCCAGACTCGGCGTGGTAATCTAAGGCCCGATGCGAAGGAACCAGGAGTGGGTATTCGCCGCGCTGGCCGTGATCCTCGTCGGCGCCGTCGTGGCGTGGGTCGACCTCTCGCCCAGGGTCGAGAGTGATTTCTTTTTTTCCGCGAACGACCCGCAGCTCCGTGCCACGGTCGAGATCACCGAGCGGTTCCCCTCGCCCGACCAACTGGTGATTCGCGTGGCCGGGCCGGACATCGGTTCGCCGGCTTACCGGGCGGGGATCGACACGGTGTCGCGCCGCCTCCGCGGCGCCCCCGGCGTCGAGGCGGTGTACAGCATTGCGCGCGACGATCCGGAGAGCCCGTTGTGGGGTAGGCTGCTGCTGCCTCCCGGCGGCGCCGCGACCAACATCATCGCGCAGGTCGGAGACCTGGATCCCGCCAGGTTGGTCCCGGGGATCGAACAGGCGGTCGCCGGCCGAACCGATATCGAGATCTCGGGGGTGCCGTACGTCGTCGAGTTGATTCGCCGAAGCCTGCGGCACGATTTCGTGATCTTCTCGCTCGCGGCACTGCTGGTGTTCGCCGTGGTGGTGCAGGTCGTGTATCGCAGCGGGCGGCTGGTCGCCGGCACGCTCTCCGCGTGTCTCACCGCGTGTGCGTTAACCGTTTCCATCACGGATCTCGCGGGAATGCGGATTGGGCTGCTGACCGCCAACATCGTCACGATCGTCTTCGTGCTGACCCTGTCGCACATCGTGTTCATCACGTCCAACTGGCGTCGGCTGTCCGCCGATCCATCGGCTGGCGCCGATCTCGTCGCGCACGCCAAGCGGGAGACCTTTCCCGCGTCCATCTGGTGCGCCGTCACGACGTTGTCCGGTTTCTTGAGCCTGCTGTTGGCGTCCGCCAGGCCGCTGCGGGACCTGGGACTGGCCGGGGCGATCGGCACGGTCGTCGCGCTGGCCACGGCGTACGCGGTCTATCCGGCGTTTCTGCACGCCGGGTCCGTTGATACGCGAAGCGACGCGCGGGAGCACGCCGGCTGGCTTCCCGTCCGGCACGGCACCCGGTGGCTCGCCGGGATCGCCGTCGTGGTCGTGGCGCTCATTCCGGGTGTGCTGCGGCTCAGTACCGATCCGTCGTTGCTCTCCTATTTCGGCCGCCACAGCACGATCCGCCGCGGGCTCGACGCGGTGGATGCGGACGGCGGGAGCAGCCCCCTCTATATGGTGGTGCGAGACAGCGGCGGCCGGCGGGTCGATACCGATGCGGTGCACCGCGCGATGTGGACCTTCCAGGATGCGCTCGAGGCGGATCGGTCGGTCGGCGTCGTGCTGTCGCCGGTGATCATCCTCGCTCACGCCAGGCAGCAGCCGCTCGCGGGCTTCTTCGGATGGCGCCAGTTGCTCGATATCCTCGATCAGCCGCTGTTCCATCGCATCGCCGCGAGCTTCGTGACCGCGGATCGCCAGGAGGGCTTGTTCTTCCTGCGCATGCGCGAAGCGGGCCGCGAGACGTCACGGGCCGCCGTGGTGGCACGGCTGCGTGCGATGGCCCTCCGGGCTGGCTTGGAGGTGACCGCGGTCGGCGGGGCCTACGAACTGCAGGCCCAGCTCGGTCGTCTGATTGGCAAGAGCCTGCGGTTCGGACTGGGTGGGTTGGTGCTGCTGTTCATCGGGGTGGCGTTCGTCGTGTCGCGTTCCGTGTCATGGACGCTGCCGATGGTGGCATGCCTCACCGCGATTCCTATCGTCGTACTCGGTACGATCGGTTGGGCCGGGGTTCCGGTCGATATCATCACGTCGCCCGCCGCCAACGTCGCCCTGGCGATGGGGGTGGATTCCATGATCCACCTCGTGATGCGCGCGCGGCGCGTGCGCGATCATGGGAGCGTTTGGGATGCGGTCGCGCAGGCACGCGCCGACCTGTGGCGTCCCATTCTCGGGGCCACTTTGATCATCTGCGCCGGGTTTGGCCTGTTCAGCCTGTCGGCGTTTCCACCCACGCAGCGGTTTGGGGTGGCGGTCATCCTCGGAACGCTTACCGCGGCCGTGATGACACTCGTGGCGCTGCCGTTCGCGCTGCGGTGGGCGGCTGGGCGCGTCAGGGAGTGACGTGCAGGCCCAGGGTGCGTTCCAGGAACGCCGCGATCCGTCGATACGCGATGATGCGGTTCGACAGCTTCCGGATCCCATGCCCTTCGTCCGGAAAGCGCAGGTACTCCACCTCGCCACCGCGCTCGCGAATCCCGCGCACGAACTGATCCGACTCGGTCACGGGATCGCGCGGGTCGTTCGCCCCGTGCAGCACCATGGCCGGCGCGCGCACGTTGGCCACGTGGGTAATGGGTGAGATCTGCGTGAAGAACGCGCGCTCGTCCGGATCGTCGATATCACCGTACTCCAGTCGGTCGCTCGCCTTGAGTTGCGGTGACGCACCCTCCAGGGCGGTCACCCAGTTCGAGACCCCGACGAAAGCGACCCCACTCCTGAAGTACTCCGGCAGGCGGGTCAGCGCTGCCATCGTGAGGTACCCCCCGTACGACCCGCCCATGACCGCGGCGCGTCGGGCGTCGACCAATCCCTGACGGCTCAGCCAGTCGAGGGCATCCGCCATGTCGAGATACTCGCCCTCACGCAGGCGCCGGTCGTTCAGCCGGGCGAACCGTTTTCCGTAGCCGGTGGAGCCGCGATAGTTGAGGTCGAAGACCGCGATGCCGCGCGTGAGGAGGTACTGATGGGGCGCGCTGAACCCTGGCCGCGCCTGCGCGGTCGGTCCGCCGTGGACGGAGAGCAACACCGGCGGCTTGACGCCGGGCGCGAGGTGGGGCGGGAGATACAGCAGCCCGTGCAGGGTCTCGCCGTCACGCGCGGGGAAGTCGTGGTGGGTCGGGATCACCATGCCGGACAGGTCGAGCCCGGCCGCGGCCGATTCGGTGGCGCGCCGCAAGGCGCTGGTGGCGACGTTCCAGGTCCAGATGTCGCCGGGAATTTGCGGGCCACCGACCGAGACGGCGGCTACCCGCGATCGCTTCGCCCACTCGATGCCGTAGACGCCGCGCGGCAGGTCGGGCGGCGCCAGCGCGGCCCCGGTCGCGCGGTCGCGCACGTGGAGCGACGAGTAGCCGCCGTCGTTGGTGGTCCATGCCAGGAGCGCCCCGTCGTGTGAGAGCGCCACCTGCTCGACGTCGCCAGCGGGGGTCTCGACGTACGTGAACGCGCCGGCGGCGATGTCGTAGCGGGCGAGGCCGGCGTGATCGCGGTCCTGATCGCTCGCCATGTAGAAGGCGGTCCCGTCCGGTAGCCAGGCGAATGCGCCGTAGCTCGATCGATCCGCCGGTTGAAACAGCGTGTCCAGCCGGCCGGACGCTACTTCGAACAGGAACACGTCGTTGGCGTCCTCTCCGCGCGTCTGCGACAGGAGCACCGCGCCGCCGTCCGGTCGCCAGGAGACCGCGTACAGTCCCGCCCGTCCCTGGAAGACGTCGCGATCCTCCCCGGTACGGACGTCGAGCAGGTGTATGTCGAAATCCTCGCCGTTGCGCTCGGTCGTGGCGTAGGCGATTCGGCCCCCGTCGGCCGTGAACCCGCCGAACACGCGAAACGCCTCGGCCGGTGCCAGGAGTTCGCGTTCGACAGTCCCGTCCGGGGTGATCAGATAGAACCCTTCCCGTTCATTCCCGCCGCGGTCGGTGCCGTAGATGATCCAGTCGCCTGCCGGGGACCATTCGTGGAACGTGACCGATTCACCGAAGGTGAGTTGTCGCGGCCACCCGCCCGCGGCGTCGGTCACCCACAGTTGCGGGGTGCCGGTGATGGCGGTCCGAAACGCGAGTCGCGTCCCGTCCGGGGAAAGCGACGGGGCAAAGGCGGACCGCACGTTCAGAAACCGGGAAATGTCCGGCGCGGCGTCGCCGGCGAGCGATAGCTCGATCGGAACCGGTTGCGGGATGTCTCGTTCGTTGGGTGTTGGCGGAATCGACTGAGCGGGCATGAGCGACACCGTGAACGACTGGAGTGCGACGAGGTGGATGAAGGGTCGGCTACCCATGGGGATCCTCAGTGGCGCGTGTCGTGCACGGATCCACCCGCGCCTTCGGGTGGAAGCATGGTCATCTTCCCCGTTTCCTCGCCGTCGGTGCACGGGCCTTCGAAGTGGCCGTCGGCCGCTCGTGTCAGGTCACACGCGACCTCGGATCCCGGGGTCCAGCGAAACCTCAGCCGATCGCCGTCGAGTCGAATGTCCCGGAATGGATAGGCGCCCATTTGCGTTTCGTGCAGCGTGATGCTGATCGAATCGGCCGTGACCGCCACGTCAAACGTGACCGGGACGTTCTCCCCACTCGGGAGCGTGAACACACCGGACCACGCGCCCGGTTCGAGGGTCTGGGCGTGGGCGGCGGGTGCCCCGGCTGCGAACGCCAGCATGGCCAGGCACATTCCTGCGGATTGTGTCAGTGCCCCTCGAACGGATGCGAGGGGCGAAGGTGCCAGTGCGCCCCTCGGCACCAGGCGCGTCGCGCGGGATTGGTCGATCACTTCAGGCCGAGTCGCGCCTCGAGGTGATCTCGCACGGCGGGTGTGATGATGGCGCGTTTGAGCAGATCGGCCAGCGTGGTGTTGATCTGGTCCCGCGCGGCATCGAGTTTCCGCTCCCGCAGTTCGGTGATGATGCGAGCGAGGCGCTGATCGTACTCGCCGTGTTTGAGCATGCCGGTATTCATGTCGGCTTTGAGCTTTTCCATTTCTTTGACAAACCGCTCGATCGAAATGGGTGCAGTCATCCGTCAACAACTCCTTGGAAGTTCGCCTAAGGATATTGGGAGGGGAGGGGTGAGGCAATCACAAGAAAGGGTGGGGGCACACAGCTGTGGGGGCGCACGGCCGTGCGCCCCCACAGCCGCGCGCCGCCACCGCCGTGCCCCCCCCCCTCTCCGGCCGAACCGTTGGTAGGAACCCTACGGGGTCGTGCCGGTTGCCGTGAAAACGATCGGCGAATCGAACGTCTGCGCCCACGCCTCGATCCGGTTGGTGCCGGCGTGATCGAGCACCCATGAGACCGAGGCCAGGCCGTTCGCGTCGGTCTCGACCCGCTCGGTGTGGATTCGGGTTACTCCATCCGCGGCGAAGAAGTGGAAGAACACCCGAGCACCCGCCAGCGGCGCATCTTCCGGATGGGTGGAGATCAGCCGCACAGTGGGATCCACCGGCAGCGTCGAGCCGACCGCGCCACTCTGTCCGTTGCCCGCGACTTCCTCGATGACCGCCGGGACCGCCCAGCCCACGCGGCTGAACGAACCCACGAGCCCGCCCAACCCCTTGTGGACGACCATCGGGGCCGCGTACAGCGGCGGCTGCACGAAATCCGCGATGCGGCGGATCCCGCCACGGACGAACTGCATCCAGGGCGACGGGCCTGGTCCGAATGCCAGGCCGCCATCGATGCAATTCACGAACGGCGCCACCACGTTCTCGAGCGGGATCACGTTGCGGAAGTTGACCTCATCCCACTTGAACAGTTGCACCAAGTGGGCCCAGGGATGCGATTCGGGCGCATCCAGGCACACCCCCACCACCACCGGCAGCGTGAACTCCGCGATCTCCGGGATGGTACGGTAGCGGAAACACCCTGTGAACTGGATCAAGGGGATGGGCAGGCACGGGAACCCCTTCTCCAGCGTGACCCGCTCGATGATGACCAAGACCTGATCAGTTCCGTCAGGCAGCCAGTCGGGTGGAAATTCCGCCCCTCCCTCACCGCTGCCGGTGACGACCGTCGCGCCGTCGTTCGTCACGGTTGCCTCGCCGCAATCGGCGTCCACGTCGCAGAACGCGCCGCGCTCGATCCGGAAATCGATCGGCAGCGAACGGCCGTTGACCAAGGGGACGAATCCCGGGGCGACGTGCTTGGCTTGACCACCGTTTTGGACCACGTCGATGTCGGCATACCCAAGCACGATACCGACGATACTCACCTTGACCCGGTAGTTGACGCCCACGTCGAGGGCGTATTCGTCGGTATGCCACGAGAGGTGGTACTTCTGGTTGCCGGACGAGACGGTCAGGTCGCTGCCCGCAAAATGGGCTACCGGGCTACCGGCAACGCACACGGGAGTCGGATCGGTGGTCAGTGCACAAATGTCCACGACCGGCGCGAGGTCCGGATTGAACTCGCCGTCGCCGAAATCGGGGTCGTCATTGGGATTCGGCACCATCGGCGGCAGGAAGAAGAAATCCGGGTTGCCTCCGTCGACCGTCCCGTCGACGATGGCCATCGAAGGCGCCTGGCCACCTGGCGCGGTCGTGCGGTCGCCCTGACATGCCACCACCAACGCGCCAAGCGCAAACGGCAACAGTCTGGAACGGGTCATCTTTGCACCTCATGAAGGGTCGTTGGGGATCCGAGCGCTCTGGGGAGCAAGATTCACGCCGACCGAGCTTGTCGGGACACCGTCGCTAACCGCCTGAGCGCGTGCGGGTTGGGAACGTGCACAGGGGCCGCCGGGAGGGCAAGTGTTGCGGGGTGTCTACATGGCGTGTCAGTGCGCCAACGGAGGGGAATCCCGGGTTATCTGCCCCCGATTTGCAGCTCGCGGAACCGGGGATGGTTCCGCAGGTCGCGCCACCACCAGTGCAGGTCGCCGCCCACCTCGAACGCGTGGTGTCCCGCCGCGTACCGTTTGAGCACGTCGATCGCCCCGTCGTCATCGCCGGCGAGCGTGCGCATGTACGCCTCGACCCCCGACAATTCCTGGGTCGGATCGACCGCGGCGCTCGGGCGGGCGCGGGTGAGCACCGCCAGCGCGCTGTCTTTGAGGCCGGCCCGAGCCAGCACGCCCCCGACGATGATGGCGCCGCGGCTCGACTCGTAGGCGGCGCGGGCTTCCGGTGTCAATGCCACCAGTTGCTCGTACAGCGTCCACGCCCGCGCGGGCTCCGCCGCTTGGGGCGATGTCGTCATCATCAGGAGCCGGCATTCGGTAAACCGGTAGTCGTCAGGGAACCGCCGCGCGCCTTCGTCGCATGAGGTCCCGGCCTGGCTGAATTGCGCGAGGTCATACGACCCCAGGAACAACCGCCACAACACTTCGTTGGCGACGTTGAGGTAGGCGTCCTGTCGGTACGCCTCACGAGCCGAAATGACGGCCGATGTGATGTTGTCGGTCTGGTAGTACAGATGACTGAGCGTGGAGTGGGCGCTGGCCAGCGAGGGGTCGCGATCGATTGCGGCTTCGAGATCGGCCTGCGCGGCCTGCAGCAACGCGGCAGCCTCGCGCTCGGTGGCAACGAGATCCAGCAGCCATTTCAGGTACTGCACGGTGCCGCGCAACTCGAGCGCTGGCGCGTCATTGGGTGCGCGGTCCAACGCCCGGGCGGCGTGGCCCAGGGCAACCTCGATTTGCTCGGCGGCCTCTTCGGGTTCGCCGGCGAGGAGCCGCGCAAGGCGGTACGCGATCTGGCCGCGCATCACACTCGGCCGCGCCCAATCCGGCGCGCCCGTTTCCGCCGTCGCCAGGACCGAATCGGCCTGAAGAAACGCCGCCAGGGCCGCAGCGCCGTCGTGCGCGGCGAGCCGATCCTCCGCGTCCTTCCGGCGCTTCTCGCCGCGCAGCAGGCTGGTCCATGCCGCCACCGTCGCCCCGGCCTCACGACGGGGCCGCAACCGGACCTCTTCGCCGAGCCGTTCCCGCAGCGCCCGCGCGATCTCCTGCGTGATCGAATCGCGCACCGCTTCGAAGTCGTCGCGCGGCAGCGAGAATCCCGCCCGCCCGACGTCGGCACCGCTCTCACCGTCGATCAAGCGCGCACTCACGTGCAGGCGGTCCCTGCCCTCCAACGACACGCTCCCCATGACCAGCGTCCCGGCTTCGAGCGCGCGCGCAATGCGGTCGCGCGGAATGCTCGGATCGCGGAACGGCCCGACACCGCTGCGGGACACGACGTCGAGGCTCGAGATGGCGGACAAATTGTCGATGATGCCCTCGGTGAGTCCGTCGGCGACATCGGCCAGGTCGCCGGCGGGACTGGCGTCATCGAAATAGAGCACGGCGATCCGGCTCGGGTCGTACGCCCCCGCCGCGACGCCTGAGCCCACGCCCGCTCCGCCGCCCGCCATCAACCGCCAGCCGACGAACGCGAGCGCGAGCACGGCCGCGGTCACGCCGGCGGGCAGTAACCACGAACGCGCCGGGGCTGCCGGTGGAATCGTGACGTGCTGCGGTGCCATCGTTCGGCGCGTGATGCGGGGGTTGCTGCCCTGGCGAGGCTGCCCCGACGCCACCGCCTGGAGGTCTTCGACCATCTGCTGCGCTGTCTGGTAGCGATCGGCGGGCGTTTTCTCCATGGCGTGCAGGATGATGTCCTCGAGATCCTCCGGAACCGACTGGCGCATGATGTGCGGCGGTGTCACCATGTCCATCGAGTGCCGCGCGATGATGGCTTGTGGCGTGGGGCCCGTGAACGGAATGTCGCCCGCGATCATCTCGTAGAGCACACAGCCGAGACTGTAGATGTCGCTGCGGGCATCGACATTGGGGTCGCCCATCGCCTGTTCGGGACTCATGTACGCCGGCGTCCCGACCGCCATGCCGGACTGCGTGAGCTTCTCCGATCCGGCGGCACCGACCGCGCGCGCGATGCCGAAATCAGCCACGATCGCGTGGCCCCCGGCCAGCATGATGTTCTCGGGTTTGATGTCGCGGTGGATCAGGCCGTACATGTGCGCGTAGCTCAACGCATCCGCGGCTTCGCGGGTAATCAGCACCGCTTCTTCGAGCGGGAGCTGCATGTCGCGCTCGAGCCGTTGGCGCAACGACTCGCCCCGGACATACGGCATGACGTAGTACAGCACGCCGTCCGCCTCGCCGGAGTCGTACAAGGCGAGGATGTGCGGGTGGTTCAGTTGGGCAGTGATCCGGATTTCGCGGAGGAAACGCTCTTTCCCCATCGATTCAGCCATTTCGGGACTGATGACCTTGATCGCGACCTCGCGTTCGTGCTTGATGTCCTTGGCGAGATACACGGTCGCCATCCCGCCTTGTCCCAATTCCCGCTCGATCGTGTACCGATCGGCGAGGGCGACCTTCAGGCGTTCGATGGGATCGGCCAACGCGCTCGACTCCGTCCGAAGAGGGAACGGGAAGCCCGGCGGGTCCCCGGGGCTCCGTAAGAATAGAAAGGCACCTAGGCCGTGGCTAGGGCAATCCGGGTCATCCGGCGCCACGGGCGGCATGCACGGTACCGCAGTGGATGGCCACGGTGTCGTCGGGGTTGCGTGCGTATCCCCCGGCCAGGGTGACGGCGACCGCCACATCCGCCTCCCGCAGGTGCCGCAACACCAGTTCGTCTCGCCGTCGCAGCCCTTCAATGGTCAAGGCGAGCCCGCCAAGCTGGTCGAGCCGATACGGATCGGCCCCGGCGAGATAGAACGCCATGTCGGGCCGATGCTGCTCGAGGATGACGGGAAGATGCCGGTCGAGCAGGGCCAGGTACTCCGCGTCGCCGGTTCCGTCATCCAGGCCGACGTCGAGGTCGCTGGGCGGCTTCCACGCGGGGTAGTTGTGCTGCTGGTGGAAGGAGCAGGTGAAGACCGCCGGGTCCCGCGCGAAGATCGCCGCGGTGCCGTTCCCCTGGTGCACGTCGAGATCGACCACCACGGGTCGCGCGCACACGCCCTCCCGCTGGAGCAGCCGAATGGCGATCGCGACGTCGTTGATCAAACAGAACCCCTCGCCATGATCGGGGAACGCGTGATGGAACCCGCCGCCGAGGTGCACCGCCACTCCATGGTCCCGCGCAAGACGTCCGGTCAACGCCGTGCCGCCGGCGCAGAGCCACATCGCCTCGCGCAAGGCCGGCGAGAAGGGGACTTCGAGCAGGATGCGCTCATCCGTACTCAGCGCATCGTCGGCGATCTTGCGCACGTACTCCCGATCGTGCACCAGCGCGACGTCGTCATCGGAGACGGGCATGGCGGTGACGAGATCCCCTTCGGTGACGGTCCCTTCGTCCCGCAGTCGTTCCCGGATGAGCCGATACTTGCGGGTCGGGAACACGTGCGGCCCGATGTCGACTTCGTACGCCGGGTGCCAGACGACCGGGCGAGGCCGATCGGGTGTGGTCGCCGCGGGACGCGGGATATCCTGGTGCACCGGTTGCTCAGCCTGCCAGCGACGCCATGGCCCCGAGGACCCGCTCGACATCGGCGGCGGTGTTGAAGGCGTTGGGCGACAGCCGAGCCGTGTTCATGTCCGCCGAGTCGAATGCGCGAAAGACGATCCCCTGTTCGCGGTGCAGTCGGTCGAACACCACGCCACTCCGCACGCCACGCGTCTCCACCGCAAACAGGCTCGATCCGAGAGACCATTCCCTGGGCGACCGCCAGACCAGCTGCGGCGACGCCGTGACGATGGCGCGCGCGCGCTCCCACAGCGTGCGATAGGTCCGTTCCTTCGCCTCGTCGCCCAGCCGCACCTGATACTCGATGGCGTCTCCCAGCGACAGGACCTCCGCCAGGTTGCGGGTACCGTAGTCTTCGAAGATCCTGCCGGTGTTTGCCCAGCGTTCCTGTCCCCAGGTGACCCACATGGGTCGAACCGCGTCACGCGCGCCGGCGGCGACGTAGAGGACGCCCAACCCCTTGGGTGCCTGCAACCACTTGTGGGGGCTGCCGGCGTAGCAGTCGACGCCCATCGCATGCATGTTCACCGGAATCATCCCGATCGACTGCGCCCCGTCGACCGCGATGTATTCCACACCCTTCGCGCGGGCCAACGCCGTGAGCCGGCGCACCGGATACCGCAGCCCCACGATATTGTCGACGTGCGGAAACACGAGCACGCGCGTGCCGGGCCGGATGTGGCGGTCGTACACGTCGAGGAGGTCGTCGGCGGTCATGTGTGGGATGTCGGCGATCGGGAACGTGAACCGGCGCACGCGGTATCCCCGCGCGGCCGCATGGTGCTCCCAGCAGATGCTGGCGCCGGGATGGTTCAGCGTACTGAAGACGACTTCGTCACCCGCGCCCAGCGGCAGACCCTGGGCCAGCAGGTTGAATGCCTCGGTCGTGTTGTGCGTGAAGCTGAGTTCCGGCGCGTCGCAGCCCACGTAGTCGGCCGCCTTGCGCCGCACCGCTTCACGCGGTTCCTCCCATGCGCCGCCCCACATGTACAGCCACGGGTTCCGCTCACAGAGATCGAGGTAGCGTACGCGGGCTTCGTGCACGGCGCGCGGGATCGTGCCGATCGACGCGTGATTGAAATAGAGCACGTCCGGATCCAGCAAGTACTCGTCGCGTTGCGCCCCCGTCTTCGCCACCGTGGACATCTGGCGAACGTGTGACGCGAACAGCGCGCGGGCCGCGGCCAGGTCGCCGAGGGCCGCGGCACCTCCCAGGGTTGCCGCACGTCGAAGGAAGCTTCGCCGGTCGCTCATGGTCTTCTCGATGGTTGGGGGTTCACGGCGGGTCGCCTGGTCATGAGTGTCCGATCCTGTTGCGCCCTCCGCGCTTGGCACGATACAGCGCTTCGTCCGCGGCGACGAGGACGCTGGCCGGCGCCGTGGTCCTCGAGCCGGAGGACGCCGCGACGCCCATGCTGACGGTGACCGCCACCGTGTCGGGTTGCGGGCGGGGTTTCGGCTTGGCCGGCTTCTCGAGCGGACGGTCCTGCGCCCGCAGGGCGAAGCGGGACGACTCCACCGCCTGGCGGACCCGCTGAAGGTGCGGAAGCGTATCGTCGATTCCCTTGCGGGGGAATACGAGGGCAAACTCTTCGCCGCCGTATCGATACGCTCGCCCCCCGCCACCCACCTCGGTCAGCACGGTCGCGACCATCCGGAGCACCTGGTCACCCACGTCGTGGCCGTGTTGGTCGTTCAACGGTTTGAACCGATCGATGTCAACCATCGCGATCGCGTATCGCCCCGAGAGTCGGTCGAGCGCGTCATCGAGCGCGCGGCGGCTCGGCAGGCCGGTCAGGGCGTCGCGGTACGCCAGCGAGTGTGAGGCTTCCACGGTCGACACCAGCAAGGCCAGGCCCGCCGCGGTGAAGAACACGGTCGACGGGTGGATCGGGGACCCGGTCATGACCGGCGGCACCGTGGCTCTGGCGGTGAGTGCCACGCCGACCGCGATAGTGGCGGCCACGGTCGCCCAGAGGAGCCCGCGGTCGAGCGGGCTGGTGGTGTGCGCGGAACGGATGGCGAGTACCACCACAGCGGTCGCCGCCGTCAGTAATGCCGGATCGCCAATCATCGTCCAGTCACCGACGACGGGAAGGAATGAGAGCTCGAGGATCGGCCGCACCCACGCTTCTTCCGGGCGGGCGAGCAGCGCCACGAGGGCGACTTCCCCGGTGAGAAAAGCCAGGCGGAGTGCGCCGGACCGCGTGAAGGTGCCTCGATCCGGCAGCAGGGCGAGCGCGACCAAATTGACCGGGATCAGCACGCCGGCGGACAACAGGACCACCGGTTCCCATGTCCCGGTGGCGCTGCTCGCGGCCCATGTCGCGACGCGCTCCGCCACCGCAAGGAGCAGGAGTCCGAAGACCGCCCGCCCGCGCTCGAAGCGCCACGCGAGCAACAAGCCGGCGGTGAACACCACGGATGGGAAGAACTCGAAAAACGCCGCCAGCGGGCCGCGCAGCAGGTCGAGTTCGACCGTCGCCACGGCGGCGAGCACCAGCAGTCCCTCCGGGACCAGGACACCCCAGATGCGGTTGGACACGCCGCATAGTAGTCGTTCGACGGTCGCGGTGTTGTGTTCGACGGCACGGCGGCGCACTGACGAAAGGTGCAACATCCGGACGGGACCGATCAGGTAGGCGCGACCCGGATGGAAGGCCTGACGCAAGTGATTCCCCGGATTGGGCTTGCGGTCTTCGTTCCCGCTTGACTTTCGCCGTGTTTTTCCCCTAATTCGCCCCGGCGCCCATGACTTGGTTGCTCGGCATATCTCTCGTGGTAACGGTTGGTTCGGTGGCAGTCGCTATCGTGCTGTGGCGCCGCCTTTCTCGGGACCACCGGGCGTCGGAGACCGGCGCCGACCGCGCCTATTTCGAGCAGTTGTTCGAAAGTGCTCCCGAAGCCGTCGTCCTCGCCAGCAATAACAGTCGGGTCATCCGGGTGAACGGGGCGTTCACGCGGATGTTCGGCTTCACCGCGCACGAGGCGTCCGGCCGCTCGCTCGACGAACTGCTGGCGCCCGCCGATCTGCAGGAGGAAGCGAAATCCGCCACGCGCTCGGTTGCCGAAGGTGCCGACGTCGCGTTCGAGACGGTGCGTCGTCGCAAGGACGGATCGACGCTCCACGTCTCGATCCTCGGAACGCCCATTCGGTTGGCCGGCGGGCAGGTGGCGGTCTACGGGATGTACCGCGACATCACCGACATGAAGCGGACCGTGGACGCACTGAAAGAATCCGAAGAGTTGTTCGCGCACGCGTTTCGTTCATCCCCGGGCCTGGCGGTGATCTCCGAGCGGGCGAGCGGTCGCATCCGCGAAGTGAATGACGCGTTCATGGAGACGACCGGCTACACCCATGCGGAGGTCGTCGGCCGCACGAAGAGCGAGATCGGGCTCTGGGTCGATCCCGCGGCGCGCGCGGAGGCATTGCGGGTGCTCGATCGCGACGGGATCGTGCGAAACTTCGAATACGCATTCCGCGTGAAGGACGGGGAAGAACGCTGGGGCCTGTATTCGGCCGATGTCTTCGAGATGCGCGGCGAGCAGTGCGTGCTGGCGCTCACCAACGACATCACGGAGCGCCGGCGGGCGCTGGCGGCGCTGGCCGAGTCGGAAGCGCGGTATCGCACGATCCTGGCGACCATCGAGGACGGATACTACGAAGTCGATACCGCCGGGAACATCCGCGATTTCAACGACGCGCTCGAGCGCCTGCTCGGCTATCCGGCCGCCACGCTGCGTGGGATGAACAACCGCGGCTACATGGACGAAGAGAACGCGCGCCGCGTCTTCCGCACGTTCAATGAAGTCTATGCCACGGGCGCCGCGGCACGGATCTTCGATTGGGAGGTCATTCGCGGGGACGGCACCAGACGGCTGGTGGAGGCGTCGGTCACCGCGGTCAAGGACCACGCGGGCTGGGTCACGGGCTTTCGCGGTATCGTGCGCGACGTGACCGAGCGGAAGAAGACGGAACGCGCGTTGCGCGAGAGCGAAGAACGCTACGCGCTCGCCTCGCGGGGCGCGAACGACGGCCTGTGGGACTGGGATCTGCGGTCGGGCCTGGTGTACTACTCCCCTCGCTGGAGGGCGATGCTCGGGTACAGCGAGAGCGAAGTGGGTCGGCGGCCCGAGGACTGGTTTCAACGGGTTCATCCGGACGACGTGGAGCGGCTCAAGGGTGAGATCACGTCGCACCTGGACGGCCCGTCGCCGCATTTCGAGAGCGAGCATCGCATCCTGCACAAGGACGGATCGTATCGCTGGGTATTGTGCCGGGGGGTGGCCGAGCGCAACGGGATCGGCAAGGCGTTACGCATGGCCGGATCTCAGACCGACGTCAGCGGACGCAAGAGCGCCGAGGAACGGCTGATCCACGACGCGTTCCACGACGTGCTCACCGGGCTACCGAATCGTGCGCTGTTCGCCACCCTGCTCGAACGATCGATCGCGCGCCTGCGACGGCGCAACGAGTACCGCTTCGCCGTGTTGTTCCTCGATATCGACCGATTCAAGGTGGTGAACGACAGCCTTGGGCACCTGGTGGGCGACAAACTGCTCATGGCCGTGTCCGAGCGGCTGGGTGGATGTTTGCGACCGGGCGACACCGTCGCGCGGTTGGGCGGGGACGAGTTCACCGTACTGCTCGACGACATCACGGGCGAGGAAGATGCGCTACGTATCGCCGAGCGCATTCAGTCCGAATTGATGACCTCGTTCACCATCGGGACACACGAGATCTTCACGTCCACCAGCATCGGGATTGCCCTGAGTACACCCCACTACCGCACCCCGTCTGAGATCCTGCGCGATGCGGACACCGCGATGTATAACGCCAAGGCCGCGGGCAAGGCCCGACACGAGGTGTTCCAGCAGGGCATGCACCAGCACGCGGTGACGCTGCTGCGGCTCGAGACCGACCTCCGGTACGCACTCGATCGCCAGGAGTTTCGCCTGGTCTACCAGCCGATCATCTCGCTCGCGAGCGGGCAGTTGTCCGGGTTCGAGGCGTTGTTACGCTGGGACCATCCCGAACGGGGGCTGGTGGCGCCGACCGAGTTCATTCAACTCGCCGAGGAAACCGGCCTGATCATCGGGATAGGGCAGTGGGCGCTGTGGGAGGCGTGCCGGCAGACGAGCGAGTGGCAGGCGATCCCGCGCAACGGCGCGAGTCCGTTGATGGTGAGCGTGAATCTGTCCCCGCGCCAGTTCAAGGAAGGTGATCTCGTCGAGTCGGTCGCCGACGCGCTTTCGGTGACGGGACTGCCGGCGGCGGCGCTCAAGCTGGAGATTACGGAAAGTGTGCTCATGGACCGTGCCGAGAACAGCGCGCGGCTGTTGGACGAACTGAAACACTCCGGTGTGCAGGTGCAGGTGGACGATTTCGGCACCGGCTACTCGTCACTCGGCTACCTGCACCGGTTCAGCCTCGACGCCCTGAAGATCGATCAGTCGTTCGTGAGTCGCATCGGGATCGATATGGAGAACACCGAGATCGTCCGCACGATTGTCACGCTGGCACGGAACCTCGGCATGGCGGTGGTGGCGGAGGGCGTCGAGACCGAACACCAGCGCGCGTACCTCGAAACACTGGAGTGCGACCAGGTGCAAGGCTTCCTGTTCGCCGGGCCGCTCGACGTGACGGACGCCGAGGAGTTGTTACATTCCGGCCGCCACTGGTGCCGCGACCAGTAGCAGGCGCCGCGACCGTCGGCACTGGTACAGTTTGACGGAGCCGCCCTGAACGGTGCAGCGGTTCGCGGTGGAGGCCGCACGGCGCGCCCACACGGGGGATGTGAACCCTCGTGTTTGCCTTGACAAGGCACGGTCGGTGTGTTTGCTGATAGCGGCGTAGTGCCGTTCTCGGTACATTGTGAAATGTTTCACGAAGTGGGACGGCCCTGCGCTGCCTGAGGCGAGTCGAGTCGCTGGACGCCTAAGAAGGAACGTGCGTGTCGTATCGGAAACCGACGCTAACAGAGACCTACGCCGAACTGCATCTTGCCCCCGAGACTCTCACGGAGGCTCGGTTCTTCGATGTTGTACCGAAACTGAGAGAGGCGGGCTTCACCGAAATCGAACTCGTCCCGGCCGGCTTGAGCGTTCAGATTCGGGCCGGCCATGCGGTTCCGCGAGAAACGCAGCGAGTGCGGTGCTGGAAGCCAGGCAGGAAAGAGTTGACGCAGGTGGGTGAAGACCTCTTCGTCGTCAACCTGACGGGCGACTATCCTGGATGGCAGGCCTTCGTAGGGCTCTTCAATGTCGGTCGCGCTGCCCTCGAAGCCGGGCTCGGTGCGGTAACACTCCGCTCCGTGAACCTTTTGACGATTGACAGGTTTCGAGTGCCTAAGAAGGAGTTCGCGGCGTCGAAGTATTTGGACACCGGTGGGAGTTTGATACCGCAATGGTATGAAGAGTGCAAGGAGTCGTTTGACATCGATCTCGGTCGCGGCATTCTCGAAGTGGATGGCCGTAACCGACAGGTTCACGTCAAGGTGCACGCGGCATCGGACCCCGTGAACGTCACGTTTCAAGCGAACTTCCACGACCGGGTCGCGGAGGATACCGATTTGGAGAAGCTGCTGGAACGACTGCACCACGAGTCGAACGAAACGTTCGAGGCGTTCATTACGGATCACATGCGCAAAGACGTAATGGGAGGACTACTGCTATGACCAGGTGGCTTTTCAGTACGAACTTCCTGCCCCCGGCGGCCATTGCGTACACGACACCGCCCTCATCCACGTACATCACCAATCTCGTGTCGCCGGTGTCCCTAGAGGAGGCGAGGATTCGGTCGTCTTTTGAGGGGGCGCATCGGGAGTTGCTGAGATACAAGCACTATCAGCCTCGGTGGGATGGATACAACGCCGAGCCGTTTGCTGAGGAGGTACTGCTCAACGTCGCTGAAATACTTGACTACAGCCAGGACCATCTCTTGGGGACAGGCACGATTCCAGAGGTAGTGACGACCGGACCCGCGAGCGATGGCTCGATCGACATCGAGATCCAGGTGGGCGGCAAGACCATTTTCATGACCCTGTATCCGCAGGAGAACACGCTGCTGCTGTCGAACTTCTACCCTGAGGGTGCCGATGAACGTGTGGTCCCGCTACGAAACGAAACTCTGGATGAGTGGCTTAGTTGGCTTCGCCGTTCGGTGGATATTCCGGCTGACGTGGCGCAGGATTGAGTTCATCCCGCCGGGGGAGAAGCTCTGGCGGGCGCTCCACAAGGTTGATCAGGTGTACAGGGAACCAAGAAGGGCAGGAAGGCCCAAGCCCTCGTTCTTTCGCGACAAGTGGGGCCTCAGTTGTGATCTAGCTCGATTCAGCACGGCCGAGCGATCCCGCATCGGTCACGCCGAGAAACCTCATCCGGCCGAGGCGGGCCTGGTAGAGTTCAGTGTCGGAAACGTCCGAGAAATCGGCTCGGACGTGCGGCACGAGCCGGTCAGGAAGCCGCGTCGCAACTACGCCCATGCGCAGTTCACATCCACGCCTTCCACTCCGGCCCGCAGCAAGTTAGCGGACAAGTCAACGTACCATGTACCGCAGCGGTTTGTGTAGCTCGGTTTTGTACCGGTCTACCAACGAGCGCCTTCGCATACCGGAGAAGGGCGAGGCTCCGACCTGCACAAACCATCGGTGCCCAATCTAGGTCTTAGGTCTAGGTCTAGCGTCGGTCGTCGTCAAACTGTACCAGTGCCGCAACCGTCCGAGCAGCTTGCGTGGTCCGTGGGCCGTGGTGATATTTTCGTGTCTTGTCCGGCGGTATCGTCTAGGGGACTAGGACGCGGCCCTCTCAAGGCTGAAACACGGGTTCGAATCCCGTTACCGCTATCACACCTTCGCCTTCCGCCCCCATCGTCTAACGGCTAGGACACCACTCTTTCAAGGTGGGAACAGGGGTTCGATTCCCCTTGGGGGCACTTAGCACGTCAGCCACGAGAACAGCCCGTCGTGCACGAGAGCGCATATCCCCGGGTAGATTTGGTCCAGCGCGTTCGCCCAACCCCGAGCGGCGTCCCGGACGAAGAAGGAGCGACGATGGCGTTGTACACGAAATGCCTCACGTGTGGCGGGTGGCGGGAGATCCCGGAGGACCCGGACGCCCAAAGCAAGTACCCCACCGGTCTCATGATGAATGCCGACCGCCCGCCCGCGAAGTTGTGTACCTGCGCCGCAGACGGTGCGGGCGGGACCGCGTTGTAGTCCGACCGTTCCGGTGAACCGGTGATCGCCCGGCTGATCGTGTTGTCCGGCACGCGCCAGGGTGCCGAGTTGCGACTGCAAGACGGGACGTTCACCGTCGGCCGGGAGGCCGGCACGAACCTCACGTTCGCGCCCGAGGAACGGCTGGTCTCCGGCACGCATGCCTCCATCACGTGGTCCCACGATCATTTCGTGCTGCGCGACGCCGAAAGCCGCAACGGCACCTTCGTCAATGAGCGGCGCGTCACCGAGCATGTGCTGGAGGACGGCGACGTGATCGAATTCGGCCGCGGTGGCGCGCGGGTGCAGTTCCTCCTCGGCGAACGGCCGCGATTCCCCAGGACCCTGACCGCTCCGGGCCTGGCCACGATTTCGGGCATGTACCGCATTGCCCATGCCCGCGCGCGGGTCCCCGGAAGTGACGGGGCACCCAGCATGACGCTCGTCATGCGGCAGTTCGCCGCCGTGGCGTACGAACGCACGTCACGCCGGGTGATGGTGGCGCTCAGCGTCATGGCCGTGGCGGGCGTGGGCTGGATGGGGTTCGTGTACTGGCAGGCGCGGGCCGGGGTTCGGGAGCAGCGGGCGGCGATCGCGATGCTGGATGCCGCGCTGCGGGAGGAGCGTGCGCTGCGCACGGCGACGGCCGCCGAGTTGTCGACGTTGCGCGAGGAATACGCCTCACTCCGCGCGCAACAAGAGACCACGCTCGCGACCATTCGCGGTGAGTTGGGCTTCGCGGAGAACGCGGCGGACGCCTTCGGTGGGGCGGTCGCCCTGCTGGTGACGTCGGTCGGGTTCGTCGATACCAGGGCCCACCGCCCCGTACGGTTCGTCGTCGACGAGGCGGGGAAGCGGGTAGTCGATCGCCGGCAGAATCCTCAGGTCACGCTGGAAGGCGCCGGTCCGGAGGTATCGCTCGAAGCCACCGGCACGGCCTTCCTGGTGCACGAGGACGGGTGGATGTTGACCAACCGACACGTGGTCGATGTCACCGTCGATCCGCAACTCGCGTCGGTGACGGCGCAGCTCGGTCAACGGGTCGGGCGGCCGCTCGAGATGCGCCGCAACGCGGTGCGCGTGTTCTTCCCCGGCGGGACGCGCGGTGGCCGCACGATGACGGTGCGACGCGTCTCGACCGAAGCCGACGTGGCGTTGCTGCAACTCGAGGGTGATCCGGCGCCCGCGGCCCCGATTCCCCTCGCGCAGGAGCTGGTCTCGCCCCGCCCGGGCGCGAATGTGATGCTGCTGGGCTTTCCTACCGGTGTGAACCTCCTGCTCGCCCGCGCCGACGAGGCGACCCGGACGGCTATCATCGCGACGGCCGGTGACGATGTCGTGCGCCTGGCCGGCGAACTGGCGCGGCATCAGCTCATCCAGCCGTTTCTGTCGACAGGCAGGATCAGCGACGTGACCCGCGGCGACGTGGTGTTCCAGGGCGGGACGACGCACGGATCGAGCGGGGGACCGTTGATCGATAGTCATGGACGCGTGATCGCGATCAACTACGGTGGGTGGTCGCAGCCGAACGACCCGTTCGTGACGTACCGCGCCGTGCCCATTCGGCATGGGTGGGCCCTGCTCCCGCCGGAGGTGCGGGCGGCGTTAGACAGTTCCGTGTGGCGGCCGTGACCTCCGCTTGACGGGCGTCCGGACGTCGATACGGGGGACTGCGGACGATCGACTCGGTCGCATGAACCGACGACGCGCACGGACGGCGCGCCCGGTGCATCCGTTCGCCATTCCGGTTACGTCATTCAGCACAGAGACCGCGGAGATCGCTAGCGCCCGTCTTGCAGGCTGATTCCCATCCACACGTGCCGGCCCGGGGCGTCGACGCCGCTCGCGTGGGTGCGGTAGAGGTCGTTGGCCACGTTCTTGATACCCACGCTCGCCGCCATGGCAGGCGTGATCTGCGCGTAGGCCAGGAAGCTGTGGATGCCATAGCCGCGCGTGCCGCCGGCGGGAATGCGTGAGTCGCGCAGGTCGCGGCCCGACAACCGGCTCTGCCGTCCCGCCCATGCCAACTCGTAGGCCAGCCAGACGTTGTGCCGCAGCGGGCGCCAGCGGAGCCGCGCCGCGCCGCTCAACGGCGGGATTTTTGCCATCGGTTCCACGGTGCCGTCGGCGAGGGTTTGCTCGCCGCGGGTGTACGCCATCGTCACGCGCAGGTCGAACGGTCCGCGCGAGCGGATCCCTTCCGCTTCGACGCCCATGACGCTGGCCGTGGCGAGATTCCGTCCCTGGAACACGCGCTCGCCCTGGAAGAGCGTGTCACCGCGGAACGTGCCCGGTGCCCGATCGATGAAATCATCGATGTCGCTGCGGAAGCCGGTGACTTCCAGCGCGGTCATTTCCTGCGTCCACCGCAACGACGCCTCGTAGCTGACCGACCGTTCCGGCCGCGCGTTGGGGTTGGGGACCAGGATCCCGCCGGGCACCGTCCCGACATTGGTGAGATCGTACAGGTTGGGCGCGCGGAACCCTTGCGCGACTCGCATGGAAAACGCCAGCGGCGCCGCGACCGAAAAGACGGCGCCGAGTTGCCCCGTCACCGCGGTAGCCACGTTGGTCACCGCCCCGCCGAACTCCGTCCCGATGTTCGCTTCGGATCGGAAGCCGCTCAGGCGGCCGCCGGCAGAAAGCCGGAGCCGTTGAGCGACCTGCGCGTCGCCCGACAGGAACAACCCGGTTCGCACCATCGTCGCCCCGTCGGGAAAACGGCCGCTGGCAACGGACCCGCCGGACGCGGTTCGCGTGAGCGGGGTGCGTTGTCCGGTGATCAGGTGATAGGCATCGCCGTGTGACGCCATCTGGTCGCGGTACGCTTCGCCTCCCCACGCGAGCGCGACCAGCCGGTCGCCGACGTGGACGAAGCTGGTTCCCAATACGCTGAGGCCCGGTGTGAACACATCGTCGCGCGTGCGTTCGACGGTGGTCGCCGGTCCGGCGTCCCCAAGCCGTTGTTGGCGGCGTCCCTCGCGCTGGACGGCGAGCGAGGCGGTGGTCTCGAGGGTCATCAGCCACTGGCCGGCCGTGGTCACGCGATGCCGCGCGAACGCCAGTTGTCGTGTCTGCGGATCGAACACGTGTTCGGCATCCGGACCGGGTCGCGGCGCTCGGAACTCGACATAGCGGTCATAGCGGGCGACATCGTGCATCTCGTAGTGCTCGAGGCCGAGTGTCAATCGGTGTGCCGGCCCGGCTTCGACCGACAGCCGTGCATCGATGCCGCGTGCCGAGAACGACGTCGGTGTCTGGCGCCCGATGCGGCCGCCCGCGCGCAGGTCTCCCGCGTCCTGGACAGTCGCACCCAGCCCAAACGAGATGCCCGGCGCGAGGTAGCCGGTCGACAAGCGGCTGCGGAAGCCGTTGTTGGCCGTTGATCCACTCGCCGTGCCACGGAACGTCCACCCGTCGAGGCCCGGGTGCGGCCGGGTGATGAGGTTGATGACACCGCCCTGCGCGTCCGAGCCGTATAGCACCGATGCGGGGCCGCGCACGACCTCGATGCGTTCGATCGTCTCGGGGTCGACGGTGGCGAGGTATTGGCCCGGTCCATCGCGATAGCTCCCGTTGTTGAGCGGGATGCCGTTCACCAGGAGCAGCACCTGGTTGCCGACGAATCCGCGCAACACGACGGCGCCTTGCCCGGCGGACGTCTGCTGTACGTGCACACCAGGCATGGCGCGCAGCAGATCGGCGGCCACGCGGCTATCCGCGCGCTCGGCCAATGTGGGTCTGGCGACGGACGTCGTCACGGCGCTCTCGGCGCGGCGGACGCGCTCCGAGCGGGTCGCGGTCACGACGAGCTCCGGCATGACGTACGCGCTGTCGGGCGGGAGGGAATCGCGGCGCTCCTGTGCGGGGAGCGTCAGGGGAGCGAGCGCCGTCAGCGTGAAGGGGGCGACGCATCGCCGCAGGACGTGTTGGATGGGGCTCTGGATGGTCTTCACGAATTCACGGAACGCTGGAATGAGCAGTGGGCTCGAGACGGTTACGGCACGTCGTCCGGCTGAACCGGAGACGATCGACTCAGCAATACACCGCACCCGATACAGGTTCCTTCGTTGGGCCGGCGGAAACATCGCTGGTCGACGCGATCTTGCCAATCGGTCGGGAACGGGAGCTATACTACCAGCTCATGGGCCAGGATCCGATTGCCGACCGCATCGATCAAGAGCAGCTGCGCCGCTTTTCGCGCGCGCTGCTCGACGACGTACGCGCGCTGGGGCGGATGTGCGAACGGGGCCTGATCGAATCCGGTGTTCGGCGGATCGGTGCCGAGCAGGAGTTGTTCCTGATCGACCGGACCGGTCGGCCCGCCATGATCAACGCGCAGGTGCTCGCGCGGCTGGCCGAGCCCGAGTTCACGACCGAACTCGGGCTGTTCAATATGGAATTCAACGTGCCGGCCCGCCCGCTCGACGGCAGCTGTCTGGGCGATCTCGAAGACGCGTTGACCGCCGCGGTTGCCCGTGCCGCCGTCGCCGCCCACGCTGAAGGCGGCGAGGTCTTGCTGACCGGCATTCTCCCAACGCTGGTGCGCGGTGACCTGACCCTGGAAAACATGACACCGCTCCCGCGGTACTTCGAGTTGAACCGGGTGATGACCGAGCTGTCCCACGGCGTGTTTCGTACGCAGATCATGGGCGTGGACGAACTGCACATGACACACCGCAACGTGATGCTGGAGGCGTGCAACACGAGTTTTCAGGTACACTTTCAGGTGGGTGCGGATGAATTCGCACGGTTGTACAACCTGGCGCAGGTCGTGACCGCGCCGGTGTTGGCGGCCGCGGTGAATTCGCCGGTCCTGCTGCAGCATCGCCTGTGGCACGAGACGCGCGTCGCGCTGTTCGAGCAGTCGCTCGACTTCCGCTCGGAGCAGCAAAAACTCCGCGGGTCACGCCGGCGTGTGTCGTTCGGCGACAAATGGGTGGATGATTCGGTGGTCGAGTTGTACCGTGAGCAGGTAGCGCGGTATCGCGTGCTGCTCGCGGCGGATCTCGGCGAGGCGTCGACCAGCGTACTCGAGCGGGGCGAGATTCCGCCGCTGACGGCGCTGTGCCTGCATAACGGTACGGTGTATCGCTGGAATCGCCCGTGCTTCGGCGTCCACGACGGCCACGCGCACCTCCGGATTGAAAACCGCGCGCTCCCCGCCGGACCCACCGTGCTGGACGAGGTCGCCAACGCGGCGTTCTACTTCGGGTTGATGTCCCAGCTCGGCAAGGACGATGACGACGTGCGCACGCAGTTCGCCTTTGAGGATGCCAAATCCAATTTCGTGGCGGCGGCTCGCTACGGTCTCAAGGCGACACTCCGTTGGCGTGGTGGCCGTGCCGTCCCGGTCCCGGAGTTGATTCGCGGGGAACTGCTCCCCCAGGCGCGAGAAGGGTTGCGGCGGCACCGGATCGACGAAACCCACATCGATCGGTACCTCGGCGTGATCGACGCGCGGGTGGCCAGCGGCCGCACCGGCGCGCAGTGGTCGCTCGACCTGCTGAGCCGACTGTCCGGCGTGCGCAAGGCGTCGGCGCGGGATCAGACGCTGACGCTGCGCATGCTGGCCAACCACCGGTCCGGCCAGCCGGTCCACACGTGGGATCTGCCCGACGACGTGCCGGACGTCGACGAGTGGCGTGAGAGCGTCCGCACGGTCGGTCAATTGATGACGACCGACCTGTTCACCGTGCAGCCGGAAGATCTCGTGGACGTGGCGGCGGCGGTCATGCACTGGGAACATCTGCGCCACGTCCCGGTCGAGGATGACCACGGCAGACTCGTCGGGTTGTTGTCCCACCGTTCGCTGCTCAAGATGATCGCGCAGGGCGCGGGACCGGACGACGCGAAGCCGACGGCCGTGCGCGAGATCATGCAACCCGATCCGGTGACGGTCTCGCCGGACATGCCGTGTCTCGATGCCATGCGACTGATGCGCACGCACAAGGTCGGGTGTCTTCCCGTGGTTCAGGACGGGAATCTGGTCGGAGTGGTGAGCGAGCGGGATTTCATCGAGATGGCTGCCCGGCTGTTCGAGGAGTACCTGTCGGACGGCGGGCGGGACGCGTCGTGAGCGTTGGAGCGGCGGCCGAACGGGTGGCGCCGAACGGTCGGGTCCTGGGCACGTACGATACGGGTCGGGCCGGGCCGGTGGTGGTGGCGATCGCGGGGATGCATGGAAACGAGCCGGGCGGCCTCGCGGCCTCGCATGCGGTGCTCCACCGGCTCGGACGGGACCGGTTGCCGCTGAAGGGTTCGTTCACCGCGGTCGCCGGCAATCTGACCGCGCTCGAGCGGGGCCGGCGTTACGTCACGCGGGACCTCAACCGCATGTGGAGCGCGGAGGCGGTCGAACGCTTACGCGCGGCCGATCCGTCGCGCGACGACAGTGAGCAGGTCGAACAGCGGGCTCTGCTCGAGCTGTTCGACGACCTCGTGCGGGCCCACGGAGAGGTCGTCTTCCTGGACCTCCACTCGACGTCCGGCCCGAGCGCCCCTTTCCATTGTATAAGCGACACGTTGCACAGCCGCGCCATCGCCCTTGCGACGCCGATCCCGTTGATCCTCGGCATAGAAGAGGCGATCCACGGGTCGTTGTTGGAGTTCATGGAGGAGCGTGGCCGGCCGCTGATCCTGGTTGAGGCCGGTCAGCACGTGGCGGAGCAGACGTGGCGACGGCACGAGGCGGCAGTCTGGCGGGCGCTGGTCACGGTTGGGAGCCTCGCGCCCGACGACGTCCCCGAACTCGCCACGCACGACGCGGAACTGCGATCGGCGGCGCGCGGGCTGCCGTCCGTGGTGGAGATCACGTACCGCCATGCGATCGAGCCGGGCGGCGGGTTCGTGATGCGTCCGGGATTCAGGAATTTCCAGCAGGTCAAGCGCGGCGACATGCTGGCGGAAGATCACAGGGGCGGGATTGCGGCCCCCCAGTCCGGTCTCCTGCTCATGCCACTCTACCAAGCGGAAGGTGAAGACGGGTTCTTCATCGGCCGTCCGATCCGGCGTTCGTGGCTCCGCGTGTCGACCTTGATGCGCTATCTCCAGATGGATCACCTGCTGCCGCATCTCCCCGGCGTACGGCGCGATCCGTTGCGGCCGACCCGGCTGCTGGTCGATCCCCACATTGCGCGGTGGTTCACGGTCCACCTGTTCCACCTGTGCGGATTCAGGCGGTTGGCGGATCGGGGGCAGGCGTTGGTGTTTACGCGACGGGTCGAGTAGTATCGCCGCCCACTCGGCAACCTTGACAGGGCGGAGTTCTGTAACGTCTCTTAGCGGCGTTCCCACCAAGGGTCTTCCCACGAGGATGGTTTCACGATGATACGCTGGTCCCTGCGGCACTCGATCGTCGCGGCGGTGGCGTGCACGCCGCTGGCATGGCCGGCCGGCGCTGCCGCCCAGCATCGCGCGCCCCCGCCGTCACCTGCTTACGCACTCGAGCGCGTCACGGTCGTTTACCCCGATGGGCGCCGCGAAACGGGTGTGACCATCGTGGTCCGGGGCGGTTTGATCGAGAACATGGGTGCGGGCGTCGCGATCCCCGCCGATGCGGAGGTACTCGAGGGCGATTCGCTCTACGTGTATCCCGGTCTGGTGGATGCGCAGGGCAAGGCGGCGGTGGCGTTCCCGGAGGTCGAACGCGGCGACAGCGTCCGGTCGTGGGATGCGCCACGCGACCTGCAGGGGATGTTGGCCCATCGACGCGTCGTCAATTATCTCACCCAGACCGGCCCGGACGGCAAGGAGCAACGGGCCGCCGGTCTCGTTGCGGCCGGGATCATTCCCAGCGGCGCGTTGGCCGCCGGGCTGGGGGCCGCTATCCTGTACCGCACCGATGTGGAACGGCCGTGGGAGATGGTGGTGAACGACGACGTCGGCCTCTCGATGGCGTTTCAGGGCGCGCAGGGCGTGTACCCCGGCACGCTGTTCGCTGTGATCGCGTACATGCGTCAGGCGTTCGAGGACGCGAGGCGGGACGGCGTGATCCGCGAGGCGTACGCCCGGAACCCCAGTGGACTTGGCACGCCAGGCTTCGATCCCGACTACGCCGTGTTGCGACGCGCGATGGCCGGTCAGCTACGCGTGTTCTTCGCCGCCAACGGCGCCGAGGACATTCGTCGGGTATTTGCGCTGTCGGACGAGTACGGTATCAAGCCGGTCATCGTGGGCGGGCACGAAGCGTGGCGTGTGGCGGATGAACTCGTCCGGCGCCAGATCCCGGTGCTGATCGATGGCGATTTCCCCAAACCGGATGACTGGAAGCCACCCAAGCCGGATACGACGGTCGCGGACTCGGCGGCGGCCGATACGGCCCGGGCCGCCGCTGCGCCAGCCGCACCGGAGGCACTCGACCCGGCGGCCGCACGCGAGAAGAAACGACTGGAGGACATCTGGTCCAACGCCGGCCGGCTCGAAGCGGCCCGCGTGACGTTCGCGATCACGAGCGGAGGTGGAGACGGCAACGTACTCGAGGCGACACGGAAGTCGATCGAGTACGGGTTGACGGAGTCCGCCGCACTCGCGGCGATCACCAGCGTTCCGGCCACGCTGCTCGGTATTCCCCAGGTGACTCGGCTTGGCGCGGGGACGCCGGCGACCTTCGTCGCGTGGAGCGGGCCGATCTTCGAGGAGAAATCGGAGGTACGTTACGTCTTCGTCGAGGGCGGCTATGAGAAGGGTGCCGGCGGCGGAGGTGGTGGGGCGCCCGCGGTGGTTGTCACGGGCGCGTGGACGATCACCATGGCCGCGGGCGGACAGGAATTCCCATTCGAGGCGAGCCTCACGATGGACCCCGACGGGTCGTTCCGCGGGACCGCCACGAGTGAGGTGGGATCCGCCTCGATGCGCGGCAACGTATCCGGGAATCGGGTCCATTTCACGATGAGCGTCAACGCCGGTGGCCAGGAATTCGAGATGACCGGCGATGGCACCGTGGAGGGGGATCGCATGTCGGGCAGCGGTGAAGGACCGTTTGGTCCGTTTTCGTTCTCCGGTCGCAAGCACCCCGGAGGTGCGCGATGATGCGCTTCCATTCGCTGGTATCGCGAGGTCTGGTCATGAGGGGACGTGCTCGACTCATCGTTGCGCTGGCACTCGGCGCGATGATCCCACCCGCGGCGGCGCAGCAGCGCGCCAGCCTCGCGGTACAGCTCGCGGAAGGGCGGGTGACGTATCCGACCGGCGACCTGTTCATCGCCAATCTGGACACCGTGTGGACGGCCGCCGGCGATCCGATCGCGGGCGTGTCGATCCTGATTCGGGGCGGCATCATCCGCCGGATCGGGATGAACCTGCAAGCACCGGCCAACGTGCGGGTGATCGACGGCCATGGTCTCCAGGCGATGCCCGGCATCGTGGACGAGCACTCCCACGTCGCCATGGCGGCGACGAACGAAGGCAGCGCGCCGGTGGTGCCCGAGGTCCGCGTGCTGGACGCCCTGGACGCCGAGAGCTACTCGATCTACCAGGCGTTGTCGGGCGGTGTGACCAGTGCGCGCATCATGCACGGCAGCGCCAATCCGATCGGCGGGCAGAGTGCCGTGATCAAGATGCGCTGGGGGATGGACCGCGCGGATCAGCTCCTGATCCCGGGCGCGCCCAAGTTCGTGAAGTTCGCATTGGGCGAGAATGTCACGCGGAAGGGTGCCCCCCAGAACGCGAGTAGCCGGTTCCCCCGGTCGCGGCAGGGGGTCGAGGCCACGTACGTGGAGGCGTTCATGGCCGCGCAGGCGTACAAGGCGGAATGGGCGCGATACGAGGCGAACCGCAACGCATTCCGCGCGCCGCCGCGGCGCGATCTTCGGCTCGAAGCACTGGTCGACATCATGGACGGGCGGATCGGGATCCACGCGCACTCGTACCGCAGCGACGAGATCCTCGCGCTCATGCGCGTGGCCGAGCGGTTCGGGTTCAGGATCGACGTGTTCACGCACGTGCTCGAAGGGTATCGCGTCGCCGACGAGATGGCGGCGCACGGGGCAGGCGGGTCGACGTTCAGTGACTGGTGGCAGTACAAGCGCGAGGCGTCTGACGCGACCCCGTTCAACGCGGCCATCATGCAGCAACACGGCATTCTGACGGCGATCAATTCCGACATTCCGTGGCTCCAGAGCTTCATGCACCTCGAGATTCCCAAACCGATCAAGTACGGTGGGGTCTCCCGGCTCGAAGCGCTGCGCATGCTGACGCTCAATCCCGCCCGGATGTTGCACATCGACGACAAGGTGGGTTCGCTCGAGGAAGGGAAACAGGGGGACATCGTCCTGCTGAACGCGTCGCCGTACAGCAGCTATGCGCGGGTCGAGCAGACCATCGTGGATGGCATCGTCTATTACGATGCATCGGACGAGGCGGGCACGCGCGATCAGCCGTTCAACGCCTTTCCCGTACGCGAGGCGGCAGCATCGACCAGCGCGATGACGAGCGCGTCCGTGTCGTCGTCCAATGGGGCGGCACCGTCGAGCACGCCGCAGGGTCAAATCGTGGCGCTGGTTGGCGGCACCGTCCATCCCGTGTCGGGCCCGGTGATCGCGCATGGGACCGTGATCTTGCAGGGCGACCGTATTCTGGCGGTCGGTGGCGCCGGTGTCAGCGTGCCTGCTGGAGCGACCAGCGTGGATGTCAGTGGCAAGCACGTGTATCCCGGCATGATCGATCCGGCGACGACCATCGGCCTGTTCGAGTTCGGGCAAGTGGGGCAGGCGACCGACCAGGCCGAAATCGGTGCTTACAATCCACAGATCCGGGCCATCTCGGCGGTGATGCCGTACTATCCCAGTCTCAACGTGGCGCGGGCGAACGGCATTACCACCGTGCTGACCGCGCAAACGTCAGGCGTCATCTCGGGGACGGCGGCAGTCATCGGATTCAACGACGGCGACACCTGGGAGCAGGTGGCGGTCAAGCCGGAAGCGGCGATCGTGGTCGATTTCCCCGCGCCGCGTGAAGCGACGGGCGAAACCGGCAATTGGCTCGAGTTCGCCGATGATGGGGAACTGCACGGCGGGGCGCCGCACATCGAGTCGTCGATCCTGCTCGAAGCCGAGGCGGAAGTGCGGGCCCGGAACCAGGAGGAAGACGAAGAGGAGGAGAAAGAGCCGACACTCACCGGCAGGCGCATGGAGGAACTCGTCGCGTTCTTCCGGCGGGCACGAGTTTACACCGCGCATCCGTCGATCAGCGACGATCCCACGCAGCCGTTCGAGGCGAACGTCTGGGGTGGCGAAGCGGTGTTGCTGGACGCGATGGGGCCGGCCATGCGAGGCGAGATGCCGGTCTTCTTCAAGGCCGAGAGCGAGTGGCAGATCCGCACCTTGTTCGTCTTCGCCGACAGTTTCCCGGAGATCCGCCCGGTGGTGGTCGGCGGGACGGAGGCGTGGAAGGTAGCGGACGAACTGGCCAGCCGGCATATGCCGGTTGTCATTACGTCTGCCTACTCGCCTTCGAGCAACCGCGACGAGTCGCTGCAGGCGAACTACCGGAACGCGAGCGCGCTGGAAGCGGCCGGCGTCCAGTTTGCGTTCGGGACGGCGAGTGACGCCGACGTGCGCAACCTGCCGTACCACGCGGCGCATTCCGTCGCGTTTGGCCTGTCCCCTGAGGCGGGCCTGCGCGCCGTGACCATGCACGCGGCTGCGATCCTGGGAATCAATGCCGGGCGGCTGGAGGCCGGCGCGCGGGCGGACGTTATCGTGACGGACGGCGATCCGCTGCAGATTCTGACGAACGTCGAGATGATGTGGGTTGGGGGCCGGCGAGTGGATCCCAAGAACAACAAGCACCAACGATTGTACGAGCAGTTCCGGGAACGGTAGCGACCGGTTAGTTTGCCTGCTCGCGCGCCGCTAGCTCAATTGGCAGAGCAACTGACTCTTAATCAGTAGGTTCTAGGTTCGATTCCTAGGCGGCGCATGAGCAGGCGGCATCGAGGTGTCGCCGGCCTTGCCTTCCGGGTAGAGGAGCGGCTAGCGGCGGAGTTGATTGGCTATGCACCGTGTGAAGTTGAACCATGTCCCTGTTCGGCGGGCGGCGATCCGCCTCCGGCTCATCTGCTCGGTTCTCCTTGTCCTTCCCCTCGGCGTGCCGGTGTCTCCTGCCGCCGCCCAACAGACGACGCTCGAAGCGCAAGATCGTTCGCGCGGGCACCGGATCCTGGGGGTGTTGCGCGAGGAGCTCGAAGACCGGTACTACGACGCGACGTTCCACGGAATCGACCTGGACACGCTCTACGCCAAAGCCGATTCCGCCATCAGCCGCGCCACGTCTTACACCGAAATGCTCGGCGTGCTCGCCCAGTTTCTGCTGGTGCTCAACGACTCGCACACCTTGTTCGATCCGCCCCCGTTGCGTGTCCGGGCCCAGTACGGGATCAGTTGGCAGCCCGTGGGCGAGGCGTGCTACGTGACCGCGGTCGACTCGAGCAGCGATGCGTATCGTCAAGGTGTCCGCCCGGGCGACCGGTTGCTGCGCATCAACCAGATGCCGGTGACACGCCGATCGGCGCCGTTGCTCTCGTACGTCTACTATCTGCTGCGTCCCTCCAGCGGCCTGGTCCTCGAGTTGGGCAGGGACGGACGTGTGGAGACCATGGAGATCGCCGCCAAGGTCACCCAACACCCGCCAGTGCTGAACCTGCAGGATCAGGCGACCAGAATCCGCGTGCGGGAGGAGTGGGAGACCGATATCCCCGACGGGTCATCGTTCTGATCGACAGTTATTCCGCGTCGGGTGCGGAAATCACCGCCCGAACGCTGCAGCGCGAAGGCAAGGCCATCGTTGTCGGCGACCGGTCGGGGGGCGCGGTCATGGAAGCCACCTACCGGCCGCACCGAGTCGGCGGTGCCACCCGCTACGTCCCGTACGGTGTGATGATTACGGTCGCCGATCTCATTCTTCCCGGCGGGGAGCGACTCGAAGGTGTGGGTGTGACCCCTGATAGTCTCGTGTTACCGACCGGGGCCGACCTGCGCGAACAGCGGGATCCGCAGATGGCACTTGCCCTGCGACTGGCGGGGTTGGAAATCAGTGCGGCGGCGGCCGGGAAGATATACGTGGAATAGCCGCCTCGGCGCCTTCAGTTTGCCTCAACGATTCGGTAGAGCCCGCCCGCCGCGGTCATCACGTACAACTCCCCCCGTGCATCCTCCCCGAACGACGTGACGAAGGCGCCGGGCGGGGCGAGAGCCGACCACGCGCCGACATTCGTGGCCCGGCCGGCCTCGAACGTGAAACTGCGGACCCAGCCGCTGCAGTAGTCCGCGTAGAGATACCGGCCGGTGAGAATCGGCACCGCCGATCCTCGGTAGACGAATCCGCCCGTCACCGAACAGCCCTCCTCGTGCGAGTATTCGATCACGGGCAGGATCTTGTCCTGCATGTCGCACGAAGTAGCGGCGTAGCAGTGACACCCTTCCATCACGTTCCACCCATAGTTCTCCCCGCCCGGACTCGACGCGCGCTGAACGTTCACCTCTTCCCAAGCGTTCTGACCGACGTCGGCGATGTACAGGTCCCCGGCCAGGCGATCGAAACTGAATCGCCACGGGTTGCGCAGGCCCCACGCCCAGATCTCCGGCAGCGCCGCCGCGTCGCCGACAAACGGGTTGTCGGAGGGAATAGCGTACGGGGTCCCGCCATCCACGTCGATCCGCAGGATGCTCCCGAGCAGTGACTTGGGGTTCTGGCCGGATCCGAGCGGGTCGCCACCGCTGCCCCCGTCGCCGAATCCGATGTACAGCATGCCGTCGGGACCGAAAGCGACCTGCCCGCCGTTGTGGTTGTTGAACGGCTGGTCGAGCGCCAGTACCAGCGAACCGGATGCCGGGTCCGCCGTTTCGGCACTGGTCGCAGTGTACCGTACGATGCGTGAGTCGTTGTTCAGGTCGGTGTACGACACGAAGAAATACCCGTTGGTCGCGTACGCCGGATGAAACGCGATCGAGAGGAGACCCCGTTCACCCGCCGATCGGACGCTGTCGCGGACGTCGAGAAATGGCGCGGTCAGGAGCGTGTCGTTGCGGACGACGTACACGGCGCCCGCCTGCGCAACCAGAAAGAGCCTGGTCGAGTCCGATGCCGGTGCGGTGGCGTACACCAGGGCGCCGGCGGGGCTCTCGGCAATGAGCTGGAGCGTCGGTGGGCGGAGCGCGACCGCGGTGACGACGACCGTCGCGGAGTCCTCTCGCCTGGTCGCCCCGGCCACGATCCGGGTGGTGCCCGACCCGATCCCCCTGACCACCGCGCGGGACGATACCGTCGCCACGTTCGTATCCCGGCTCGTCCATTCGGCCTCGGCGGCGACCGAATCCGCGCCGGATACGACGAAGAATGCCGAAAGGGTGGCAGTGTCGCCGATGCCGATGCTGACGCTCCGCGGCAGGACCAGCAGTGCCGCGTCGGTATTGTCGGGACCGCTGAGGCCGTCGCCGGGGCAGGCGATGGTCCCGCAGAGCAGTGTCGCGAGGAGGATCGAGAGCGGCAGGCGCATGGATGGAAGTTAGTGCGTTCGCTGGTTCTCCGGAGGGACTCTGCCGTGTGCGGGATTTTGACGGGGGCGGAGCGAGAATCATGAGCCGTTGCCGGCCGGAGCACCTCAAGTTTCCCCGTCGAGGGCGCGGAGGACGCAGAGGGGTCTGAATGTGCCGGGATGTCCTCTGCGATCTCTGCGTCCTCAGCGGCGCGTAATCGTGGCTGGCTTCCGTGAGATCACCGCAGAGGGCGCAGAGGAGGCAGCGTGATGACCGAGAAGGGGTGGCAGTGCCATGAAGGTGAATGAGGTTACCGAGACGATTATCGGGGCGGCGATCGAGGTCCACCGCGAACTGGGCCCCGGGCTCCTGGAGTCGACCTACGAAGCGTGCCTGGTGCGCGAACTGGTCGGGCACAACCTGTTCGTCGAACGACAGAAGGAGTTGCCGGTCATTTACAAGGGTTACCAGGTCGATTGCGGCTACCGGATCGACTTGCTCGTGGAAGGGGAGGTGATCGTCGAGCTGAAATCGGTGGCCCGGTTCGAACCGGTCCACGAGGCCCAGCTCCTGACGTACCTGAGGCTTTCCGGTCTTCACGCTGGGTTGCTGATCAACTTCAATGTCCTGCAGCTGAGGATGGGGCTTCGGCGGTTGGTGAACGAGCTTCGGGAGTGAGTCACCGCAGAGAACGCCGTGGGCGTGCAGTTCTACACCGCCCGGGCCGCGTTGCTGAATTCCCTCTGCGACCTCCCGCCTCCGCGGTGAAAAGACAATCCAGCCTCGCCACATATTGACGAACCCGTTCCGAGGTTGCAGCTTGCCCGACCCCCCATCCTCCGGAGGAGCCACCATGGTCTCGCTGACCGCACTCTGGCTACCGATTCTGCTGTCCGCTGTCGCCGTGTTCGTCGCGAGTTCGATCATCCACATGGTATTCACCTATCACCGCGCGGACGTCCGAGGCCTCCCCAAGGAGGCGGAAGTCATGGACGCGCTCAGGCCGTTCAACATCCCGCCCGGCGACTACACGATGCCGCGTGCGGCCGACGCCAAGGAAATGGGCTCACCCGAGTTCGTCGGGAAGCTGAGCCAGGGACCGGTGGCGTTCATGACGGTCTACCGCAATGGCCCGTTCAACATGGGGAAACAACTGACCATGTGGTTCGTGTACTGTCTGGTGGTGGGATTGTTCGCGGGGTATCTCGCGTCGCGCACCCTGGCACCCGGCACCGACTACCTGAAGGTCTTTCGGGTGGTGGGTACCGTCGCGTTCGCGGGATATGGCCTGGCCCTTGTCCAGGACGCGATCTGGTGGGGTCGTAACTGGGGATCGACGATGCGGTCCCTGTTCGACTCGCTGGTATATGCGCTGCTGACCGCCGGGATGTTCGGCTGGCGCTGGCCGTGAGCCGAAAACAGCCGCCTGCCACAGCCGGGGCTCGTGGGCTGCCATGCCGCGAGCCTCGCGCGTCAGGTGAACACCTTCCATGTTTCGGGCGATGACCGCCCATCCCTGAACCGTTGCTTCCGCGAGGGCGAAGTCCATGGCTGACATCACGCGTCGCGACTTTCTCGGTCGCTCGGCTTCCTGTGGCGCTCACCTGGCGATCATGGCCGCGGCGATGCCGCGCGCGCGTCGCGATTGGTGGGCCCATACGCCGCGCGGCCAGGTCGTTGCGCAAGAGCCGTTTGGCAACCTGGAGCGGGTGGCCGAGAACATCTGGGCGCTTATCTCCACTCCATTGAATGGCGATAACACGACGCTCTCCAATGGCGGTATCATCGCGGGCAGAACCGGTGTGCTGGCGATTGAAGGATTCTATCGACCGCGAGGTGCCGAGTGGCTTGCCGGCAAAGCGCGCGAGCTGACCGGGCGGTGGCCCACCCACGTGGCGCTCACCCACTACCATGCCGACCACGCGAACGGCACGGCCGGGTACCTGGCGGGCACCGACAGGCCGGCCATACGGGCGACCGAGGTGACACGCGACCAGGTATTCGAGCGCAATCGCCCGCCCGACGACGCGCGTAGCGCCGCCTTGCGAGAAGTCGAGTTCCTGTCGCCAACGGAACCCACCACGCTCGACTTGGGCGGTCGCACGGTCCGGATCGTCCCGCGTAGCGGCCACACCGACAGTGACATCTCGCTCGAGATCGATGACCCGAGTGTCGTGTTCTGCGGCGACCTCTACTGGAACGCGATGTTCCCCAACTATGTCGACGCCATTCCGACCCAACTCTCGGCGTCGGTGCGCGCGCTACGGCGAGATCGCGCGACCGTGTATGTCCCGGGACACGGCGCGTTGGGCGCCGGGGTGGATCTCGACCGCTACCTTGCGGTGCTCGACCTGGTGGAACAGGGTGCACGCCGCGCCCACGAGTCGGGTGCCAGCGCCGAGGACGGGGGCACGGCATTCACGCTGCCCGAATCCCTCGGCGAATGGATGCTGTTCAATCCTGCCTACTTTGCACGGGCGTTTGGCGCGTGGTACCGGGAATTGGGCTGGTAGGATAGCTGGGGCACTCGGCCGTGCGCCCCGGCGGGGCCGTGCGCCCGGAACAGTTGCCCCCCCAGCCCCCCCCACCCCCCCGTTTCCCCGGCGGGGAACAGTCGGGTCACACCCAATGACATAGGCGGGCAACGGATCCCGGGCATCGTGTGCCCGTACGCCGCGATGAACGCGGCGAAGCCCGGGAGGCCCGATGTCCCTTGCCCGCTGTGCTGATGTTCTGACGCGCCACCGCGGCACACCCACCGACGACCTGATGCTCCGGGTTTCGGGTGTCCTCGCTGCCGTGGCCCTGGTCGGTGCGTTACTCGTTCCCGCCATCGCCCAGCTCGCACCGTTCGTGCTGTATACGGTTTGGACCAACGGACCGCACTCGCCGGTGCTCAACGGCGGCTACGAACCGGCACTGATGCTGTACGGTCGATTCTTTCCGCCCCTGCTGATCGGCCTGCTCGGCACCATGGCGACGGTGTTCGTGGAGTGGATCAACTACCACCTCTACGCGCGAGCGGGAGAGATGCATGCCGTCCGCCGCGTGCGTGACAGTCAGTTCGGCACGCGGCTCACAGCGTGGTACCAGCGCATGCCGTTCGCCGTGATCGTCTTCTGTGCGCTTGGCCCGGTCCCGTTCTGGATGGCGCGGCTGTTGTCCGCGCTGTCGGGCTACTCGGTGGCGCGCCATCTCACCGCGACGGCGCTCGGTCGCTTCCCGCGCTTGTGGTTCATCGCTGCTCTGGGGACGCCACTCGCGATTCCGACCTCATGGTTGATCGGTCTGACGGTGGGTTCGATGGTCTTCGCCACCGGAGCGTGGGCACTCGCCCAATGGAGGGCCGGCCGGACCCGCTCGACGCCCGCGTTGTCGTCCTCCACCCCAACGCCATTGCACCCCGCGAGCGCCGTGAGCCCGCTGGGGAGCCGTTGACCGGAGGCGACCGTGATCATGAACCCCGAAGTAATGGAACGCCCATTGCGGCACGTTGTGGTCGAATCCGAACTGGACATCGTGGCGGCGGTCCTGGCGGCGAAGGATCGTGGCGAGAGCGTGCGGCCGGTGGGAGCGGCAGGATCGAAGAACGCTTGTTACAAGACCGCGGGCACGTCGCTTTCGTTCGAACGGTACAATCGTGTGCTCTCGGTGGACGGTGAGTATGTGACCGTCCAGGCCGGAACGACGGTCGGAACTCTCAACGCCGCGCTCGCTGCGCAGGGGCTGGCGTTGCCGACCAACGGCGAGTGGGCCGGCGCGACCGTGGCGGGTGCGCTGTCGAGTGGCACTCACGGTGGCTCGGCGGCCCACGGGATCTTCGCGAGTTCAGTGGAGTCGATGCGCATCGTGACGGCGGGCGGTCAGATCCTCGAACTGCGCCGCGGTGATCCCCTGTTTCAGCACGTCGCGGTCTCGTTCGGCACGTTCGGTGTGATTTCGACGGTCACATGCAGGTGCGAGGCACGATTCTACCTCGAAATGGTGATGCGGGTGGAGCCGTTCGAACGGTACGTGATGCAACTCGCCACCGCGCAGCGGGCGCACGAGTTCTACGCGGCTGTGTGGTTTCCGAGTGCGCGCCGTGTCGTCACGTTCGCGGCGGATCGCGCGCCGCGGCCGGTTCGGGCGGTCCGCCGCCGCGAGCGGTTTTGTCCCGCCACGTTTCTGGCGAACAAGATGTCCACGCATCTCGGCGTCAACGTGCTGCGGAACCGATGGTTCACGGCCACCGCCGTGGACTCGTGGGACCGTATCCTTACCCCGATCGCGGGCGGATCCAAGCGCGTGCAGATGTTGCGGCGCTTGAGCGACGATTGGCAAGCCGCGGAGGTGGCGATCCCCAGCGAGCGTGCCGCCGAGACGTTGGGACGGCTCGACGCCTTCCTCGCCGATCACCGTCATACGCTCGTGAACCCAGTCGGGTTGCGCGCGTCGGCCGCCGACGGTTTTTCGTTGAGTCCGTGCTACGGGCGCGCATCGTTCTGGATGGATCTGTTTTATCGGCGAAACGATGCCTTCGAGTCGGCGCTTGAGGATGTCGTAGGCGACCTCGATGCCCGCTGTCACTGGGGCAAACACATGGCCCTCCGTCCCGTGTACCTGCGCCGCCAGTATCCCCGTTGGGATGCGTTCGGCAGCGCGCGGGCCTCGCTCGATCCTGACGGGATGTTTGCCAACCAATTCACGCGGAGGTTCGGGTTATGAGACCGCAGCAGACCGTCGCCGTGACCGGCGCGAGCGGGTTCGTGGGTGGCGCGCTGGTGGCGCGCCTCCTCCCGCACGTTCGGGTGCGCGCCCTGTTCCGCCCCGGTGACGCGCGCGCCGAGCGCTTGGCCGACCGAGGCTGCGAGATCGTCCGCGGCGACCTCGACGACACGGAAGCGCTGCGCCGGTTGGTTCGAGGTGCCGACACGGTCCACCACTGCGCGGCCACGATGGGACGGCGCGACGCGGCACGCAGCCGCGCCGTCAACGTCCTGGGTACCGAACGGCTCGGACGAGCGGCGCTCGAATGCGGCGTCCGACGATTCGTGTACGTCAGCTCGATTTCCGTCTTCGCGGCCACGCGCCGATCGGATCCGTGGATCTCGGAAGCGATCGCGCCGGAACATGTCGAGCGGCTCAACGCCTATGGACGCACCAAGTACGAGGGGGAACTCCGGGTCCGCGCGCTGGCTACCTCCGGTGGGCTCCGCTATACCATTATCCGCCCCACGAACGTGTACGGGCCCGGCTCCGGCCCCTGGTTCCATCAGTGGGAGCGCATGCTGCGGCGGATGCCCATCGCGATTGGGGACTTCCCGATCGACGTCATCTGGATCGACGATCTGGTCGAAGCGATGTTGCAAGCCGCCGAGTCCGAGGCGGCCGCCGACGAGGTCTTTCACGTCGGTCACGAGATGGTCAAGCTGAATGAGTTCGTCCGCGCCCTTGGTCGGGTTGTGGGTCGGCGGGTGCTCAAGTTGCCGGCGCCCCTCGATCGCGCCGTGCGGGCGGGGGTCGACCGGTTGTATCGTGCCGCCACCGGCCGACAGATGTCCTTGTCACTGGTCCACCCGGCCTACTATCCCCATAGCAAGGCGAGTAAGGCGTTCGGGTTCGCGCCGCGCGTGCCATTGGAGGACGGAGTCGCGCGCTTGACCGACTGGTGGAGCCGATCTCGCGAAGCGCGCCGGCCGGTCGAGGCCTGGCGCCAACGGGTGAAGTCGCCAGTCCCGGCCCGGGGCAAACCATAACCGCGTCGATGCCGCATCGTATTGACGATTGTCGCGCTCGTGTTTGATCCGACGTTGCCACGCGTGTGACCCGGGCACCCCCTCGCGCCGACCGCTCCCGCGCGACATGTTTTCCGTCCCGTGAGCGAGTGACCCCTCGCCCGCGCCCGAGCTACAGGACCAGTCCCACGACCGAGGCCGCACCATGCGCTTGCTGATCTTCGCTCTCATGTTCGCGTTTCCCTCTCCCTCCGCCGATGCGGCCGCCCAGCAGTCGGGCGCGCTTGGCCTGTATCGTTACCCCGCGCTCCGTGGCGACGTCCTCGTCTTCGCCGCCGAAGGTGACCTGTGGACCGTATCGGCTGACGGCGGTGTCGCGCGCCGGTTGACGACGCACGCCGCCGAAGAAACGAATCCCGTCATTTCCCCCGACGGGACCACGCTGGCGTTCACCGCGCGCTACGAGGGGCCGGCCGAACTGTACACGATGCCGATCGGCGGCGGGGTGCCGACCCGGTGGACCTACGAGGGCGACGCCTCGGTCGCCACCGCTTGGTCGCCGGACGGTCGCCTGGTGTATACCACGCGCCACTATAATGGATTGCCGAAACCGCAGTTGGTGCAACTCGATCTGCGTGACGGGACCCGTTCCCTGATCCCGCTTGCCGACGCCAGCGAGGTGGCGTTCGACGGAACTGCTGCGCTCTACTTCGTGCGCCCCGCTTACCACAACAACGTGACCAAACGCTATACGGGCGGCACCGCCCGGGACGTGTGGCGTTTCGCCCAGGGCGCCGAAGAGGCGGTCGAGTTGACCGGGAGCTACGACGGCGAAAGCCACTCCCCCATGACGTGGAACGGCCGCGTGTACTTCGTTTCGGACCGCGACGGAACGATGAACCTCTGGTCGATGGCCGCCACCGGTGGCGATCTGCGACAGCACACCCGGCACAGCGGTTGGGACGTGAAGAACCCGGCGCTGTCCGATGGACGGATCGTGTATCAACTGGGAGCCGACCTGTGGCGGTTCGACGTCGCATCCAACGCCGACCGACGACTGGCCATCACGCTCGTGTCGGATTTCGACCAGTTGCGCGAGAAGTGGGTCACCAATCCGATGGACTATCTCACGTCCGCGCACCTCGACCCCGCCGGCGAGCGCGTGGTGCTGACCGCGCGCGGGCGGGTGTTCGTCGCACCGGTGGGGGACGGCAGACTGGTGCGGGCATCGCGCAAGGACAGCGTCCGGTTCCGCGACGTGGCGTTCATGCCCAACGGCGACTCGCTGCTCGGCCTGTCCGATGAGACCGGCGAGCTCGAGTTCGTCGCGATCCCCGCTAACGGCGTGGGAGCCGACCGCCGCCTGTCGAACGACGGCACCATGTTGCGGTTCGCGGGAGTGCCGTCGCCGAACGGGCGGTATGTCGCCTATGACGACAACAACAACGACCTGTGGATCCTCGACGTGCGTGCCGGAACCCGGCGGAAGGTCTCGGAAAACCAGGAAGGGATCGGCGACTTTTCGTGGTCGCCCGATAGCCGCTGGCTGGCCTTCGCCATGCGTGCGCCCAACAGTTTTGTGCAGATCAGGCTGTTCAGCCTGACCGATGGCGTGCGCGTGCCGGTGACGAGCGACCGGGTCAACAGCTTCAGCGTCGCGTGGGATCCGGGCGGGACGTTTCTCTACTTCCTCTCCGACCGTAATTTGCGCTCGTTGGTGGGGGGACCGTGGGGCGCCCGTCAACCGGAACCGTATTTCGACCGCCAGATCGAGATCTATCATGTCGCCTTACAACGCGGCGTGCGGTCTCCCTTCCGTCCCAAGGACGAATTGGGAGTGACGCCGGCGGCCGCCGGGAGCGACCCGGCGGAGCGGGAACGCCAGGCGCCTACGCTGCGCATCGACACCGAAGGGTTGGCGGGTCGCGTCAAACGCGTCCCGGTACCGCCCGGGAACTACTCCGGCCTGTCGGTCAACGACAAGGTACTGTTTTGGGCTTCCCGCGGTTCCGGGCCGGACGCCCAGACCGACCTGATGGGCATGACGATCGGGAATGACGATCCGGAGCCGGTGACGATGGTGGCCGACATTCGTTCGGCTGAACTGTCGGCCGACGGCCGCAAGCTTCTCGTGCGCCGCGGCAACGCGCTGCACGTCATCGACGCCAAGGCGTCGACAGTCAGCGACCTGGCCGACAGTCGGGTCGATCTGAGCGGGTGGTCGTTCCCGATTGACGTACGCGAGGACTGGCGCCAGATCTTCATCGACGCGTGGCGACTCGAGCGCGACTACTTCTACGACCCCTCGATGCACGGGGTCGATTGGGATGCCACGCTCCGGAAGTACCTGCCGCTGGTGGATCGCGTCACGACGCGGGACGAGCTGTCGGACCTGATCGGACGTGTCGTCGGGGAACTCTCGGCGCTGCACACCAGCGTGCGCGGCGGTGACACGCGGACGGGGGAGGACAACGTATCCGTGCCGACGCTGGGCGCGCGACTGTTCCGTGATCCCGCGGCCGGTGGCTACCGGATCGATCATATCTACGAGACCGACCCCGACTACCCCGACGAGAAGTCGCCCCTGGCCGATCCTGACCTGGACGTCCACAACGGCGACGTCATCGTGGCGGTGAACGGCGTCGCGACGCTCGAGCGGAACGATATTGGCGCGTTATTGCGTAACCAGGCCGGCCGCCAGGTACTGATCACGGTCAAACCCGGCGGCGCCGGCGCCGACGCCACACGACGCGGCGAGTCGCGCGACGTGATCGTCGTGCCGGCATCCAACGAATACGCGCTCCGGTACGAGGACTGGGTGTATTCCCGCCGCCAACGGGTCGAGGAGCAGGGTGACGGCCGTATCGGCTACGTGTATCTGAGCGCCATGGGTGGCGGCAACCTTACGGAGTGGTATCGCCAATTCTATCCGGTGTTCAACCGGCAGGGTCTCATCATCGACGTGCGCGACAACAACGGCGGCAACATCGACAGCTTCATCCTCGAGAAGCTCATGCGGCAGGCGTGGATGTACTTCAAGGATCGCGTGGGACAACCCACCTGGAACATGCAGTACGCGTTCCGCGGCCACATGGTGGTGCTGGTCGACCAGAACACCGCCTCCGACGGGGAAGCCTTCGCCGATGGCTTTCGCCGGCTGGGGCTGGGGCCGGTGATCGGGGCGCGGACCTGGGGCGGGGAAATCTGGCTCAGCTCGGTCAATCGGCTGACGGATGGAGGATTGGCACGCGCGCCGATGACCGGTGTGTACGGTCCGGAGGGGGAGTGGCTCATCGAGCAGTGGGGGGTCGTTCCGGACATCGTCGTCGACAACCTGCCACACGCGACGTTCAACGGGGCCGACGCCCAACTCGACGCGGCGGTCGCGTACCTGCGCGAACAGATCGCGCGGGACCCACGAACCGTCCCGGCGCCGCCTCGCTATCCCAACCGCGGGTTTGACTATCGCACGACCGAGGACCGGAGTGGCGGCGGGCGCGGAGGGAACCGATGAGGGTCTGCGCGGTATCCACGTCACCAACAAACCAAAGGAGTCGAGCATGAAGAACATCAGGCGGTACCCCCGGGCGTCCCGCGTGCTTGGGATGGTGGGGGCGCTGGCCGCCTCCGGCGGCTCGGTGGCGTGGTCCCAGGCTGCGGGGGGGGAGTTCCAGAATGCCGCGCAAGCCCAGCTGGCCGACCTCGAGCAGATGCGGGACAAGTTCCTCGCGCTGGCCGACGCGTTCCCGGAAGAGACGTATGCCTGGCGGCCCATGGAAGGCGTGCGCTCGGTGCACGACGTGATGGCCCTGTTCGTCCTGGAGTGCCACCTGTTCCCCACGATGTGGGGCTTCGACAAGGCGCCCGCTGCCGGCGACGGACTTCAAGCCGAACGCGCCAGGCTCGAGCCGTTGTCGAAGCTCGAGATGATCGCCGAGATGCGGTCGGCGGCCGCCCATCTGATGGGTATCGTTTCCGGGTTGTCGGCAGAGGACCGCGCGCGTCAGGTGCCGTTCTTCGGCCGCACCGTCGACCTCGCGACCGCCATCGGCCTGATGGCGAACGATCTGCACGAGCACCTCGGTCAGTCGATCGCGTACGCCCGCACGAACAAGATCGTCCCGCCGTGGAGCCGGCCACAGGGGCAGTAACCTTGCGCTAGGGCACGAGCGACCGCCGGTTGCCGTCGTAGGGGGTCGTATCGAAATAGGCGACTTCGGTCGGGTGCTCGGGATCGCTGATGTCGATGACGCGCAACCCCGCCTGATAGTTCGCCTGGTACATCCGGTCACCCACGATGTAGAGATTGTGGTCGGTGGCGGTGGTCGTCCCGCGGAATGCTCCCACCAACATCGGGTCGTCGAGGTCGCGTACGTCCCAGATCAGGGTGCGGGTGCGGTCGGCGCTGCCGATGATCTCATCCAACTCGTCATCGAGGTAGAAATAGTGCTGATCCTCGGTGAGCCAGCCTTGGTGGACGTAGCCCGCGCCCGGATAGCGCGCCACCGCGATGGGTGCCGGGTTCGCCTTGTCGGTGACATCGACGATGCGCAGTCCGGTTTCGTTCGACGCGAAGCAGAGTTGCCTGTCGCGGTAGTCTTCGTCCGGCCCGCGGTACACCACGCATTGGCCGTCGTGGGTTCGGCCCGGTGCCAGCAGGCCGATGTCGTCGGTGTAACACCCGGCGAAGGTCGGCTGTTTGGGGATCCGAATGTCGATCATGTGCAGGCCCGCGCCACACGTCTCGCCACCGCCGCTCGCGCCCACGGGATACGCGAACCCCGCTTCCGTGTCGATGATGAGGTTATGCGCGCTCGCGATATTGTCGTAGCGGACATCCGGCTCGAATGCCACCGGCGGCAGCCGCACATCGCGCAGCCGTGTAAGGTCGAACACGAGCAACCCGTGCGTGCCGGCGCCGTCGCCGGTCATGAACGCGTGATCCTTGTAGACCTTGATGTCGCGCGCGCCGCTGGGATTGGCCGGCATCAGGCCCAGCACGGTTGGCTGGGTCGCGTCGGTGATGTCGACGAACACGAGACCGCCGGTACGTCCCACCAGCGCATACTCCCGGCGCGACATGGGGTCGGTCCAGCCCCACAGATCGCTCACGCGCTCATCCGAACTACCACCGAGCGCGTCCAGGGTGAGGAACGCCTCGAGATCGACGTGGTCGCACGGGAACCCGGCGGCATCGCCGTCGGCGCATCGCACCTCTTCGCCGGCATGGGACGCCAGGTCTCCGCCCAATCGGATCCAGTCGGGTCCTTCCCAACCGCCGTCGATTCGCCTGAAGACGAGCGCGCGCCCGCGACTCCCGTCCGCCCCCGGGGCGCCGGCCACGACCCCGCCCGGCCCGGCGGCGACCGCCGCGCCAAGCTGGGCGCCGGGGTCGAGGTCGTCGGCGGTCAGTGAGCCCTGCAGATGCCAGGCCCCGTTCGCGGGGCGGACATAATGGTACAGCGCGCCGCGGCGCTCCGCGGCGGCAGGCGCACCGACGACCAGGTCCGCGTCGTACAGTGCGAGTGCGGTCCCGAACTGGCGGTTGCCGGTCTCCCCCACGGGTGCCAGGCGTTCGGTCTCCGTCCACGTCGATCCGTTGTGGGCATACGATACGACCATCCCGGCCCCGCCCTGTGCCGCCGGCGCGCCGGCCACGAGCGTCCCGCCATCCATGGCGACCGACGTCCCAAAACGACTGCGCGGGTCCAGACCCTCAGGGCTCAGGATCGTTTGCCGCGTCCATTGCCCGCCGTCCTGTCGCGCGTAGACCACGACCGCGCCGGCATCGCCGTAGCCAGGTGCGCCGACGGCCACCACGTCACCCGCGATGGCCACCGCGCGGCCGAACAACAGACCCGGATCTTCCGGCGGGTCCAGGCGGGCGCGTTCCTCCCACCTACCGCCCGTGAACTCGTACACCCGGATGCCGCGGTGCTCAGTGGGTCCGGTGATCACGGACAGCACCGCCCGGTCGCCGTCGGCGGCCACCGTGCGGAGGGGGGGTTGCAGAATCTGCATCACCGCGCCGAGGCTCACTGGCGCCGTGCCACCCTCCACGGGTGCGACGGCGCGCGGATCGACCTGGTACAAGGCGCCATCTTCGGCCCACTCGCCGCCCGTCTGGGAGAACACGTGCGCTCCCCACATCCCGGTCGGATCGCCGCTACCGACGATGAAGCGGTCGCCGGCGATGGCCACCGACCCACTCAGGCTCTGTCCGCCGACGGCGGTCCCCTCCGTCGTGATGCGGGACGAGAGGTCCCAGACGCCGTTCGCGTAGCGATAGACAAATGTGGCCGCCGGTCCGCGCCCGGGAGCTGACTTGACCAGGATGACCTGATCTCCCAGCATGGACACGCCGCGGCCGAGTTGGTCCTGGGCCGGTAGCGTTGGCGCGATCGCACAGGCGAGTAACCCAACCGTGATGCAAGGGACCTTGATCATGACAGGGAATCCTTTCGAGGGGCCATACCGTCAGGGACCGACCCGGTTCTACACGGTCTCGAGATATTTGTGCACCACCCCAATGGCTGCCGAGCCTCCCCCGACGGCCGCCGCAACGCGCTTGGTGGACCCGTGTCGCACATCGCCCGCGGCGAAGATCCCGGGAACCGACGTCTCGAGCAGGAACGGGTCACGGGCGGGAAGCCATCCCTTTGGTCGACTCCCGTGGTGCAGCAGATCCGTCCCCGTGAGGACGAACCCCTGGGGGTCCAGTTCGATGACGCCGGCAAACGCGTCGGATCGCGGAGCAGCGCCAATGAAGATGAACATGGCTTCGGCCGGAACCGTGACGGGGTCTCCCCCGCCGGGTCCGCTGAGTGTAATCGTCTCCAAACGGCGTTTCCCGGCTACCGCCGTCACCATGGTGTCCGTCCGGACCTCGACGTTCGGCGCCTCCTCGATCCGTGAGACCAGGTACTTGGACATCGACGCCGTGAGCGACGGTCCCCGCACCAGCATCGTGACCTTTCGCGCGTAGCGCGAGATCAGCATGGTGGCTTGGCCGGCGGAGTTGGCACCCCCGACGATGAACACGTCCTTGTCGCGGCACGCGGCGGCCTCGCTGAGCGCGGCGCCGTAGTACACACCGGCCCCGCTCAGCTCGTCGATGCCCGGCACGTCCAGCCGGCGGACGTGCATCCCGGTGGCGACGAGCATCGCGTAGCAGCTGATCTCCGTTCCGTTGTCGAGCGCGAGGAAGTGATACGGATGCTCGTGTCGCAACGCGTCGACGCCACAGGGCGCGACCAGCTCGGTTCCGAATCGCGCTGCCTGCGCCGCGGCCCGGCGCGCGAGGTCGGCACCGGTGATCCCGTTCGGAAACCCGAGGTAGTTCTCGATGGCGGAACTCGTGCCGGCCTGACCACCAGGCACGTCGCGCTCCAGCAGGAGTGTGCGGAGCCCTTCCGACGCGCCGTACACGGCCCCCGCCAACCCCCCGGGCCCCGCGCCGACCACCACCAAGTCGTAGAACGGGTGGGTCGCGCGGGTCTGCAGGCCGAGCCGTTCGGCGAGGTCGCGGGTCGTCGGGGCCACGATCGGCTCACCGTCCGGGAAGAACACCGCGGGCAGCCGTCGCAGGTCCGGCGACATCGTCTCGATCACGGCGCGCATCGCGTCATCGGTTTCCAGGTCGACCCACTCATACGGAATCTGGTAGCGCGACAGGAAGTCCTTCACCGCGTGGCTGTCGGGTGACCACATGGTTCCCGCGACACGGATACCTTCGAACGGAGGCCGGAACGCGGCGGCCCAGTCGCTCAACAGATCATCGAGTACGGGATAGAGGAATTCGTCCGGCGGGTCCCACGGCTTCATCAGGTAGTGATCCAGGCCGACCTTGTTGATGCCCGCGATGGCCGCCTGGGTGTCGGCGTACGCCGTGAGCAGCACCTTCCGCGCGTCGGGATAGAGCTGCCGGGCTGCGGCCAGGAACTCCGTCCCGCTCATCTGCGGCATCCGTTCGTCGACCAGAAACAGCGCGAGCGGCGCGTTGCGCTCTCTGAGCTGCCGCGTGGCCTGCAGCCCTTCCTGTCCGGAGCGAGCCTTGACGACACGATACTCCTTACGGTAGTGCTGCCGCAGGTCGCGCTCGACCGCGTTCAGCACTTCCGGTTCGTCGTCGATGGACAGGATGATGGGTTTCGACATGCTCGCTCGTTCTCCTCAGGGCTGTGATGCGGCCGCGTTGCCGGCAGGGAGTTGGGATGGCAGCACGACCACGAACCGTGTCCGGCCGGGTTGTGACTCGACGTCGATCGTGCCGCCATGCTTCTTGACCACGATGGTGTAGCACGTGTGCAGGCCAAGTCCCGTTCCCTGACCGGGAGGCTTGGTCGTAAAGAACGCATCGAATATGCGGGAATGGTGCTCGGACGGAATCCCCGGCCCGTCATCTTCGACCTCGACGACGACGCGTCCGTCCGCCCCGCGCGTCCGCAAGACGATCTGTCCCTTGCCGTCCATCGCGGCGGCGGCGTTGTCGATCAGGTTGGTCCAGACCTGGTTGAGCTCGCTTCCGTATCCCTGGATCCGGGGCAGATCGTCCGCGAATTCCTGGATCACGGTCACGCCCTGCTTCAGCTTGCCGCGCAGGATGATGAGTGTGTTGCGCAGCCCCTGGTTGACGTCGACGGCCTGCACTGGTGCCTGCCCAAGGTACGAGTACTCCTTGAGCGCGCCGATGATTTCGGATATGCGGGCGGCACCGTGATGGATCTCGTCGAGCAGTCGGTATACCGGGAAGACGTGGCCGAGCCACTCGGCGACGGGCGCCCTGTGCGCGCCGGCGAATGGGCCGGCGAGCGCGCGCAGGTGGTCCGCCGTCAGGTCCATCTCGACCAAGGCCGCGGCGACGAGGGGTGGATCCTCGACGCCGATCTCGTCGAGCCACGTCTCGATCTCATCCTCGCGATCACTCCGGGCCAAGGGGTCGAGCTCGCAGGCGCAGCCCGCCCGGGCGCGTGCCCGGGTGTCGAGTCCGGCGAGCGCTTCCCGCTCGGCTTCGGAGAGCCTCAGCGCCGACACGCGGATCTGCACCGCCTGCAAGCGCGCGAACTCCTCGCGCAGGTGGTCGGCGGCGCGCTGCGCGGCGGCGGCCGGGTTATTGAGTTCGTGCGCGACCCCGGCGGACAGCGTGCCGAGGGTGGCCATCTTCTCGGTCTGGCGCAACGCGCGCTCGGCCGCCTTCTGCTCGGTCACGTCGGCGCCGTACACGAACACGAGGCCGGCCTCGGTCGCCGGCGTGTGGGTGAACACCATGTCCCGGCCGTTCACCGACGTCTCGTGGGTCGATGTGGTGGAGGCGGCGAGGATGTGCTCCCAGCGTTCTCGCGTGATCGCGGGGCAGACGTCGAGCCAGGACAGCCCCACCAGCGTGTCCCGATCGAACAGGCGGCGAGCCGCGGCGTTGGCGAGTACCACGGAGCCGTGACGATCGAGACGACACACCGGTCCCGGGTTCATTTCCGGGAAGCGGGCCATGTCGGCGAGTTGGCGGGCCTGTTCGGCGAGCGTTCGCTCCGCCTGGCGCCGCGCCGTGACGTCGGTGCCGAAGACGAAGACGTGCGCCGCGTCCGGGCGATGCGCGTGGGTGAAGACGATGCAGCAATCGTGTACGTCGGCCTCGTACGTGACCGGCTCCGGGGTCCGCAGCACGCCGTCCCACCATTCGCGCGTCATCAGCGGGCAGACGTCAAGCCAGCACTGTCCCACGAGATCGTCGCGCGTGAAGACCTCGCGCGCCGCCTTGTTGACCCGCTCGATGATCCCGTCCCGGTCCAATCGCAATACCGGTCCGGGGTTCATGTCCGGGAACTCGGCCATCTCCACGACCGATTCCCGTGGCGCCCGCGGCCTCGGGGGATTAGGCCCGGGTTGGGGCATCCGGGAACTTCCCGAGGGCTAACGCCCTTCTCGGGCTCGGCGGTATCTTGCTCATCGACTCTACACCAACTGCAAACGGAGAACCGACATGGTCCGAGACGCCCTGCGCCTCTGGTGGCGGCTCGTATGTGATCGCACGGTGGTACTGCGCGGGCTCAAGTATGCCGTCGTGGTCGGTGCCATCCTCGTGATGATCAACCACGGCGACGCGATCCTGCGGGGCGACCTCGGTGCCGGCCGCCTCGTCCGGATCGGACTCACCGTGTTGGTGCCGTACTGCGTCTCCGCTCTCTCCAGCGTCGGCGCGATCAGACAGCTGCAGGCCGCGCTGCCGCCATCACCTGCACCACCTGCTCCGTCGTCCGCACCCCGCTCGCGATCGTCCTGAAGTCGAGCAGCGCCGCCACGTAGGAATCGCAGAGGTCCGCCGACATGCCGCCGAGGATGACCTTGTCGATGCCACGCTTCCCCAACGGCACCGCTAGGTCGTTCGGCGAGGATCTCGGTATGCGTCTGTTGTCCGGACATGGTGCGTCCCGGGGCAGAAGGATGGCGCTGGTTGGCGCGCCCGCGCTGGAACCATCGCGCGATCTTGGGGTTCCTGGAGTCGGGCGCCTGGCCTTCCGCTGGGCGTGCGCCAGCGACAATGTGGTTCCATGTCACGTTCAAAGGAAGGCGGGACGTCATGACCGGTGATCGGATCGCGGCGTACCGCGCGATCGCGCAAAACGCGCTGCGTATCGCGGCGGGGCTCGCCTTTTTCTCACATGGCGCACAGAAGATGTTCGGGTGGTTCGGCGGGTTTGGTGCGGACGGTGGAACGGTCGACCTGATGAGCCGCTTTGGGATTGCCGGTACGGTCGAGGTGACCGCCGGTGCGTTGATCGCCCTTGGGCTGTTCACGCGCCCCGCCGCGTTCGTCGCATCCGGTGAGATGGCGGTGGCCTATTTCTGGATGCATTGGTGGCGGAGCGGCGAGATGTGGTGGTGGGAAAACCGCGGCGAGACGGTGCTGCTCTATTCATTCATATGGTTGCTGTTCGCCGCGTGGGGTGGGGGTACGTTCAGCCTCGACGCATGGCTCACGAAACGGAAGGCGGCTGGTCCGGCGGACGCGGAGGGTTGATTCCGGTTCCGCCGGTGCTCATCGGATCCGGGCCACTCGCCCTTCGGTCGGGTAGCGCGTAAACAGTTGAGGGTCGTGTCCCGGCACAACCTGGTCGATCCCACCTCCAAGCCTGAGCATCCGTGCCTGCGCCTGCACATTGGCCGTCGTGTCGGCGCGCGTGAAGGTGGCGACCGGGCGGTGCTGCGCGAGGTTCCGATAGAGATAGGCGTTGTCGGAGGCGAGGATCACCGGTACCGCGTCCGCGACACGGATGTACTGCGAGGCATACGTATGCCGCGCGCCCGTGTACACCCGGATACCTGGCAAGATCTCCACGTCATCTCCACCGACCAGCCGCACCGTGCCCTGCGTGTTTCGTTGCACCAGTTCGACGAGATCCTCGGGATCCGCCCCGCCACCGCGACCACCGTTCTGCCATGCCTCCCCCGTGTACCACGCGAACTCATCGCGTTGGATCCATATCACCGCGTTGGGAAAGAGGTCGATGCCACCCATGTGATCCCAGTGCGCGTGACTCACGATGATGTCCGTCACGGATTCGGGGGCCACCCCGGCGAGTCGCAGCACCGAATCGGGTCGCAGGTAATCCCGGACGTCGAACCGCTCGAACCACCCCGCGCGGTGGAACCCGCTGTCGAACAAAATGACGTGGCCGTCGCCGCGGATCAGCCAGAAGACCATGGCGATGTCGATCCGTTCGTCAGGGTCGGCGCCGATCACCAGACCGGACGCGGGGAAGCCGGGCACGGTGGCATAGCGGAGCGCCAGGATCTCGTATTCGGGGCTCTGGGCCGCGCCGCGCACGGCGATGCTGGTTGCGAGGATGCATACGGGGAGCAGGGTTCGCATGCCGGCGTAACTACCGCACGGAGCGAACATGCGCAAGGTCGGACGGCCTTCCCGCGTGAGCCTTGCCTCGGCCCCGGACGCGGTGCCGAGCCCTCGGTCGCTACCGTATTCCCACCAGCCCCTGCGCGTCGGCTATCAGCCGCGCCGGGTCGTAGCCCATCCCGGCCTTGAACACCATCGCGACGTTCCGGATGTCCTGAATCCGCGCCGCCGGATTCCCGTCGACAACGATGAGATCGGCGGATTTCCCCGCCGCAATCGTCCCGACACGATCCGCGATGCCCAGAAAGCGCGCGCCGTTGGACGTGGCAATCCGGATGGCGCCCTCCGGTGCGAAACCCGCCTCCACCAGCAGCTCCACTTCCCGCTGATTGGCGTACCCGGCCACGACGCCTCCGAACCCCGTGGGATCGGTGCCCGAGACGAGCAGCCCTCCCGCCGTCGCAAAGGCGTGCTCGAATGCCATCGCATGCGCGAAACGCTCGCCGACGTCCGGCCCGCCGGTTTGCGCCCGTGCCCACGACCGCAGGTACTGATCCCGCGCTTGCGGCGACATCGCGTCGAGTGCGCCGGCGGGCGCCACGGGGCGACCGGGCACGGAGGTCTCGAACACCGGGAGCGTCGACGTGATCGCCACCCGATGTCGCACGAGATGCTCGATCAGCTGCCGCGCGTCAGGCCCCGTAGGATCGAGCGCTTGCAGGGAGCGATTGCGCTCGTTGCCGGAAGGACATTGGTCGGGCTGCTTGTCCGCCACGAAGTCGGTCGACGCCATGAGACCGTGCTCGAGATCGTCGATCCCGATAGCCGCCGCCTCGCGGAACGTGACCGAGCAGAGATGCCCGGTCACCGTGAGGCCGCGCGCGTGCGCCTCTTCGACTACGGCGCGCAGTTCGTCCCGTGAGATCTGCATGTAGACCTTGAACGAGGTGGCGCCCATGTCGGCCCAGTACGCCACCATCCGCCGGGCTTCCGCGGCGTCGGCGACGGCGTGAACGAAGTTGATCGGCAGCCCGGGACCGTTGAGATACGGGCCCGTGACGTAGACGGTCGGGCCGGGCGTCCGTCCCGCGTCGATCGCGCGCTTGACGTTCAAGTCGCCATACGGATCCCGGCTCCCGCCGGTACGAATCGTGGTCGCGCCTCCGGCCAGGTAGAGACGGGGGAAGGAATATTCCATCGCGTTGTAGGCGGCGCTGCCGGCGGGATAGAATAAATGCTCGTGCAGCATCACGTAGCCAGGCAACACGGTCTTGCCGGCGAGGTCGATGACGCGCGCTGAGGCCGGCACCCGGACGGTCGCATCGGGGCCCACCGCCGCGATGACGCCGCCGCGCAGCACGATCGTCTGGCCGGAAACGACGGGGGCGCCGGTCCCGTCGATCACCCGGGCGTGCACCAGCGCCACCACCGAGTCGTCCACCGCCACGTACCGCCGCACGCCCGGTTGGAGTGTCGGGGCTTGGGCGAGGACGGCGGCGGGCAGGAGAAGCGCCAGCGAGATCAGCATCGGACGCACCATCGTGGAATCTCCTTGGTCGCAGACATGGCAGGTGAATGGGTCCGTGTGCCGTGGAAGCATGCACCGCGAGTACCGGCTGTCGCCACCGGCCACTCGGAGGGTGCGCGCGAACCGGCCCGCCGCCGCCACGAGGTGAACAGGCGCCCGGTCCTCTCGCGAACCGGGCGCACTCGCCCCATCTTTACCCGCGATCAGTGACCGTCGAGCGGCGTGAGTCCCGACGCCGCCCTGTCTTCGTAGCGTGTTGGGAGGCGAAATGGGCGACATCACCGCAGCACTCGCGGCGCATCGCGCCGCCGTGGACGAGTTCGCGAACACCGCCGCAAAGGCCGCTGGCAACTGGACCACGCCCCGGGCGCCGGGTAAGTGGTCGCCGTCGCAGGTAGCCGAGCACGTGGCCCGTGCGATTGAGGAATCGGCGAACGAAGTGCGGGGCGAGCCATCCAGGTTCCCGTCGGTCCCGGCCTTCGTGCGACCGGTCGTACGCGGCGTGTTCTTCAACCGCGTACTCAAGAAGGGAGCGTTCCCGCGCGCCAAAACCAACAGGGCCTTGGATCCGGAGAGCGGGCCCGAGTCTCCAACGGCCGCACGCACGCGGTTGGACAGGGCCGTGGGCACGTTTGAAGAGGCATGCCGCGCCGCGAGCGGCCGGAGCGAGACGATGACCACCACGCTGTTTGGGAAAGTAGAGCTGGCGGATTACGTGCGGTTTCAGGAGCTGCATGCCCGGCACCACGAGAAGCAGCTTGGATGAGCGGGCCGCGCTCATCCCGCCGAACCATGCGCGCCTTGGTCGCTGCGCTCCCGACCTGCGCCATCCTCACGTCCGCGCAAGCACAAACCGTGACGCCGTCGCGCTACGACGACCTGCTCACCCTGTTCGAGCAGTGGCGCGACTTCCAGCGTCCGGCCACGGTTGACGGCGTGCCCGACTACACCGCGGCCGCGATGGCCACCCAACAGCGGGGCCTGGCGGAGTATCAGCGCCGGCTCGCGGCATTCGACACCATGGGCTGGACGACCGCGCAGCAAGTCGATCTCCACGTCCTGCGCGCGGAGATGAACGGTCTCGACTTCGATCACCGCGTGTTGCGGCCGTGGGCACGGAACCCGGCGTTCTACCTCACCGTGTTCTGGAACCAGAGCGATCAGCCGGCACGGGAAGGGCACCAGGCGAGGGGGTCGATCGAGCTGTGGCAGTACGCGTACCCGCTTTCGACCCCACGCGCCGCCGAACTCCGCGCGGCGCTGCGCACGATACCTGTCCTGCTGGAACAGGCGCGCACGAACCTGGTGGGCGACGCGCATGATCTCTGGGTCATGGGGATCCGCAGCTTGCACGATCAGTCGGACGGCCTCGAACGGCTGGCGACCAGGGTGACGGGGAACGCGGAGCTGGTGGCCGAGGTGCGCCGCGCCCGTGAGGCAACGGATCGGTTCGGCCAGTGGCTGGAACGCGAGGCGCCGTCCAAGACCGGTCCCTCAGGCGTGGGCGTCGAGCACTACGATTGGTACCTGCGCCACGTGCAGCTCGTGCCGTATACGTGGGAAGAAGAAGTGACGCTGATGCGCCGCGAACTGGCGCGGGCACGTACGGCGCTCGCGCTGGAAGAAGAACGCAATCGTGGACTGCCGCCGCTCGCGCCGATCAATGACCCGGCCGAATGGGCACGCCGGTTCAAGGCCGCCGTCTCCGAGTACCAGGCGTTTCTGCGTGACCGGGGCGTGCTCACGGTCCGCGACTACATGGCGCCGGCACTGCTCGCGCGGCAAGGCACCTACGCCCCGGAGCCCCGCGAGTTCTTCAGCGAGGTCAGCTACCGTGATCCGATCGTGATGCGCACGCACGATTTCCACTGGATCGATCTGGCGCGCATGGAGCACGACCCGCATCCGGATCCGATCCGCCGAGGCCCCCTGCTGTACAACGTCTTCGTGAGTCGTACGGAAGGGTTCGCGACCGGGATGGAAGAGATGATGATGCATGCCGGCTTCCTGGACGGCCATCCCCGCGGGCGCGAACTCATCTACATCCTCATCGCGCAACGGGCTGCCCGGGCGCTCGGCGATCTCATGATGCACGCCAACCGGATGACGCTGGAGCAGGCCGCGCGGTTCACCATGGCCAACACGCCGCGCCACTGGCTGCGTGAGGACGGCCGCACGGTGTGGTTCGAGCAGCATCTGTATCTGCAGCAACCGGGCTACGGGACGAGCTACCTCGTCGGCAAGATGCAGATCGAGCAGCTCCTTGCCGATCGTGCCCGCCAGCAGGGAGACCGCTTCACGTTGCGGGAATTCGTCGACGAATTTACCGCCGCAGGGTTGATTCCCGTTTCCCTCATCCGATGGGAAATGTTGGGAGAGTCGATTGGAGAGTAACGATCGCAGCTTGGCAGAGTGACGCCGATAGGGAACATAGACTCGCCGCATCACGCTTTGGGAGACCGCATCATGAGAACCGGGCTGACGTCGTTCCTCTCCGTCTTGGTGTTGTTGCAGGCGCCCCTCACGGCGCAACAGCAGACTTTCGATCTCGACGCCATTCGTCAGGTCGTCGGCGTCTCGGACCCGGCGATTGCACCCGACGGCAAGTCGATCGTGATCGTGGTGTCGCGCCCGAACTACGAAGACAACACGTTCGAATCCGAGTTGGTGCTCGTCGACGTCGCGTCTGGGACGCGCCGGGTGTTGACCTACGGCCGGTCCGGGGCGGCCCAGCCCGCCTGGTCGCCGAGCGGGGCACACCTCGCCTTCCTGTCGCCGGATGAAGAGAAGCGACCCCAGATCTTCCTCATGCCGATGGCCGGCGGGGACGCGCGCCGGATCACCGGCGCGTCCCGTGGAGTGCAGCAGTTCGCTTGGCGGCCCGATGGCGGCGCGCTGGCGTTCGTCACCATGGACGAGGTGCCAACGCATGAAGGCGCACAGCGGCACCTGAACGCGTTCGAGGCCGGCAACAACGACGTCTTTCTGGAAGCGCCCATCGAGCCCTCGCACCTGTGGCTCGTGCCGGTCGACGGCGGCGACGCGACGCGCCTGACGTCGGGCGCGTGGAGCGTGGAGTTCGTGTTGCCGCCGGGCTCGCCGCCGTCACCGATCCGCTGGAGCCCCGACGGGGCGTCGCTCGCGTACATCCGGCTGCCCAACACCTATACCGGCAACGGCGACTCCACGACCATGCAGATCCTGGACGTGGCGTCCGGCGAAAGCCGCGGGCTCACCGGCGCCGTGGCCTACGAGTCGACGCCGAGCTTCTCGCCCGACGGCCGCACCATCGCCTACTGGTCGCCGGTCGCCGACCCCGCGAATCCGGCGCCGTACTGGAGCGGCAACGAAGTCTGGCTCGCGCCCGCCGGCGGCGGTCCCGGTCGCACGCTCACTCGGCCGCTGGACCACAACATGTTCCTCTCGCTGTGGATGCCCGATGGACGCAGCCTGATTGTTGCGGGCAACCACGAAACGACCGTTGGATTGTGGCAGTATCCACTCGACGGAAACGCACGGCAACTCAACGTGGGCGACCTGGTCGTCTCCGGCGCCTTCGGATACGACGTGACGGTCGGCCCCAACGGCGAGATCGCGTTCACCGCGACCACCGCCGCTCATCCCGCCGAGCTGTACTACATGTCGACCACGCGTGCCGAACCCAAGCGGTTGACCGATTACAACGCGTGGATCGACGGCTACGCGCTCGGCCGGATGGAGCGCGTGACGTGGAGCAGCGACGAGTTCATGCCCGACGGCGTGGTGATCCACCCGCCCGATTTTTCTCCCGATCGATCGTATCCCCTGGTGCTGCTCATCCACGGCGGACCGATGTCGGCGTCGAAGACCTCGTTCTCGACGCTCGGGCAGGTGATGGCGGCGCAAGGCTGGGTCGTGTTCCAGCCCAACTACCGCGGCAGCGACAACCTCGGCAGTGCGTTCCAGCGCGCCATCGTCGGTGACGCCGGCGCAGGTCCCGGACGCGACGTGATGGCGGGCGTTGCGGTGCTGCGGAGTCGATCGTACGTCGACGGCTCACGCATGGCGGTGACCGGATGGTCATATGGCGGGTACATGACGTCGTGGCTCGCCGGGAACTATCCCGACGCCTGGAAGGCCGCGATGGCCGGCGCGGCCGTCACCGATCTGGAAGATCAGTACAACATGGCCGACTTCAACGTGAACATGCGCTACGCGATGGGCGGCTCGCCGTGGACCGACGACCGGCAGCGGGCATACCGGGAGCAGTCACCGATCAGCTACGCCACGCGCATCACGGCGCCGACGCTCGTCATGTCCGCTACGCAGGACTTCCGCGTGCCGGTCACGCAGTCGTACAAGTTGTTCCACGCGCTCCGGGACAACGGGGTGGAGACACGGTTCATCCTCTACCCGGGCAGGACCCACTTCCCGGGGGATCCGGTCCGGTCGCTCGACGTGTTCCGCAACTGGGTCGAGTGGGTCCGGACCCACCTTGACCCCGCCGCGGCGCCGGTACCCTGAGCGGTACCGTGACGGATAGCGTCCGCGCGATGACCTCGCGTTCGCGGCCGGATTGGCGTATCGTGCGGCGGTTCGGCAACCTCGGGGCGCTGTGAACGAAGAGCTGGAAGCGCTGCACCACGCGATCGAAGACCGGTACGTGATCGAGCGGGAGCTCGGGCGCGGCGGCATGGGCACGGTCTACCTGGCCAAGGACCGCAAGCACAACCGGCAGGTCGCGTTGAAGGTGCTGTCGCCGTCCATCGGGAGCGGGATCGTGGCAGACCGCTTCCTGCGCGAGATCGAGACGATTGCGCGGCTCATGCATCCGCACATCCTCCCGCTGCATGATTCCGGCAAAGCCGGCGATTACGTCTACTTCGTCATGCCGTACGTCGAAGGTGAGACGCTGCGGAGTCGGATGGACAAGGTGGGGCCGTTGCCGGTGGCGGAGGCCGTCCGGATTGCGCGCGAGGTGGCGAGCGCGCTCGACTATGCCCATCGCCGCGACATCGTGCATCGCGACGTCAAGCCGGAAAACGTCCTCCTGCAGGAAGAGAGCGCCATCCTTGCCGACTTCGGGGTGGCGCGGGCGCTTGCTGGCAAGGAGACCCTCACGGCGTCGGGCGTCACCGTCGGGACTCCCACCTACATGAGTCCTGAGCAAGCGCGCGGCAAAGAGGTCGACGGGCGTAGCGACGTGTACGCGTTGGGGTGCGTACTCTACGAAATGGTCACCGGTCAACCGCCGTTCACCGCGACGGACATCGGCGGCGTGCTGCGGCAGCACATTGCCGTGGATCCGGTCCCACCGCGGACGCTGCGACAGGCGCTGCCCGCGTCGATCGACGCGCTGATCATGCGATCGCTTGCCAAGAAGCGCGACGACCGGTTCGCCGACGCCGCCGAGTTCGCGGCAGCGCTCCGGTCGGCCGAGGTCTCGGGCGCGACCGGAACCGTCGACGCGTCGTCCACGCGCGCCCGATTCACGCTCGCCGCGGGCGGCGTCGTGGCGGTCGCCCTGGCCGGATGGCTCATCGCCACCAGCCTCCCCACGGCAACGCCGGTCATCGAGTCGCTCGCGGTGCTTCCCCTGCAGAACCTGATGGGGGACTCCACGCAGGAATACTTCGTGGACGGGATGACCGAGGCGCTCATCGCCAACCTCGCGCAGGTCGAGGCGCTCAAGGTCATTTCCCGTACGACGGTGATGCAGTACAAGGGATCGACGCGACCGCTACCCGAACTCGCGCGCGAACTTGGTGTCGAAGCGGTCATCGAAGGCTCGGTCTTGCGCGACGGAGAGCGGGTGCGTATCAGCGTGCAGCTCGTCGATGCCACCGACCGCCACCTGTGGGCCGACAGCTACGAACGCCGGCTTGCCGATGTCCTGTCGCTTCAGATGGAGGTCGCGCGGGCGGTGGCCCGGGAAGTGCGGGTGACGCTCACCGCGTCCGAGCGCGAGCGGCTGACGCGCGCGCGTCCGGTCGATCCCGAAGCGTACGAGGCGTACCTGCTGGGCCGTTTCCACTGGAACCGCCGCACCCGGCCCGACTTTCTCGCGGCGATCAGCGCGTTCGAACGGGCCATCGCGGTCGACCCGACCTACGCGCTGCCGTATTCGGGCCTCGCTGACAGCTACATCATGCTGGTCGAGTGGCGCCACATGCTGCCCACCGAAGGCGCCCCACTCGCGCTGACGGCGGCGCAACACGCACTCCGGCTCGACAGTACCAGCGCCGAAGCATACACGTCGTTGGGCGAGGTGCTGATCACGACCTTCGATTGGGTTGGTGCCGAACGGGCCTTCCGGCGCGCCCTCGAGCTGAATCCGGGCTACGCGACCGGGCACCAGTGGTTTGGCTTCTTCCTCTCCAAGATGGGACGTGATGACGAAGCGATCGCTGAGCTCGAGCGCGCGGTGGCGCTCGATCCGCGGTCGCTGATCATCAAGACCGAGGCAGCACGCGTCTACTATCACGCGGGCCGGAACGGTGACGCGCTGCGCATGGTAGAGGCCACCGAGGCGCTGGATCCCACGTTTGGCGACGTGTCGTGGGTGCGGGGGAACCTCGCCATCGAGGAAGGGCGCTATGCCGACGCGATCGAGTGGTTTGCGCGTGCCCGGCCGTCGATCGGGTTCATTCCGGAACTCGCGGGTGCCTACGCTCGGGCGGGGCGGCTCGATGAAGCACGCCGCGTCCTCAGCGAAATGCAGGACGACGTTCGTGCATCGGGGCGGGAGATCTCCGCGGGGCTGCTGGCGCAAGCGCGCGCGGCATTGGGAGACACCGATAGCGCGCTGGCGCTGCTCGAGCTGGCGTACGAGCGTGGCGCCGACGATTTTCTCTCGTATTTGCGGGTGGCACGTTTGTTCGACCCCATGCGCGACGATCCCCGCTTTGTCGACCTGATGCGACGACTCCGTCTCGACTGACGTACACACAGCCCATCACGTCCGACTTTCAAGGAGGATGCAATGACCAAGGTCATGTTGGTGCTCGCGGCTCTGGCGCTCGTGGTGACGCCGCGGACGCCCGTCCAGGATCCCCCGATGACCTTCTTCCTCACCAGCGTGGGGCCGGGAAACGGTGCGGACCTGGGCGGGCTGGCCGGGGCGGACCGGCAGTGTCACACGCTCGCCGAGGCCGCCGGCTCCACGGGCGTCGAATGGCATGCCTACTTGAGCACCGTCGCCTCGGCGTCCGGCCCGGCGATCAACGCGCGCGACCGGATCGGCGGCGGACCCTGGTACAACGCCAAAGGCGTGCGCGTCGCCTCCGGCGTGGCCGACTTGCACAGCGACGATAACCATCTCACGAAGCAGACCGTGCTCACCGAGCGGGGCGTGGTGGTCAATGGTCGCGGGGACCGCCCCAACATGCACGACGTCCTGACCGGCTCGAACCTCGACGGGACCGCCTTTACAGGAGAGGGCTACACCAACTGCGACAACTGGACCAGCGGCGGCGCTGGCGCCGCGCGGGTCGGTCATCACGACCGGGCCGGTGGAGGTGACGCCGGAACGTCGTGGAACTCGGCCCACAACTCACGGGGGTGCAGTCAGGAAAACCTGGTTGGGACCGGCGGGAACGGCCTGTTCTACTGTTTCGGCACGGCGCGGTGAGCGTGAAGGTGCTCGCGATTCAGAATTGCGCCATCGAGAGTTTCGGTGCCCTCGAATCGATCATGCGCGGGCGCGGCGCGGAGTGGCACCTGTTCGAAGCGTGGGGCAATCCACCGTTTCCGCGTGCCCGGGAATGGGATGCGATCGTCACCGGCGGCACGCCGCTCGCGGCGTATCATGCGGATCGCCATCCCTTCCTGCGGGCCGAGCTCGCTTTCCTCGCAACGGCCCTCGACGCGAGTATCCCCTGTCTCGGCATCTGTTGTGGCGGGCAGTTGTTGGCATCCGTGCTCGGTGCCGAGGTGCGACCTCAAGTGGAACAGGAAATCGGCGTCTACCCGGCGTCGCGCACCGACGCGGGGCGTGTCGATCCCTTGCTCCGTGACTTTCCCGACACCTTCCCGGTCTTCCAATGGCATGGTGACACGTTCGCCGTCCCGGCCGGGGCGGAACTGCTCGTCGCCGGCGACCGGTGCCGCAACCAGCTGTTTCGCCACGGCAACGTCGTGGGCATGCAGTTCCATCTCGAAGTGACCGCGGCGGAGGTCGCACGGTGGGCCGACGCGTATGTCGACGAACTGGCGGCGTTCGGCAAGGCGCGCGACGAAGTGGTGGCCGAGTGCCTGGCGTACGAAGAACTGCTGCACCGGTTGCTGACGGCGATGGTCGACGGCTTTTTCGGATCGTAAGTCCCTGCGTTCCTTCGATATCCGACACGGCAACACCTCAGATCGGCAATCTGATAAGTCTGCCCTATCTTGGAACTGAGGCTGTCCTAATATAGATTACCAGGCGTGAGTAATCCCGCACTGGGTCTGCTCGTGTTTGCCGGCCTCATGGTCCTGACCGCGCTGGTGTTTTGGCAGCGACGCGGCATCGTTGCGCGCGTGCTCCGGATCGTCAGGACGACCGAGCGAGTCAGGATCGAGGACGCGCTCAAACACCTCTACAAGGGCGAGTACTACCAGACGCCGCGCAGCATCGAGAGCCTCGCCGGTGCGATTCACGTGTCCCGAGTCCAGGCGGCGGACCTGCTGGGTCGTTTAGTGGAGTCGGGTCTCGCGCGGTCCGACGGCGAGGGCACGCATCTGACGGAGACCGGCCGCGAGTACGCGCTTCGGATCATCCGCACCCACCGTCTGTGGGAGCGGTATCTCGCCGATGAGACGAGCGTCGCGCCGGTTGACTGGCATGATGAGGCGGAGGTCCGCGAACACACGCTTTCGCCGCCGGAGGTCGAACGGCTGGCCGCGCGGATGGGTCTCCCCCTGTTCGATCCGCATGGAGATCCGATCCCCACCGCCGCCGGCCACCTGCCGCCTGTGACGGGTGTCGCCCTGAGTGCGCTCACGCCAGGAGATGAGGGCACCATCGTGCATCTGGAAGATGAACCGCGCGAGGTCTACGAACGGATCGTCACGGAGGGCCTCACGCCGCTCACCCGGGTTCGCATCCTGTCCAACGGGGCGGAGGGCGTACGCTTCCTGGCAGACGGCCGCGAGTTGACGCTTGGGTCGGTGGTGGCGGCGCAGGTGACCGTCGAACGCCGGCCCGAGACGACGGCGCACGTTGCGTCCGCGACGCTGGCGGATCTACGATCTGGTGAGGCGGCGACCGTGGTGCGAATCTCGTCGGCGTGCCAGGGACGGCAGCGCCGCCGCCTGCTCGACCTCGGCCTCGTTGCGGGGACGGTCGTCACGGCGGAGCTGGATTCGCCCTGGCACGACCCGATCGGCTATCGGATTCGCGGTGCGTTGATCGCGCTGCGGCGGCAACAGGCCGCGACCGTGTACGTCGATCGGGATCCCGCCGCGGTGCACTGACGTGACCTCCGCGTCCTCGCTGATCCGGACCGGACCCGCAAAGGGCGAAGGCTCGCTCGGGCAAATCGGGCTGCGTCGGGCGCCGTCCGATTACCTCGTGGCACTCGCGGGCAATCCCAATACCGGCAAGAGCACGGTCTTCAACTCGCTCACCGGTCTGCGCCAGCACACGGGCAACTGGCCCGGCAAGACCGTGACGCGCGCGGAGGGGACCTACGAGCACGCGGGCCGGCGAGTGCAGCTCGTAGACCTGCCGGGCACCTACTCCTTGCAGGCCGCGAGCACCGACGAGGAGGTTGCGCGCGATTTCGTGCTGTTCGGCCGGCCGGATGTCACCGTTATCGTCGTCGATGCGACGCGGCTGGAGCGAAACCTCAATCTCGTGCTGCAGGTTCTCGAGATCACGGATCGCGCGGTCGTCTGTCTCAATCTCATGGACGAGGCTCGCCGACGCGGCATTGCGGTGGACGCAGGTGCGCTCGCCGCGGAGCTGAACGTTCCCGTTGTCGCGACCGCCGCCCGCCACGGTGAGGGACTGCCCGCGCTGCTGGCCGCGATTGATGGGGTGGCGACAGGGGCCGTACGACCGCGACCGCTCCGGGTGCAGGCATTCCACCCGGACATCGATGAAGCGGTCGAAACCTGTACCGCGCAGCTCACCGACGTCTGGCCGGCGTTGCCAAGTCCACGCTGGGTGGCCTTGCGCCTCCTGAGCGGTGACGAGCGAATCGAAGCAGCGGTCCGGGACGGCGCACTCGGCGGTCTGGCCGCCGACTCGACCGGATTGGGCGCCGGGGCCGACGCGAGAGCGCGGCTGCTCGAGGACGCGCTCGGGATGCGGTGGAGGCTGGCGCCGACCTTCCACGACGCGCTCATCGAGGGGATCTACGCGCACGCGCACGCCATCGCCGAGCGCTGCGTCGTTGACGGCCCACGACGGCTGAAGGTCGATCTCGATCCCGCGCTCGACCGGATGGTCACCAGCCGCTGGCTCGGCTTCCCGCTGATGTTGGCGGTGCTGGCGGTCGTTTTCTGGATCACGATCGCCGGAGCGAACGTACCGTCGAGGTTGCTGGCGCACCTGTTGATCGACACGGTACACCCGGCGCTCGCCGGCGTGGCGGCGATGATCGGAACGCCGGCGTGGCTGAGCGGCCTGACGCTCGACGGGGTGTATCTGGCCACCGCCTGGGTGGTGAGTGTGATGCTGCCGCCCATGGCGATCTTCTTCCCGCTGTTCACGCTGCTCGAGGATTCCGGGTATCTGCCGCGCGTGGCGTTCAACCTCGACCCGGTCTTTCGCAGGTGTGGTGCGCACGGCAAACAGGCGCTCACGATGTGCATGGGCTTTGGCTGCAACGCGGCCGGGGTCGTGGCCACACGGGTGATCGACAGCCCGCGCGAGCGTCTGATCGCGATCATCACGAACACCTTCTCGCTGTGCAACGGTCGCTGGCCCACCCAGATCCTGGTGGCGAGCATCTTCATCGGCGCCATCGTCCCCGCCAATCTGGCGGGACTGGCGTCCGCGTCCGCGGTGGTGGGGATCGCGGTGTTGGGCATCGGAATGATGTTTCTCTCCTCCTGGTTCCTCTCGCGGACCTTGCTGCGTGGGGAGGCGAGCACGTTCAGCCTGGAACTGCCCCCCTACCGGCCGCCCCGCGTACTCCAGACGCTGTACGCCTCACTCATCGACCGCACGCTGATCGTTCTCTGGCGCGCGATCGTGTTCGCCGCCCCCGCGGGCGCGGTGATCTGGCTCAGCGCCAACATCCACGTTGGAGGGCCGAGTCTCGCCGAGCACGCGGTCACCTGGTTGAATCCGTTCGGCCTGCTCGTTGGATTGAACGGCGTCATTCTGGTTGCGTACCTCGTCGCGATCCCCGCCAACGAGATCGTCGTCCCTACCATCCTGATGCTGACGGTGTTGGCCCTCGGGGATGCGGGCGTCGGTCGGGGAGCTGGCGTGATGTTCGAGCTGGATTCGGCCCGGGCGGTCGGTAGCCTTCTGACGGCCGGCGGTTGGACGCTGCTGACGGCGGTGAACTTGCTGTTGTTCAGCCTGCTCCACAATCCGTGCTCGACCACGATCTATACGATCTACAAGGAAACCCACAGTGTCCGATGGACGACCGTGGCCACGGCCATGCCGCTGTTGATGGGCTTCGTCGTGTGCTTCCTGGTTGCCCAGGTATGGAGGCTCCTGGCCTAGGCCGCCGTCGCGATATTCGCCGTCGCGCGGCCTGGAAGCCTACAGCCCGAGCGTCGCGAAACCCGCGATGGCGTAGTGGCGGTCGTAGGTAAACGCGGCCTCCATGCCGTGCGCCCGCATCGCCGCGAAGCTCACGGCGTCGGTCAACGTGAACGCCTGATCCGGGAATCCGTGGATCCAATCCGTGAATGCGGCCGCCTGGAGCCTCTCGTCGGCGAACACCTGGTCAATCAGCGCATCGGACACCAGCGTGTGGACATGCATGGCGGCCCTCGCGGGTCCCAAGGCGTACAGCAGGTGCCGGTGCAGTTCCGCCACGATGAGGTTGGTGACCACCAGTCGCGTGCGTTCCGCACGGAGCCGGCGCAAGGTTCCCGCCGCGGCCGCGTGGTATTGGTCACGCCGGTGAAAGGCCGCGAGCCACGCCCCCGTATCCACCAGGATTCGACCCCTCAGCCGCGTTTCCCTTCATCAGGTTCGGCCACGCGCCTAGCCGGGTACCCCTCGACCGCATAGTCGTCGTGTCGGGTCGACAGGTCGCTCGGCACGTCGGCCTCGTCGAAACCGCCTATGAGCCCGAGCAACGGATCGGCAACACCCGCGTCGTCGATGGCCCAACGCCGCACCGCCTCCCTCACGGCCTGAGCCATCGAGAGACCGTGCCGTTTGGCCAAGTCCGCCAGCAGCCCGTGGTCCCGCTGATCGAGGTAGAGTTGAAACGGTTTCTTCATGCTCATGCATGAATGTAACAGCAATACGTTTGAATGTAAACCTCGATCCGGAAGGCCTTCGCGAGGTCGACAGGTGGATCGACGGTCACCGCGTGTATTGGACCGCGCGGATGCACGAACTCAAACGATTTGTCGAGGAGATTCGCAGGATTCCTCGTTCCCGATTCCGGCCGAGCCAGGCCGTATCGTCAATCTGCAATCTGCCATCTGCAATCGTCAATCAATCGCCTTCAGCACCTCGCGCGTCAGGTCCCAACGGTCGAAGCCCTGTCGGCCGTAATCGAGGCCGCGGCGCACGATCACCAGATCGTGCGACGGCACGACGATCGCGAACTGTCCGCGGTTCCCGGCGGTGGCATACGCGTCTTTGGGCACATCAGTGCGATCGTCCGGCACCAACCACCATTGTCCGCCGTAGAAGTTGCCGCGCGTCGCGGTCGCCGGCGCCGGCGTGCGCACGAAGTCGATCCATTCCTTCGACAGCAGCCGCTCGCCGTCCCACACGCCGTTCTGCAGGTAGAGCAAGCCGAATCGGGCGAGGTCACGCGCATTGGTGTACACCTGACTGCTCAGAATGAAATCGCCGAACCGGTCGGTGCTCACCAGCGTGTTGCGCATGCCGATGCGGTCAAGCAACGCGCGCCGCGGGAATTCCAGGTAGGTCCGATCGTCGCCGAGGGCGCGTTTCATGGCGTACACCGCGAGCAGGGTCTCGTAGTTCTCGTAATCCCACGACGTGCCCGGCGCGCGAATCAGGCCACGATGGCGCGCGCCGTCAACCGAACTCGCGCCGGCCCAGTACGCGAGGCCCGAACCGGTCGCGTACTCGAGTCCGCGGTTGTCGACCGTGTAGAGACCGCTCGACATGTGCAACAGGTTTCTGAGTGTGATGGCGGCGCGAGGGTCGGTTTCGGGGGATGGGGCCCGCGGCAGCCATTCGATACCGAGCGACTCGTCGAGCGCCAGCTTGCCCTGATCGACCAGCATCCCGATCAACGTCACCGCGATGCTCTTGGCGGTCGACCACGTACGCGTCCTGGTCGTGACGCCCACGCCATCCGCGTAGCGCTCGAGGATGATCCGACCGTGATGCACGATCAGCAGGCTTAACGTCACCTGTTCGGGTGAGTCTCGGTTGAAGGCCCAATCGGATGCGGCCGCCAGCGCCGCCGCATCGACGCTCGGCGGCAACGAGCGGTCCGCGATCAGATCGCCGTTGGGCCAGGGGATGGTTGCGGGATCGCCGGGCGGGGGCGGCATGTCGAGCAACGGCAGGCTCGGGATGTCCTCGAAGGTCTGGTCCGGCGCCAGAACGACGCAGCCGATCCCGTCGCGAAACGCCGCGCGCATGATCGGGGTGGCGTCGCCGGCCGCGCCGACGGCCACCGCCTTCCGTTCCCGGTCGACCGTATAGTCGCCTCCCTGCGCCGTGCCGACCGGCTGCGGGAGATAGCGCAGTTCCCGGTCGAACACCTGTTCCAGCGTCCGGCCGGACGTGAACAGCCCGTTGCACATCAGGATGGCCTGCATGCCGTGTTGGATGAGTGCGCGGTCGAAGCGCCAGTAGTCGTACGACGCTTCCTGCTGTCCGTTGGCCGTCGGGGGAAGGAACAGTGCGAAAACGATAAGCAGCGTCGAAGATCGTGTCATGGCGTGACGGTGGGTCGGAGGTGATGGAGTCGGTCGCGAACGCCCAAAACTACGGGGTGGCGTGGGGGGCCGATAGAGCGCGGGTGCTTTTTTCCGCGCACCGTTTCGCGCGGCCTGGCATTGCGTCACATTACCGACTCCCTTCTCGGAGCCGCCTCGATGCGCGTACGACAGATGATCCCGACATGCATTACCCTCTTCGTCCTGGCTGTCGCGCGTCCCACCGCGGCGGTCGGCCAGACGCCGCAGTATCGGTCCCCGGCCGGCGTCCAATACGTTTCGTTGCCGGACACGGGCGACGTGGCACGGGCGGAGGCCGCTCTGGCCGCCGATCCGCGCAACGTCGACCTCATCATCGCGCTTGGTCTGGCGCAATCCGGGATTCGGCAGTACCGGGAGGCGATCGCCACGTTCAGCCGCGGACTCGAGGTGGAGCCCGATAACCCGGTGGTGTATCGCTGGCGCGGGCATCGCCACCTGTCGGTTCGCGAACTCGACCGCGCACGCGCGAACTTGGAACGCGGGCTCGCGCTCGATCCGACGAACTACGGCGTACTGTATCACCTGGGCATCGTACGGTTTGTGACGGGGGATTTCGACGGGGCGGCGGCGCTGTTCGCGCGCGCGCTTCCCCTTGCGCCCGGTGACGGCGGCGAGCGGGCCGGTTCCATCGATTGGTTATGGATGTCCCTTTCACGCGCCGGAAAGCACGGTGAGGCGCGGGCTATGCTGGCGAGAGAAGCCGACTCGTTGCCGGTCGAAAACGCGTACGCACAGCGTATCCGGCTGTATCGCGGCTTGCTCGAGCCGGATGCGGTCCTCGCGCCTGCCGACACGGGTGATGTCGCCGTGGCGACGCTGAGCTACGGAGTCGGGAACTGGTACCTGTTGCAGGGCGATACGGCGCAGGCGCGCCACTGGTTCGAGCGGTCGGTGGCGTCGGGCGGTTGGCCGGCCTTCGGGTTCATCGCGTCGGAGGCGGAGCTGCGCCGGCTCCGCTAGTACACGCGGTATATTAGTACGGTTTCGTGTTTTCACTGCAGAGACCGCAGAGAGCGGAGAGGGGCGAACGCCGGACCTCATGGTGGCCGCACTGGCGGGGTCCACGGCTGAAGGTGTGCCTCCGCGGCCTCTGCGGTGAATGACGTAACCGACCCGCGAACGGATGTACCAGACACCATGCCGGGTCGCGGTCGCCTCCGGTGCTACCGCGTCACTCCGAAGGTGAAGACCGTTGTCGAACGGTACTGCACGCCCGGCCGGAGGATGGTACTGGGGAACGCCGGCTGATTGGGCGAATCCGGGAAGTGCTGCGTTTCGAGACAGAAGCCGTAGCGATGCCCGTAGACTTGTCCGTCCTTCCCGGTGATCGTGCCGTCGAGGAAGTTCCCCGAATAGAACTGGATTCCCGGTTCGCTGGTCCGCACCTCGAGGGTGCGGCCGGCCGCCGGCTCGCGGACCCGGGCCGCCAAGATAAGCCCGGGCTCATCGCGGGTCAGCACGAAGTTGTGATCGTAGCCGCCGCCACGGCGCAATTGCGCGTCATCGTTCCCAATCCTGGCTCCGATCGGCGTGGCATTACGGAAGTCGAACGGCGTCCGCTCGACGGGCGCCAGTTCGCCGGTGGGAATGAGCGTGGCATCGACGGGCGTGTAGCGGTCCGCGGCGATCATCAATTCGTGACCGAGGATGTCGCCCCGTCCGGGGCCGGCGAGGTTGAAATAACTGTGCTGCGTCAGGTTGACCGGCGTGGATGCGCTGGTGGTGGCCCGGTACTCGATCCGGAGGTCGTCGGAGTCGGTGAGCGTGTAGGTGACCAGGACATCGAGGGTCCCGGGGTAGCCCTCCTCTCCGTCCGGGCTCGAATACGCGAAGGCCACCGACGCCGAGGAATCGGTGTGTGACGGCGTGGCCGTCCACAAGACCTTGTCGAAGCCCGTCACACCGCCGTGCAGATGATTCGGACCGTCGTTGGTGGCCAGGCGGTAGGGATGGCCGTCGATGGCGAACCGACCGCCCGCGATCCGGTTGCCGTAGCGACCGACGATCGCGCCGAAGTACGGCGATGCCTCCAGGTACCCTGCGAGAGTGGCGTAACCCAGCACAATATCGTCGAGCACTCCGTCGCGATCGGGGGTGCGGAGCGAAATGATGATCGCGCCATACGTGATGGCGCGCACCTCGATGCCTTTGGGATTGGTCAGGGTGTACGACTCGACGGTGCGGCCGTCCGGCATGGTCCCGAACGGCTCCCGCGAGACGGTGGGTGCTGTCACGCCGCGGTCTGATCGCATGCGGTCTCCGGTGTCTCCCGGGCACGCCGCGAGCCCGGCGCAGCTGGTCACGAGCAGGGCGGTCAGCGCGCGGCGTGTCGATGGCGTTCGATTCGTCCGATGCATGCCACATGGTATCGCTTCGGCCGGCCGGCGGCGAGCCCCGGTTTGCTGGCCCCGCGCGCGGCAGGGGACTACCTTCCCAACACCACGCCCCCCGAGGTCTGTATGACGGTTTCACGCCGCACACTCCTGGAAATGGGCTTGGGGGTCGGAGCGGCCCCTTTTCTGGTCCACCGTGCCGTCGCGCAGCCCACGCCCATCCCGGGTACTCGGGTCGCCGCCGAGCGAAACCTGCACGCGCGGCCCCTCCCGCTGCACCGGGTGCGACTGCTCGGCGGTCCGCTGCGGCACGCGCAGGACCTCGACGCCCGGTACCTGCTGACCCTCGAGCCCGATCGTATGCTGGCCTACTACCGCGAGCGGGCGGGCCTCCGCCCCAAGGGAGAGCCATACGGTGGGTGGGACGGCGGCGGCCGCAATCTCACCGGCCATATCGGCGGTCACTACCTCTCGGCGGTGAGTTTGATGTGGGCCGCGACCGGGGACGAGCGGTTCAAGCAACGAGCCGACTACATCGTGGCGGAGTTGCGGGAGGTGCAGGAGGCGCACGGTGACGGGTATCTGAGCGCGCTGGAGGGAGGCCGGAGGTGTTTCGGGGCGCTCGCGCGGGGCGAGATCCGGTCGGCGGCGTTCGACCTCAACGGCGAGTGGTCGCCGTGGTACACGTTGCACAAAACGTTTGCGGGGCTGCGTGACGCCTACCGCTGCACCGGGAACCCCGTCGCGCTCGAGGTGGAAACCAGGTACGCCGCGTGGGCGGAGGGTGTACTCGCCGGGCTCGACGACGGCCAGGTCCAGCACATGCTGAATACCGAGTTCGGCGGCATGAACGAGGTGATGATCGACCTGCGCGCCGACACCGGGGACGAACGCTGGCTGCGGCTCGCCCGCACGTTCGAGCACAGCGACTTCATCGCGCCGCTCCAACGCCATCAGGACAATCTCGCCGGCAAGCACGGCAACACGCAGGTCCCGAAACTGATCGGCTCGCTGGACCGATTCATCGACACGGGTGCGCCGGGCGACCTGCTCGCCGCCAGCTTCTTCTGGGACACGGTCGTACAGCATCACAGCTTCGCGACCGGCGGGCACGGCACCGACGAGTACTTCGGGCCGCCGGACCGGCTGAGCGACCGGATCGACGGGCGGACGGCGGAGTCGTGCAACGTGTATAACATGCTCAAGCTCACACGGGGCCTGTTCGCGGTGCGACCGGATGCCGCGTACGCCGACTTTCACGAACGGGCGCTGTTCAATCACATCATGGCGTCGATCGATCCGGTGGACGGACGCACCTGCTACATGGTGCCGGTGGGTCGGGGCGTGCAGCACGAGTATCAGGACATGATGCGGAACTTCACCTGTTGCGTCGGCACGGGGATGGAGAGCCACGCACTGCACGGCGACGGGATCTACTACGAGGCCGGCGATCGGTTGTGGGTCAACCTGTACGCGCCGTCGACGGCGCAATGGCCGGAGGGCGGTGTGCGCCTCGCGATGGAAACCGATTTCCCGGAGGGGGAAACCGCCAAGCTGTCCTTGACGCTCGAGACGCCCAGACTCTTCACGCTCGCGATCCGACGCCCGTACTGGGTAGGCGACGGGTTCGCCGTTCGGGTCAATGGCCGCCTCGTGACCGACCCCGTGGTCCGAGCCGATACCGCCGCGCGGGGCGGCGCCCGCCGCTATTACGACTGGTCGTATCCCGCGGGCACATTCGTGGAGATGCGGCGCACGTGGAGCACCGGTGACGTCGTGGACGTGACGCTGCCCAAGACGTTGCGGCTGGAACCGCTGGCGGACAACCCGCGGCGGGCGTCGCTGATGTGGGGACCGTTGGTGCTCGCCGGTGACCTGGGACCCGAACGGCAGCGGCGCGGGGAGGAAGGGGAGCGGCTCGACGAACCTCCCAAGATTCCGGTGCTGGTGGCCGCCGAGCGGCCGGTGGCGGAATGGCTGAAACCGGTCGCCGGCTCACCCGGTCGGTTCCGGACGGACGGGATCGGGCGCGAACCGGACGAGGAAGGGCGCGTACGGGACGTGGAGTTGGTTCCGTTCTATCAACTGCACCGCCGGACCTACTCGACGTACTGGGATCTGTTTACTCCCGCGGAGTGGGACGAAGCGCGCGCGGCCTACGCGGCCGAGGCCGAAGCGCGCCGTTTGCTGGACGCGGCGACGGTCGCCTACCTCGAGCCCGGCGAGACGGTGTTCGAGCGGGAGTTCAATTATCAGGGCGGGTCGGGCGCGGTCACGCAGCGGTTGCTCGGGCGGCCGGGCCGGCGGGGGACCAGTTGGTTCTCGTATGACATGCCGGTCGAGCCGGCGCATCCGATGACGCTCATCGCGACCTATCACAGTGGCGACCGGCGGGGGACACCGGCGGCGTTCGAGATTCTGGTGGACGGCGCGCGCGTGGGTGAGGAGACTCAGCGGCTGGCCGATCCGCGGCGCTTCTTCGATGTCGCCTACCCGATTCCCGCGGCGCTGGTCTCGGGGACGGCGCGGGTGACGGTGCGGTTCCAGGCGAAAGGCGGGAGCCAGATTGCCACCGTCTTCGCGCTGCGCATGATTCGCGGCGACGCGGAGCGGTAGCCGCTAGGTGCCGGCACGCACGGTCACGGTGACCGGTTCGTTCCCCAACGGAATGACGTATGCGCCGCGCTCCACCGTGAGGTGGTCGACCGGCACCGGCGCGAACGTCCCGAGGCCGGGTACGGTCGCCGGCTGCTCGATGCGCAGTCGCGCGTTGGGCGTATGGGGCGTCGCCGGCGCGAGCGTGACACGCACGGTTGGCCCCGCCACCTCCACCGTCTCGAACGTGCCCGCGTCGAGCGTCAGCCAGAGGCCCAGCGGCGCGACGTAGACCCGGGCGCGCGCGGCATCGAGCGGCCACACCCGCACGGTCGATCCGTCCTGTGCGACGTTGCCGCCGAACGCCAGCCAGCCGAATTCGGCGTCGTGCACGATGTAGGTCGCGGCGTTGATCGCATGACCGAAGAACCCCGGTCCGTTGTCGCCCGAGTATCCGTCGATCCGCAGCGTCGAGGGAAACGCATGGAATCCGCTCGGCAGGAATCCGTCTTCCGTGATGTTCGCAATGGCGCCCATGACGCCGCCGTATCCCACGCGCAGCAGGTACAGATCGTCCGGATGCTCGCGGTAGGCGGAGAGGACGGGAATCGCGTTGAGCCCCGACCCGTAGTGATGCAGCTGCCGCTCCAGCCGGCGCAGCTTGCCCGCGTACACGAAATCCCAGTAGCGTCTCGCGCTGCCGTTGTACCCCCAGTGCGGGACCGTCGGCATGTAGCCCAGGATCGCGTTGAGCGTGACCAGGGCTTTCTCGTCGTACCCGAAGTAGCGGCACCACGCGTAGACCTCTTCCTGACCGGTCGAGTCCCACGGCATCTCGCTACCGTACGGATAGCCGAGGGTGCGCCACTGGTCGGCGCGTTGCCGCATTGCGGCTTCGAACCGCTGCGCTTCCGCGGTCCAGCCCTCGCGTTGCAGGTCGAGCAGGATGAGGAGAAACACGGTCCCGTCCATCTGGCCGAACTGGGCATGCGGCGCCCATCGCACCATGGCCATGCCGGTCTGATACGCGCGCTCCAGGTACCACGCCCACGGATGATCGGTCACGAGCCCCTCGTGGGTGCGCGCCAGGTGGTACAGCACCCAGTGGGCGGCGGCGACGTGCGGGTAGTTGTACGACCGCCCGACGGTCATCGCCTGTTCGCGACTCCAGCTCGACCACCCGCCGTATTGTACGTCGTCGCGATAGGTGCCCGGCGGCATCGAATCCGGCTCGTAGTAAAACAGGCTCTTGCGCACGCCGTACATCCGGTCGCCGTCCGCGTACTGGAGTCCGCCCCACAGGACGCCGTCGACGAATCGTTGCAACTGCCGGAGTTGGGTCGTATCGGCCGCGATCAGTTGTTTCATGACCGCCGCGAGCCACGAACCCGAGCCGCCCTCATCTCCCAGGCCGGCGATCCACGCGCGATCGTCTTCGGTGACCTGGCGTCGTTCGTCGTAGTCGTAGCTGATCACCGACGGGCTCCGGCCGAACGGGTCGGCGGCGTTGTCGTACCATTGCTCCGTCATCAGGAATCGGCCGAGGTCGGCTACCACCTGCGCCTGCGGCTTGATCACCTTGTAATGGATGGTTTGTACCGTTCCGTCCGCGTACGTGACCGCCAGCCGCACGCGTCCCCACCGCGTGCCGCGCACGTCATACGCCTGCCACCCGTTTGTCGTTCTTCCGGTGGGGCGCAGCGTCAAGGCTCCCGCGGGCTCGACCACCATCGTCCCGACGCTGTCGCTATGTCGCAGAAACAGCCGCGCGTCCATGTCCGTCGGGAGCACGTAGCCGGGCACGCCGACCGCCACCGGGCGGCGGTTGGCCAGCAGGGTCTGCTCGATCGAGCGGATGGCGGGAGCGACGAGGAACTGCAGGCCGTACGATCGGCGCTCGCCGGGGGCCAACGCCAGCGAGGTCGGAGGATTCCACGGCGTGGCGCCGCTCCACTCGGAATCGGCGAACGCCCGGCTGTGCGCCAGCCATTCGTAGAATCCTTCGAACGTGATGCCGCGCCGCGTCGGGTCGCGCAGCAGCGGGTTATACGCTTCGAACGGTGTCCGGCCGTCGGGCACGACGACGAGCGCCGGGCCACCGCCACGTAACCGCGTCACTTGGACGTAGCCTGCGTCCTGTCCGATGTACGGATCGGAAAATGACGCGACGGCATGGGCCTCATCGAGCGAGCGGCGCTCGAGGATGTTGTTGAAGATGAGCGGGATTCCCAACGCGCCGATCTCGACCGCGTGGTCGCTCCGGTTCCACAGCTCGAACCGCAGCACGAGGTTGTCGTCACGGATTTCCCAGTAGCGCCGCACCGCGAGCGGGAGGTCGGCCGGCAGGGTGGGGGCGAGATCCGCGGCGGCGATGGCGGGCGGCGTCACCTCGAGTGGCGCCACCGGTTGCCGCGCCGCGGCGGTCGAGACCTCTTGCCACGACGCCGCGCCGCTGGTGCGATACCGCAACGTGAGGTCGCCGAGGTGGAAGAACCCGTTGGCGCTCCGCCGCTCCAGCCAGTCGGCGGGGGTGAAGTCAAAGCCGTCGGCGCCTTTCGGCTGAAGCGCCGCGACCGTCTGCGACGCGCGCACCAGACGCAGGTGGAAAGCGGGCGTGTCGAGGTCGACCAAGCCGCCCTCCAGGCCGAGGGTCGGCACGGTGTCGGCGGGCGCCCGCCGCGCCTGCGCCGCGCCGGCGTGCGGCATCGAGGCCGACCCGAGCGCCAGCGCCCAGATCAGCGAGGTGTGCGTCAGCTTGCATCGACGACCGGGCACGTGCAAATCTCCTCGCCGAGGTGGGACGGACACGCAAAGATGTTGCGTCCGCGGCGGTCGTGCGAGGGGCCACGCATTTGCCGGCCTGTCGCGCCCGCGTGATATTATGCGTCCCTTCAAGATCATCCGAGCCAGGAAGCCCGTCATGCAACGATTCACCGACGACCAGATCGCCTTTGCCGGGTCCAAGACTGGATACATGGACCGCGCGGAGTCGATCGAGTTTCTCCGGACCATGGATGTGCGGATGAGCGTCGGGCACTGGTCGGCGGGCGACTTCTGCGACCGATTTGCCCCACCGGGATACCATTCGGACGACCCCGGATTCGCCAATGACTTCGCGGGCCAGTGCCGCCGGACGCGTGACGCGGGGATCGACGCCATCGAGATCCATCAGCACGTGTTCGAAAAGACGCTGAACGGCGCCATCGACTGGCAAGCCCTCGAGCGGGCCCGCGACGGGTTCCTGCCCGACCTGGGCCTTCGCGTCACGGCGTGCAACATCAACACGTGGACCCACCCGCGCTTCCGCCTTGGAGGTGCCTGCAATCCCGACCCGGCCTTACGCGCGGCGGCGCTGGAGGAGATGCGCAAGGCGATCGAGATCTGCAAGGCGTTGGCGATTCCGATCATCAGTGTGTGGCCCGGCTCCGACGGGGCCGACTACCACTTTCAGATCGACTATTTGCAATCGTTGGGCTGGTTCACCGAGGCACTGGTGACCATGAACGCCGAATGCATGGCGGCGGGCATCCGGCTGGCGGTCGAGCCGAAGCCGTATGAGCCGCGCGAGCTGTACATGATCGTGCCCACGGCCGCGGCGGCGATGCTGGTGGCGCAGCAGGTCAACCGAGCGACCGGTGGGACCAACTGCGGGCTCACGATCGACTACGGACACCAGAAGATGGAAGGGACGACCGCATCGACCGCGTGCGATCTGGCCGAGTACGCTGGCGTGCCGGTGCACAAGTTCGATATCAACGACGCGCGTCAGGGACGCAACGACCAGGATTGCATCTTCGGTACGCTCTCGATTCCCGAGTCGGTCGAGTATCTCTACACGACGTTCGTGCGCGACTACCGCGGTTTTTACAGTCAGGACCAGTTCACGTACCGCGACGATCCGACCCGTGCGATGGAACGCAGCATGGTGAACTTCGCCAACCTCGTGCTGAAGGCGGTGCGGGTGCTCGCGCGCCAGGAGGATCTCGACCGCAGCCGCGCGGCGGGAACGGGGCCGGACGTGCTCGACGTCGTGAGCCCGATTCTGGTGGGCTGATGCCGGCTCCGCCTGCCTGCACGATCGGCATCGACTACGGGACCAACTCGGTTCGGGCGGTCGTGGTCGATTGTGGCGACGGCCGGACGCGCGGCGCGTGCGTGGTCCCGTATCCGTCGGGCACGGAGGGCGTGTTGCTCGACCCGCGCGATCCACACCTGGCACGGCAGAATCCGGCGGACTACAGCGAGGGATTGGAGGCGTCGGTGCGCGGCGCGCTCGCGCAGGCGAGCGAGCAGGACGGCTGTTCACCCGACCGGATCGTGGGAATCGGCGTGGACACCACCGGCTCGACCCCGATGCCCGTCGACGTGCACAACCGACCGCTCGCGCTGGATCCGCGGTGGCGCAACGACCTCGCGGCGCAGGCGTGGTTATGGAAGGACCACACCGGAGCCGACGAGGCCGCCGCCATCACGGACACCGCACGCCGCGCGGCGCCCGAGTACTTGTCCCCCATCGGCGGGACCTACTCGTCGGAGTGGTTCTGGTCCAAGATCTGGCGCTGTTCCCGGGTGGCGCCGGAGGTGTTCAACGCGGCGGTGAGCTGGGTCGAGTTGGCCGACTATGTTCCGGCGCTCCTCGCCGGCGTCTCGAACCCCGCACAGGTCGTGCGGTGCGTGTGCGCCGCCGGGCACAAGGCGATGTATGGCACGACATGGGGCGGTTTGCCGTCCCGGGCGTTCCTGAAGCAACTGGATCCCGCCCTCGCCGACCTGCGGGACCGGCTGTACGACGTGGCGTATCCGGCGGACCGGCCTGCCGGAACGCTGTGCACCGAGTGGGCGGGGCGGTTGGGGCTGCGCGAAGGGATGCCCATCGCCATGGGTGGATTCGACGCGCACTATGGTGCGGTGGGTGCGGGGGTTGCCGTCGGGACGCTGGTGAAGATCATCGGGACGTCGACCTGTGACATCGCCATCGCGTCCGCCGCCGATGCCGTCGCGGACATTCCGGGAATCTGCGGTATCGTTCCCGGATCGGTGATGCCGGGATGCTACGGCATCGAGGCGGGGCAGTCGGCGGTCGGGGACATTCTCCGGTGGTGGGTCGACGTCGCGTGCGAGGGCCGGGACGCGTGGCATGTCGATCTGTCGCGCGAGGCGGCGGCGCTCGCGCCCGGGGCGTCGGGCCTGCTTGCCCTCGACTGGAACAACGGGAACCGTACGATACTCGTCGATCCACGTCTCACCGGGCTGTTGCTTGGTCAGACCCTGCATACCACGCGGGCGGAGATCTATCGGGCGCTGATCGAGGCCACCGCGTTCGGCGCGCGCGCCATCATCGACCGGATGAAGGAATTCGACGTCCCGATCGAGCGGGTCGTGTGCTGTGGGGGCATCGCGGAGAAGAACGACGTCTTCATGCAGATCTACGCCGATGTGATCGGCATCCCGATGCTCACGGCCGGTTCTCCCCAGACCCCGGCGCTCGGCGCGGCGATCGCGGCGGCCGTCGCCGCGGGTGCCACCGCGGGCGGGTACGATGGGTTCGCCGAGGCGCAGGCTCGCATGACCGTTCCCGGCACCCGAACGTTCGCGCCGGACGCGGCAGCCCACGTCGTGTACGACGAGCTGTACGCCATGTATCGAGAGCTGCATGATACGTTCGGCGGCGTCGACGGGCGCGCGGACCTGCCGTCCTTGATGAGGCGACTGCTCGCGCTGCGCGAACGCTGCGTCGGCCATCCCACCGCGGGTCTCACCGGAGCGACCGCATGAGTCACGGAACGGAGGCACTGCGTCGCGCGGTGCTGGAGGCGAATCTCGCATTGGTCGAGAGCGGGCTCGTGAAGGAGACGTTCGGGAACGTGTCGGGCGTCGATCGCGGGGCGGGTGTGGTCGTCATCAAGCCGAGCGGCGTACCGTACCGGGACCTCACGCCGGCGGACATGGTCCCGGTCTCGCTCGAGACGGGAGACGTGCTCGCCGGGGGCCGGCGCCCATCGTCGGACACGCCTACCCATCTCGAGTTGTATCGCGCGTTCCCCTGTGGCGCGATCGCCCATACGCATTCCCTGCACGCCACCGCGTTTGCCCAGGCACAGCGTCCGATCCCATGCATGGGCACGACCCACGCGGACTATTTCCGCGGGGATATCCCGGTGACGCGTCCGTTGTCTCGCGAGGAAGTGGCAGGCGCCTATGAGCGCAACACCGGGCTGGTGATCGTCGAGGTCGTTCGCGCGTCGGAGCGTTCCGCGATGGAGATTCCGGCCGCGCTGGTCGCCCATCACGGTCCGTTCACGTGGGGCGCCAGTCCGGAGGCCGCGGTGGCGCATGCGCGCGTCCTGGAATACCTGGCCCAGATCGAGCTCGTCCGGCTGGGGCTGGCGCCCGATGCGCCGAGCCCCGCCGACTATCTGGTGCGTAAACATTATCTCCGGAAACATGGTGCGGATGCGTACTACGGGCAGCCGTGACGTGACCGCCGACCTCCCCATTCCCATCCGAGACCGATGACCGCTCTGGACTGGCTGATCGTTGCCGGCTATTTCGCCGCGCTCGCCGTGCTGACCTCCTGGGTTCTCAAACGGCGCAAGGATACGACCGACGACTATTTCCTTGCCAGTCGCAATCTCGGCTGGTTCATCGTGGGCGCTTCGATCTTCGCGTCGAACATCGGCTCGGAGCATTTGGTGGGACTTGCCGGCGCGGGCGCGACGAGCGGCGTCGCGTTCGCGCATTACGAACTGCATGCCTGGTGTCTGCTCGTGCTCGCGTGGGTGCTGGTCCCGTTCTACGCGCGCTCGCTGGTCTACACCATGCCCGAATTCCTCGAGCGACGGTTCTCGCCCGCGTCACGGTCGGTGCTGTCGGTCATTTCCCTCGTGGCATACGTCCTCACCAAACTCGCGGTGGGGATCTTCGCGGGCGGGATCGTGTTCGGGGTGTTGCTCCCGGAGCTGCGCGTGAGCGTCGCCGGCGTCACGTTCAACAGTTTCTGGATCGGATCGGTGTTGGTGGTCGTACTGACCGGGGCCTACACCGTGTTGGGGGGGATGCGCGCCGTGGCGTACACCGAGGCACTCCAGACGTTGGTGCTCGTGCTCGGGTCGCTTCTGCTCACGGGATTCGGCCTCAAGGCGTTGGGCGGCTGGGGGGAACTGCGGGCGGCGCTCGACCCGGACCTGTTCAATCTGTGGAAGCCCTTGGTGCCGGACGGCATGGTGGGCACATGGGCGCCGGTGAGGGAGCCGGGTCGCATCGCCTGGTACTTCAACGACTACTATCCGTGGCTCGGCATGCTGTTCTGCGCGCCGATCATCGGCCTGTGGTACTGGACGACCGACCAGTACATCGTGCAGCGCGTGTTGGCCGCTCGTGATGAACGGGAAGCGCGGCGCGGCTCGATCTTCGCCGCGTGTCTCAAGCTGCTGCCGGTGTTCATCTTCATCATCCCCGGCATGATCGCGCTCGCCCTTGCCAAGACCGGGCGGGCGCCCGGCTTGGCGTCGCTGGTGGGTCCCGACGGACTGGCACTGACCGAAAACGCACAGGGGGCGTTCCCGCTGATGGTGACGAACGTGCTCCCGGTGGGCATTCGCGGGATAGTCGTGGCCGGGCTGCTCGCGGCGCTGATGAGTTCGCTGGCCGGCGTGTTCAACGCCAGTTCGACCCTGTTCACCATCGACTTCTATCAGCGACTCCGGCCGGGATCCAGCCAACATCATCTGGTGCGCGTCGGCCGCGTCGCGACCGCGGCGATGGTCGGGATCAGCTTGCTGTGGATTCCGGTCATCCAGGGGTCTCGCGGGTTGTACGAGTACCTCCAGGGCGTGCAGAGCTATCTCGGGCCGCCGATTTTCGCCGTGTTTTTTCTGGGCGTCTTCATGAAACGGTTGAACGCCAGGGGATGTCTCGCGGCGCTCATCGTGGGGTTTGCCCTCGGAGTGTTTCGCCTGGCGGTCGACACGCCGGTCAGTCTCGGCCTCGGCGGATTCGCGGGGTACGAGCCGGGTTCGTTCCTGTGGGTCGTCAACAACATCTACTTCCAGTACTACAGCCTGTTCATCTTCGTGGTGTCGGCGACGGTCCTGATCGGCGTGAGCTATCTGACCGCGCCACCGTCCGCCGAACAGATTTCGGGCCTGACGTACGGCACGGTGACCGACGAGCATCGCCGCACGTCACGCGGCAGCTGGAATCGGTGGGACGTCATCACCTCCTCGATCGTGTTGTTCCTGATCCTGCTTGCGTATCTCTACTTCCGTGGATAACTCGGTCCGTGCGGTCTTGTGGGATCTCGACGGCACACTCGTCGATTCGGCGGAGCAGCACTGGCGGTCGTGGCGAGAGGCGCTCGACGCGGAGGGGGTGGTCGTGACGCGAGCGATGTTTCAGCGCAGCTTCGGCCAACGGAACGATGTGATACTCGGGGCATGGTTGGGCGATGCCGCGGCGCCCGAGCGCGTCCGGCGGCTCGGCGAGGAAAAGGAAGTGTGCTACCGGCGGCTGGTGCACGAGCATGGGATCACCGCGCTTCCCGGAGCCTCCACCTGGGTACGCGCGCTCGGCGCGGCCGGGTGGCGCCAGGCCATCGCCTCGTCGGCGCCGCGGCTGAACGTCGAGGTCGTGCTGGAGGCGCTGGGGTACGAAACCCATTTCGGCACGCTCGTTGCCGCCGAGGACGTCCGCCGTGGCAAACCCGAACCGGAGGTGTTCCTGACCGCGGCGCGGCGGCTCGCGGTGCCGCCGGCGCGATGCGTGGTGGTGGAGGACGCCGAGGCAGGCATCGAAGCGGCGCGCCGCGCGGGCATGTCGAGTATCGCCGTCGGGGGCATCGATGCCGGAGCCGACGTCGTGATCGGCTCCCTCGAGGACCTTCCGGCGGATGCGTTCGCAAGGCTGGTGGTCGATGGTTGACGCGCCGCGGTCCTGGTGGTGGTGGATGAGTGTGGTCATGCTGCCGGCGCTACCCACTCCAGCGTCCGGCGCGGTGCCGCAAGACCCTGAAGCGTACGTCGAGGAAACCGATCCGCTGGTACGGGAGAAGCTCGATCGGTGGCAGGATCTCAAGCTCGGACTGCTGATGCACTGGGGTCCCTACGCGCAGTGGGGCGTCGTCGAGTCGTGGTCGCTCTGCGCGGAAGACGAGCCGTGGTGCCGCCGGTCGATGGATGACTACGGGGAATACAAGAAGGCGTACGAAGCGCTGCAGACGACGTTCAACCCGGCGCACTTCGACCCCGCGCGGTGGGCGCGAGCCGCGAGTGACGCCGGGATGCGATACGTGGTGTTCACCACCAAACACCACGACGGGTTCAGCATGTTCGATACCAGGCAGACCGACTATCGCATCACGTCCCCCAACACCCCGTTCAGCGCCGACCCGCGCGCCAATGTCACGAAAGGAATCTTCGACGCGTTTCGCGATCAGGGATTCATGATCGGGGCGTACTTCTCCAAGCCCGACTGGCACAGTCCGGACTACTGGTGGCCCTACTTCGCCACGCCCGACCGGAACCCGAACTACGACGTGGCGAAGTACCCGGAGCGCTGGGCCCGTTTCGTCGCGTTCACGCACAACCAGATCGACGAACTCATGACTGGGTACGGACGGGTGGACATTCTGTGGCTGGACGGCGGCTGGGTCCGGACCATGACGCCGGCGGAGATCCGGGCGCAGATGAACGGCCCCGGCTACCAGTTCATGCGACTCCAGAGTCAGGACATCGACATGCCGCGTCTTGTGGCGGAGGCGCGGGCTCGCCAGCCGGGTCTCATCGTCGTGGACCGGGCGGTACCGGGGCCGTATCAGAACTACCTGACGCCGGAGGCGCGCGTGCCGGCGCAACCCATCGTGCATCCGTGGGAAGTGCCGATGCCGATGGCCACGAGCTGGTCCTACGTGCCGGACGACGTGTACAAGCCGGCCCGGGAATTGGTGCACATGCTGGCGGACGTGGTCTCGAAGGGCGGCAACCTGCTGCTCAACATCGGGCCCGGTCCGGACGGTACGTGGCACGCCGCCGCGTACGATCGGCTGGCGGCCTTGGGTGCGTGGATGCGGGTCAACGGGGACGCGATCTACGGGACCCGGCCGGTCAGTCCCTACTCCGAGGGCAAGATCCGCCTCACGCGCGGAAAGGACGGAGCGGTCTTTCTCATGTACCTGGCAGGCGAAGACGAATCGGCATTGCCCGCCTCCGTGTCGATGACCCAACTCCGCCCGGCGGCCGGCGCCACGGTCACGCTGCTCGGCACGGACGCCGCGCTGGAGTGGGAAGTGGCGGGGTCGGGCTTCGTCGCGCGTGTACCGGCGGGGACGGTGCCGCCGGCCGAATACGCGTGGGTGTTCCGGATCTCCCGGGTCGAGGACCGCTAACAACCTGCGCGTCGAGCCGAGTCACGGTGTCCGTTCACCTCCGAACTGACCAATGAGCGGCATCGGGTCCTCACCGCGACCGAGCGCGTGTGCTTCGCACGCCGCGTGCACCGCTCGCAGCCGTGCGTAGATCGCGACGTTGCCGGGATCGGGTCGAACCACGGAGTCCACGACCGGATCGGCGAACCCGGCGACGACGTCCGTCCACTCGATCGCGGTGCCCCGAGCGAGCTCGTCGCCGTGGAACGCGCGCAGCGCGGCGCCCAGCGCCGCCGAGTCGCTCACCTCGAGGCGGTAGACGTCCGCATCGTGCACGTCCGCCATGATTTGGAGGATCTCACGATTGCGGGCACCGCCGCCCGTCGCATGAATGCCGCGGACCCGCTCTCCCATCCATCCGGCATGACGTGCCGTGCCCAGCATCTGCGCTTCGATCAGGGCCCGCACGTTGGCCGGTGCGTCCGCGGGATCCAGACCGTACCGCCGTACGCCTGCTGACGCGACCGGCGGGGTGATCTCCGGCTCGAACCACGGGAGCATGATCGCGCCGCGGTTTCCGGGCGGTGTCTCACGCAGGGCTCGTGAGAATTCCCGCCAGTCCATGTCATACGCGTCGCGCACCCGCTCTCGGGCCAGCGCCCCGTTCTTGAAGCAGACCAGCGCCATGTAATCACCGGTGGGAGCGCCGAAGACGTGACTCGCGCCGGAGAGATCGACGCGGGCGTCGCGCATCAGCCCGAACACCGTGTCGCTGGTGCCGAGCGAGATGGCGATGCGGTCCGACGCCACCAGGCCCGTTCCGATGAGGCTGCTCGGGTTGTCGCCGGTCCACGCGATCACGTTGGCGGCCGGCAGTCCATGCCGCTCGGTCCAGTATGGCGCGAGCCGGCCCATCACCGACCAGGACGGCGCCAGGTCCGGCAACTTCGCGCGCAGGCCCGGCGCGGTCGCCCGTAACGCGGTTTCGGCCCACTGTCTGTTGACGATGTCCATCAGGTTCATCCCGGCGCCGTCACCCGGCTCGATCGGCGCGTGGGCACCAACGAGCACCGACGCGAGGAAAGAACTCACGAGGTGTATCCGGTCGGTCGAGGCGTAGCCGTCGGGCTCGACGCGGGCGTATTTCCGTATCTGCGGTCCGGTAAACCGTTCGCACGCCCGGGAGCCGGTGAGGCGGATGAGCGCCTCCGGTCCGCCTATCGCATCGCTGATGGCCGCGCACTCGGTCGCGGTGCTCGAGTCCATCCAGGTCGGCGCGTCCGCGCGGCTCAACATCGCGCGTATCTGGTGCGCGAGCGGTCGCGTCGGGTCGAGGGCCGCCAGCCGCGCGGTGGCCTCGCGATTGCAATAGACGCTGCCGTGCTGCTGGGCCGCGCCCGAGACGGCGCGCAGCCGGGCGAGGTCGAGATCGGATTCGGCCGCCATGATCTCGAAGAACCGGTCCAACGCTTCGCTCCACAGGAGCGGCGATGAGGTCGCGATCCGCGGGTCGTCGTGCGGCAGGACCCCGTTGCGGGTGTGATAGCGAGGGAATTCCTCGTCGAAGATCAGGGAACGCCGGTACACGACGCGACGCTCCCGATCCTCGATCCGAAGCACGACGCCGCTCAGACTCTGCGTGCTCACGTCGAGTCCAAGATAGAGCGCGCCGGCGCGCTCGCCCGCTGTCGAATCGGGTAGCGATGGGGAGCGATTCACGGAATCCTCACTCGTGGGTCGAGGCCGCGCGGACGTGACGGAACCTAGCGCCCGATCCCGCGATCCGGTACAGCGCGGCGGGACGATCGACCAGGAGTGTTGCGGGAAGCGCGGGACACCTTCCAACCGGAGGACTGAAGCCCGGGCTCGGCCTTGCGCCGGTACCGGGTTCCGATTGTTGGAATGTCTCACGCTCTGCCTGAAGGACGTGGACATGGCGCGGCGGGGGATCGTCGTGCGGTGGGGGGAGGGTGACAAGGATCGGGTGACGATGCTGCCGGCGGTGTTGGATGCCTTGGGGGAGCACTTGGGGACGTTCCGAACCGCGGCGGGTTCGGCGGGCGCAGTCCAGCCGCCATGCGGGATTGCGGATAGGGGATAGTGGGCGCAGGTTGCGGGAATATCGGGGGAGGGGTGGAATCGCGGTGACTCCAGCGACGTACAATTTCAAGTTGACCGCAGGACGATGACCGAGAAAAACATCGAGAACCGTATCATCCGCGATCCCGGCGCCCTCGGCTACGCGAACGCCGGTAAGGTGCGGAACGTGCGAGTGTCACCAACCACCGGTCGTGTTGACCTCATGATCTTGCCCCAAAGTGGCCGGACCAAGTTGGTGCTGGTCGAAGTCAAGCGAGCGGGCGCCGATGATGCGGCCTCAAAGGTGGCGGGCCAGTTGATCATGTACTACGTGGCGTCGCTTCAGATCGGGTTGCGCGGCCTCGCCAGGATTAGGCGGTTCGCGTCCGAGCACCAGCCGGCGGCGTGCTCCCCGAGCAACACATCGCTCAACATGCTGGCGGGCGGCGCCCGGTCCGGTGAAGTTGCCTGGCGGCTACTGCGAGAGGGTCGCAAGCTCGTACCGAAGGAGATCGCTCTTTTCGTGGCCCTTGACGGCGCGCCACCGCGTCAGCTCGTTGACACGCTGCGCTTCCTGAAGAAGAATCACTCTTTGAGAATCCGGCGGGCTATTGCGGATCGGCGTTCGATCCGCGTGAGCCTTGCGGTCTAACGGCTAGCGTTCAGTTGCAAGCGACTCGTATAGAGAGCGAGCGAAGCGAGCCCCCTTGAGTCGCTTGGCAACTGCAACGCGTTGTTAGCGGGCATCCGCAGCCGAGAGTGGCGTCAGGCGGTAGACACGCTCGGCCAACTCGGAGGCCCGCCGCAGATCGCCGACGCGCAACGCTTCACGGACGGCATCGAGCCGAGACGTTTCGCCCACCGAGATATAGGGCGACCAGGCCCCTTCTTCCTCAAGAAGCTCTACGGCTACCTCGGCCACATACTCGCCCTCGCGGACGAGTCGCATGGTGGTCCTGTTCGTCATCAACGCCTCCTGAGCCACGTCTCATCCCACCGACTCGCGTCGGGCCTGTATCCCGTGACTAGACTAGAACGGCAGGTGCTGTCTGCCCAGCGGGGATACCCCAAACTATGTGGAGCGGCCGGCCCTCGCCATCGCGCTCCAGGACAGGGACACACGGTCCCTTGGGATAGGTAGGATAGTCCTCAACCACGCTCGCCGTTGGCAGGCCGGCGAAGACGTCACGCACGACGATGTTGTCGGCGGCGAGTTCCTCGTATCCGTGGAGTGAGACGCGCGCTTCGCTGCGTGCGACCAGCGCTCGGACTCGCTCCAGAGTTTCGCTCACGCGAGAATCGAGGCCTCGTTCGATGGTTCGTTTGTCCCGCTAGACAGTATGACTTCCGGCTTGCGACGGCTGACCCCCGGTAACATCGCGGGTTGGCCGATGGGGGACCAGAGCCCCATGCGGGGTCAACAGCCAACCAGCTTTCCGGAGGTCAGCCATGGAGCTGCCTACGACGCTTTTCGTCGGTTTGGACGTGCACGAGGATTCCATCGCGGTGGCCCACGCGCGGGCTCAGCGCACCGACCCGCCGCACTTCGTCGGTGCGATCGGCACGCGCCACAGCGACAGTGACAGTGACAGGCTGGTTCGCAGGCTGCAGAGCAAGGCACCGCAGCTCGTGATCGCCTACGAGGCCGGGCCCTGCGGCTACGTGCTGCAGCGATACTTGACCGGCAAGGGCTTCAGCGGCACCGTCCCGGGAAGCGCGGGCCTTGATTGGATGCCCGTCTCCGCTCCAGACAACTGATCGGCGCCGACGATGTTCTGCCCGTCACCCCTGCGCCTGGACCTAACTGATCCGTCCCTCCACGGATGAGGTCGCCGCTTGAGGACATCCCAACGCCGAGTCTCGATAGGTGTTTGGTGCAGAACAGCGCACCGATCCCGCAATGAAGTCAGAGCACCGGGGGCCGAGACACACGTTCAAACGGGACCACCCCA
>DASWIX010000077.1:0-1673 GCA_036397455.1 Gemmatimonadales bacterium | reverse complement strand
ATGACGTACGAGGAGCCGACCTTGCGGGCGATGTTCGGCAAGGACTACGAGGCGTACTGCGCGACGACCGGGCGGTGGCTGCCCAGGTCACGATGACAGGCGCAGTACGGGGGCCAGAACATCTTGCTACCAGGGGCCCCGATGGCCGTTGAGGGCTAGCGTTGTGCTAGTCGAACGGTTCGACCAGTTGGTAGCGGATCACCTGGTACTCCTCGGTGACGGGATCGGTTCCGACGGCGTACACGAACTGATCGCGGGCCGCGTTCCAGCGGGTGATCGCCATCATCCCGGAGAACAGGCGCTCTCCATCCGGCGAATAGACGTCCACCGGCCGCTCCTGCCGGTCCCAATCCTCGGGAATGGACGGAAACACGTAGAGGTGCCCGTGCCCGTCGACGCGGATCGGGGCCGTGAACGGATGGGTGGACGGGCCGCCGGCCAAGGCCGGTAGCGCTGCCGGCCAGTCCACCTCGGATCGCTGCGGACGCGGGTCGAGCGTCCCGGCAGGGGTTCGGAATTCTGCGAGCCGTCGGAGCACCTCGTCGATTCGGGCATCGGTGAGTACCGGGCGGCGCATCGTCGTGCGGAGCGCCCACCGAACGGTGCCGTCGGGCGCGAACGCGAGCACCTGGTACTCGTCGCCCGCCACCGCGTAGATCTCGGCTAAGCGCGAGGCAGCAAAGGTCGGGACCGGGCCGGGCACTCCGACGCTCGTGCTCACCATCGTGGTATCTGTTTGTCGTGTGAAGCTGACCGGACCAGGATCGAGCAGCTCGACGTACTCGACCTCCAGTTCTCCGTCCGTGCTCAGCCGTACGACGTGGCGATACCGCGCGCCCTCATCGTCACGCTGCGTGTGGGAGCCGAGCAGAACGCCGGCGTCCGTCCCTGCGATCGGCGCCAAGGACCGGGTGAAGGTGAGGTTGCGGGATTCCAGTACCTCCCCGCCGGGCGCCCACACGTTCATCCGGTTTTGCGACACGTGGACGAGATCCGTACCGACGATCGCGATTGACCCACCCCTGCCGATCTCGCCCGGCCCCTGGCCCGGGCGCCCGAAGGTTCGCAGGTAGTTGCCGGCGGCATCGAAGGTCACGACGTTGCGGTTGCCGGCGTCGAACGCGTAGATGTTGCCGCTCGCGTCCGCATCGACATCGGTCAACCGGTAGAACGGTTCTTCGCCCTCTGAGATCACCAGGTCCTCGACCAGCTCGATCCGCCGGGCCCGATCCTCGGCCGGCACGTGCGCATACTCGATGATCCGCGCGCCTTCAGGGACAGGTATGGTCCAGTCGGCGAGCTCGAGGGGCGCGGAGCAGGCCAGCATCGTAGCGGAGAGAAGCAGCACAGCGCTCCACGCGCGTCGCGGCCCGCGGGCACGGCACACGGTTCCCATGCCGCCCGATCCGAGCGGCTCGAGGATCTCGTATCGACCCAATATCTCTCCGACCAAAGCGCACCTCGGTCAACGAGGCGGCGGCCCGGTGTCGACCGGCCCGTACCGGCGGACGCGACGCTGCACCACGATGACGGCGCGGCCAACTCTATCGACCACCCGGCCGGGCTCCAAGGTCCTTCACCCGGTACATCACGTAGACGCAGCCGTTCGAGAGGCGCCGGCAGTCGAGCAGCTCGAGGTCGAGCTGGCGGTTCATGGGGTTGAAGAGGGGAAT
>DASWIX010000076.1:0-169368 GCA_036397455.1 Gemmatimonadales bacterium | reverse complement strand
TCGCGATTCCGGGCTTGAAAGCCCGGCTCGGCGGCGCTGTCGCGCCGGCGCGCCGTGAACGGCGCCGGGGCAGGCGTGCTTCAGCACCCGTCGCCGCAGGCGCCGAGCCGGCGCTTCAGCACCGGAACCACCACCAACGGCCGGTCTCCACCCGTTCTCGCCGGTCGTATCTCCTGTCGCGATTCCGGGCTTGAAAGCCCGGCTCGGCGGCGCTGTCGCGCCGGCGCGCCGTGAACGGCGCCGGGGCAGGCGTGCTTCCGCGCTGGACCCCGTGCGACCACGTGCGTAGGATCCTCCCAACCCGAAATATGCGGAGCGCCATCCCGATGCCACGTTTTCTCCGTATCGTCATTGGACTCGCCCTGGTCCTCCCGTCACTGGCGGCGGCGCAGCAGCGGCCGTTCGATGTGGTGGAGGCCACCATCGTGGAGGTGCACGCGGAGATGCGCGCGGGCAGGCTGACCGCCCGCCAGCTCGTGATGGCATATCAGGCCCGGATCGAGGCGTACGATAAACAGGGCCCGGCGATCAACGCGATCATCTACCTCAATCATGGACAGGATTCTCTTCGAAGCCGAGTTCGAGTTCGAACTAACCGAGGGAGTGACGGAAACCGGCCTCGAGTACGCCCAACTCGACTTCCTGCTGACCGACCACCTCACACTCGTCGGAGGAAAGTTCCTGGTGCCGTTCGGCGTGTTCGGCGAGCGGCTCCACCCAATCTGGATCAACAAGTTCCCGACGGCGCCGCCGATCTACGGCCATCATGTCGCCGCGTTTGGCGCCGATCCGGTGCTCCCCATCCTGTCCGACGTCGGCGTGATGGCCGCGGCCGTCGCGCTGGAGCTGTTTGCCAAGCTGCGGAAGGCGCGTGCGATCCCCGCCCGTTCTGCTCGGCGTGGCCCTGTCCCAGCTCGGCGTATCGTGTGACCGCTATCAACGTAGGGTTCGTCTGACGCCGCTCACCCCCTTCTTCACTAGACTGACAGCCCCAAAGAGCCGGGGCCCTATGGACCCCGCCCCGCCACCCGCAGACTCCCTCCCCAACGCCCAACACCGATAAAGAACCGCCGATCACAACTCCAGGACCGCAGAAACGATCCGCAGGTTCCCAACAGACTTCCGGCCAGCGAATTCCTGCGCGATTTGAAGTGTGATCCCTCTCACGGCGACCTGAACCCCCGTCGTTACTTGACCGGTCATCCAACGTCGCCCAAAGCGAAAACTAGCAACGCCAACGGGAACGACGATCCAAGTGTCGGCTGCTTCCAGCCCGTTTCGGCGCGACCATGACAGATCAGCGGCAAGAATCGCTCGCGCTAGCCTCCGCAACGGTGTCACTTGAAGACCGGCTCTCACAAGGTTTCCGGCGGGACCGGCGTCATCAAACGTGAAGAGAGTCCGCGCAGCGACGATTCCCGCGGCCCATGTGTCCGCATCGTGCTTCATCCCGACCGCCATCGCTGCTTCCTCGGATCGGCCCCCCAGGTTGTCTAGCATCTGAACGGACCATACGGCGCCGATACGCCAACGGCCGATAGGAACGCCCAGAGCCGCCCCGACCCCAGTGACGCCAACCGTTAGAGCTCCGAGGCCGGGATCTGCGGCTATCAATTCCTCGTCGAATAGGTCGGCGACGTCATACCGCCAGAACGCGAACGTGCCATGCACGCCCGCCTGGAAGCCCACCAGAAGGCTCTTCCCCCTAAGTCCGGTAACATCCTGGACTGAAAAAGAGAACTCGACCGCCGGGTCCATTACCGCGTTCGCGGGGTTCAAGAAGACTGTAGTGGGAGATCCACCAGCACCCACACCACCTCCGGAGACAAGCTCCGCATCTAACGGCGTGGTCGGGAAGGACTGGCTCCCCCGGACCACCGCCGCAGATGCAGCAACGGCCGCGAACAAAACGGCTGCCGTTGCTGCCATGGGCCCCGACACTACCGTGAGGGAAGAATGAAGCGCGTTCTTCGGATGTGGTCGCCAACCCGCACGACGACCAGGTATACGCCTGGAGCCGCGTCAGAACCACCGCCATCTCGACCGTCCCACTCTATGCTGAACCACCGGCCTCCGGTGACCGCTTCCGTCATTTCCCGGATTAGCTTGCCCCGCATGTTGTGAATCGAGATATGGGCCTGCGCGGCTGCCAGCGCCTCGGGGATACCGATCTCAAGAGCACGAATCCCATGGCGCCGCACTTGTTCCCGTATGCTGCCACCTTGGACACCTCCAGAGGCATATCCAGAAAGACTCAGGCCACCCGCAACGTCTCCCGAAACACTCTGCCGAACCGTGAGTTCACTTGGCGCCACTCGATTTGATTGGCTCGACACTATGACAGTGCGGTTCAGCTCAGGCCCGGACACGCATTCGTCGAGTTCCACGACTCCTCTGTAGTAGTCGTGGAAGATCCCGCCGATTCCACCCGAGTTGTCCGTGAAGCGCACACGAAATGCGTGGGCATGCCCGTCGCCCTGCTGATGCCCCCCTAAGTCTAGCGGTCCGTAGTCAAAGTCCGTGCTTCCACCCACGAACAGGATCTCAAGCTCTTCCTCATCTTGTACCGATGCCACGCTTTGATCTTGGTTCTGTCCGCTTCCCGTCTGGAATGTGATTGAATACCTACGCCTGGTGCTACCCACCACGACGCTCAATCGATACCCGCATTCATGGACCAGGGAGTTGAACAGACTCACCTGAACAGGAGGGAATCCCACCCCACGCTCGTAGAGTTCCTGTTCAATGAGTGGGACCGGATTGGTCGAACTCAGATTATTGTGCGCCCGGTCCTGAGCGGCGGCCACTATGGCTTCACGAGTATGAAGCATCGTCTCCTGCCAAAGCATGTAGAAGCGCATGGCATCGAACGTCGCCAGATCGACATCCGTGCCAATCGGCGGGGACAACGCGGCGACCTCCCACAGCGCCCCGGCCATCAACACTCCGAAGTCGTGGTATCGCCCCGCAAGAAGTAGCTGATAACGCTGGTTGAATTGTACCACGCCCGTAAGATCTCGTATGCACGGCACGGCGCCCGCCCCAATGCACGGATCACCGTGATGTCTCGCTCCGAAGTAGTCCGACAGTGCCTCGTTCAGAGCCGCTGAGTCGAAGTCGCCGTCGGTCGCAACGTCCAGATCGTTGCTGTGACTGACGGCATGCATCACTTCATGTGTTACTATGTTCTTCGGACCAACCGCCGCCCCGAAGCCCGAGAATGCGCGCGTGAACAGGAAACGGTTGTTGTCAATCCATGCAGCATTGAAGCCGCCTTGCCACCCAAACGGATCCGTTCCATCCACACAGACATTGATGATGCTGCCACTGCCATCGTAGCTCGACCTGCCCAACACATCGTGCAGATACATACCTGCTGATACGGCATGGAGCATACCGGTGACTTCTTCCCGCCGTGACTGAGAGTTGCCCCATTGCGTCGTCGAATTGTGTACCCACGGAGCTGACGCGCAATTGGTCGAGGGGAGATCGGCCCCGGCGAGGTCCCAAACGCGGATCTCTGATACCCACGGCGCAACCTGGTTGCTTCTCAACCGGTACGTCGAACCTGTGTAGTACACACGGAAGTCCGAATTATGGAACACTCCGAACACGTCGGTCCCACTCCCCCATACGAAGCCGGCGGCCGCATCGGATTCGCTCCACGGACTAGTGTTGCCGAAGAAAGGGCCTTCTCGGCGCGACCCGCGTTCCACGTTGATGTCGGCCTGGCCTTGGAGCAGCCGTACAGCACTGTTTCTCATCGCACGCCACGTCACAATCGGTGAGCCCGTCGTCGCATCCGCCCAGAACCGCAAGCGCGCACCGGCGCTGTCTGCCACCCCGGCAACCGCGAGTCGGAGGCGCTCCTCAAACGGGTAGAAGCTGAGGGAGTCCAGTGACTCTGAGATCGACACAACGTCCACGCCAGGCCACGCCGCTGCGACCAATTCAGCCGCCTCGCTCCGATTCAGATACCCCGGTACCGCGTCCTCAGGCAAGTCGGCGAACACGCGCCCATTTGTGGAGTAGACGGCATATCCCCTGCCAGTCCATTGAAGGTGAACGCGAACCTCGCCACCGTGGATCGGAACTCCCCGGTAGAACTGGCGTAGCCTCACGTGTGCAAGGTCACCGACTGTGTCAATACGTGCTTCGCGCATTTGCGTCTCGGAGCCCAACGAATAGAGTTGCTTCCCCATGGTTCGGAAGAACCGGCTGGCCACATCGCTGGGATTGCCGGAAAGGCCGCTACGCATCGCAACTTCGGGAGCAAACGTGAGCCATCGTGGTGTCCCAAGGGCGGTATCAACGTCCGCTCGGCGAAGAATCCTCAAACTGCGATCGAGGGAATCGATCACGGCGCGCGTTGCATTCAGGCGGACTTGCCGCGCTGGATTGCGGTATGGGGAAACAGGCGGGCCCTGCGCCAATGCCGATGGCCCACCCACGAGCACAGCCATTACGACGATTACCAACGACCCTGCCCTTCGCATGCTACCTCCTTTTTCAAACTCTGACGTCGCCTACCTGCCGACACGCTTGGCCTGAACAAACTCTGCCTGAACATCCGCGGGCCCGTAGCGTGTAAGTCTGATCGCTAACGTATCAGCTACCCTGATCGCGTAAATCTCAGGCGAGTAGTCCCAGACATCAGCGACTGAACCGCTAGAGATACGCCTCCCGTTGACGCTCCAAGAGATAAGAAGAAATCGGTCGTCAACGGACCACGAGGAGACTTCCGCGCTCGAGTAGAAGTGGTTCGTCTCGGACGACGCGAACGCCGGAAGGAGGGTCTGCCGTATAGAGAGGACGAGGTTGCCGGTTGCTCGGGTGATGACCTGCGCCGTATTGGCATCGGTGCTATCGTGCCCGAAGCTCGTGTATGCAATCAAGTCACCGCTCGCATTCACACGAGGATTGGTCTTTGAGACTGCCGGCGTCGCCGTGATCCGTCGGGAGAAGAGTTCACCGAGTGCCCCCTCCCAAAGATCCTCTCCTCCGGGGGTGGTCGGAAGTGCGGCCACCAGGCGTCCGTCGTTGGGAGCAACGTCGAAGAAGATGGGCCGGGTCGCATCGAGCTGGACCCGCAGAGTTGCGACCAAGTCGGGATAGTCGATTGACCACAGGTCCCAGGGGCCGCGTTCATTCGATGTGAAGATCAGCTTGTCTCCATCGGGCGCCCACCGCGGCGCGACCTGATGGCGCGTCATCTGCGACGTTACCTCAAAGACGCTCCCGGTGACCAGGTCCACGGAGAAGAGCCCAAAGGGGGCGGTGGCGCTCAAGGATCGTGGGCTCTGTACGATCACCATTCGGCCATCAGGAGACACTGCAGGTAGCCCCTGGCCTCCGTCTGGGTGACCTGCTGGTGGAAGAACCTCGGGGTTGATCGGTGTGCTAGGACTCCAGACCAAACGCATAGGCCCACCTAGCGCTGCCTGCCGGAGCCACACGAGGCCGCCGGGGATCGACGGCACCACGGCAAAGACACGGTCTACTTCGAACGTCCGGCCTCTGTAGGTTGTTGCCCCCCTGACCAGCGCCAGCCCCTCCTTCAGCGCGTGGAACCGGTCGCGCCCGAGACTAGCCAACACGGTGTTGTCATCACTCGTCCATACAACTGTGTCCGGCGGAATGCCGATCGGCCTGTTCTCGGCATCAAGGAACCAAGCGCCCAACTGCAGGGTGTCGCCGAGAATCACGCCGGTTTGTGGCGTCGCAAACGTAAGGGCCGTTGGAGCCAAATCGGACGAACCGGGCTTCTGCGGGTCGCCGCAGTGCGAGAAGCCAACGATCATCGCCGAAGCCAGTGTCAATCGTGCTAGCACAATGGACGACATGATTCGGTGGCTTCGCCCGGCAGGGAACCGCGACCTCGTCACGGACAGGGCTCGCGAATGCGCAGAAAGTGCAGATCCGGCGTCACGGCTTCAGAAACACGCTCCCGAACAGAAGGCGTATGTCCGTCCACTTCGCGCGATTCCCGAGTCTTTTCGACTCTCCGGAAGTAGTTACGCCGTCTCCCTTCACCACACCATCTACCCAAAGCCGCCGCCGCCCGACGTTCCCGCGACCCCGCGGGCTGCTTTTGCTCCCGCTCGGTCAACCGCATTTGATGCGGGTCCCGCAAGCCAAAGTGCATCGAATTTCAGAGTCCACATTCAAAAGGGTTGCGACACTCCCAACATCAACTTCATCGCGTTCGCGGCTGAAAGGCAAGACCCCCCCCTCGCCGACCCGAGCCACATGTCGCGTTTTGTTCTGTCAATCCGTAGGCAGACCATCCTGGCGAAGATCATGGGTGGCTAACTCATTGCGCGGAACCAACAAGAGCCTACCCAAGGTCGTCAGCGCGATGTCGCGTTTCGTCTGGAGGACTCTCGTCGATCTGCGAACATGTGGCTGGGCCTAAACATGGTTGGGGGCGCGAAATCGATTCGCGCTGCTCTGGACGAGAACCTACTGATCTTACGAGGTGGGGCCTTGAGTTCGATTCCTACACCTGCCTGCCGTACCACCCGCACAGCTTAGGCGCAGGGACGTTAGATGGCGGCATGACTAACAACGGCAGGCCAAACCCTGGGCCGATTCTGGCCCGTAGCAGTCGTCGGGGGCTGCGGGCTTTGGGCCGTGTGGGGAGCCTGGCGAGTGCGGGATCTCGTGCTCGCCAACAGTTCGATCCTCCGCAGTCGGACTGAAGGACTTCTGGCGGACCTCCGGGGACGCTATCGAGCGGCTGCTTGACTACTTCCGGTAGGATGTGCGGCTACGGGTCCGGACAACGTGAGCGAATCCGCAGACGGTTTCATAGGCCGGCCATTTTCAGCTTCAAAACGACCTTCTCCAGCGTTCCCATGCCCTAATGCCGGCAGCGCAACAAGAACGACCCAGTTCTTCGCCCCGATTACTGCCCTTCGTCCGTGCCCCACGTTTTGACCCAAGCGAAGCTGATGGGCTGGCCCTATGGCGCAAGTACGAGCGCATTTACAGATTGGGAATCCGACTCCACGAGGGGTCAGTCCCGCAGCTTGAGGGCGGGTTTGGGTGGCAGCCCATGGGTGGCGCCGAGACGGGGGCAATAGATCATGCCTAGACGGTCAAACTCCTTTCAAGAGCTGGTAGCTCTCCTCGAGAGCCAGCTGTCGCCCAGTGGCGTCGTCGTCTCGGTGAGTGCCATGCTTACTGAAACGCTCTCCCCCCGCCAGCGCGAGCTCGACGTTCTGATCGAACACACCAGAGGCCCTAGGTCCATAAGAATCGGATTGAGTGCCGCGACCATCACCGCAAGGCGGACATTCAATGGATTGAACAAGTGCGTAGTAAGTTCGATGTTCTCCCCATCGACAAGCGGGTCGTGGTCTCCAGGCGAGGATTTACCAAGGGCGCTCTTGAAAGAGCCCACCAATGGAACATTGAGGCCATTTCGCTCCGCCAGGCACTTGCGGTCGATTGGGCCATGGCATTCGCCGATCCCGGATAGGAATTTCAATCGCCCCGCCCCGAGTACGGCGGGCTGCCGGAGCGCTCCAGGGGCCGTGCGGCAGCGCATCGGGCCGCGGGCGGGGGCCTGCGGCGGAGCGAAGCCGGGTAACGGACAGGGCGTGCGGGTCGGGAGTCGCCCCGCGCGGGGCGCGGCGCCCACCCGCGCACGCCGCCGCCCCCCGACGCCAGGGTTGAGCGGCGGGGGCACGCGTGGCTTACGCCGAGGGGACGGGGCGGCCCCCCCGCTGGCGCCGCGGCGGGGCGCGCGGGCGAGGTGCGCATCGTTCCGGGCGGCGCAGATGCGTGAGGACCCGGTCGATCGCGGGCGGCGCGGTGAGGACCGCGACGATCCGCATGGCGGTGCCGCAGCGGGGACAGCGCAGCGGGTCGACCTCGAAGATTCGGCGGAGCAGCTCGGCCCAGCGGCGGCGCACGTCGGCTGGCCCGGGTGGCGAACGCGCGCTCCTCGGCCGGCACCCACACACCGTCGTGCACGTGAAAGCCCGAGTGGGGCCAGGCCAGCATGCTCGCGGCGGTGTTGATGTCGATCATCTCGCGTTTGACGAACAGCGTGAGCACGGCGCGGCGGAACGCTTCGGTCACCGTCGCCCCATCGTGCAGCGGCAGGGGCACGAAGGTGCCGTCCGGCCGGAAGCCGCCGTCGGTGACCAGCAGATGGAGGTGCGGGTGCCAGTTGGCCAGCGAGCCGTGCGTCTGGATCGAGGCGACGATGCCCACCGACAGCGCCCGCTCCCCGGTGGTCGCCCGGATGAACGCCGTGAGCGTGCGCGCCGCCACCCGCGCGAGGTCGCCGAGCAGGGCACGGCGGTAGAGGAAGGAGGGGCGGAGCCGCTTGGGGACCGCGAGCACCACCTGGCGGTGTGGCACGGGGGCGAGCAGGGTCTCCTCGAGCCAGCCACTCCAGACGGCCAGGCGCTTGGCGTGGCAACTGGGACAGAAGTAGCGGCACTTGCAGGAGAAGGCGAGCAGGTACTCGTGCCGGCAGCCGCCACAGCGCACGCGGGCGAAGCCGTGCTCCAGGATGCCGCAGGCCAGGAACTTCTCGACCACGGCGGGGACGACGCGCCGCCACGGGCCCCAGCGGGGCGCGAACCGCTCGTCGTAGACCGTCGCGAAGGTCTGGAAGTGGTCGGCGAGGAGCCGATAGAGCGGCGAGGCGCGCGGGCGGCGCGGCCGGTAGACGCCGACCGGCGCGCCGCTGCGGCGCAGCGTCGTGTGTCCACCGGGCTCTCCTGCCGCTCCCATGTCGCGCCCGCCTCCAGGGGGACGTGGCATGGTGGGATGGGGCAAGCACGGGAACCCAACCGCACCAACGCAGCGCGGAGCGGATTATCGCAGCGAACGGATCGCGGGCGCCTTCAGCCCCAGTCTTTCGAATCCGGCGCGACGGCGCGGAGCGAGCGAAGGAGAGAAAAGGCGGCTCGGCGGTTAGGCGGATAGCTTCGCGTCGCTCTCGGCGCTGTCGTGCCGGCGCGCCGTGAACGGCGCCGGGGCAGGCGTGCTTCCGCGCTGGACCCCGTGCGACCACGGGCGTAGGATCCCCACAACCCGAAATATGCGGAGTGCCATCCCGATGCCACGTCTTCTCGGTACCGTCATTCGACTCGCCCTGGTCCTCCCGTCACTGGCGGCGGCGCAGCAGCGGCCGTTCGATGTGGTGGAGGCCACCATCGCGGAGGTGCACGCGGAGATGCGCGCGGGCAGGCTGACCGCCCGCCAGCTCGTGATGGCATATCAGGCCCGGATCGAGGCGTACGACAAACAGGGCCCGGCGATCAACGCGATCATCTACCTCAATCCCAACGCGCTGCGTCGCGCGGACGAGCTGGACAGCATCCTCGCGGTTTCCGGGATGGTGGGACCGCTACACGGCATCCCGGTCATCGTGAAAGACAACTACGACACGCACGACATGCCCACCACCGCCGGCTCGCTCTCGCTGGCGGGTTCGATTCCCCCGGACGACGCGTTTCAGGTTCGCCGTCTGCGGGAGGCCGGGGCCATCGTCATCGCGAAGTCCAACATGGCCGAGTTTGCCTTCTCGCCCTACTACACGGTTGGATCGGCGTTGCCGGGGCACACGCGGAATCCGTACGCGCTTAACCGCGTTCCGGCGGGGTCGAGCGGTGGTACCGCGGCGGCGGTGGCGGCGAGCTTCGGTGTGGTCGGATTGGGGACCGACACCGGCAACTCGATTCGCGGTCCGTCGTCACATAACGCGCTGGTCGGCATCCGCTCGACGATGGGCCTTACCAGCCGCGACGGGATCGTGCCGTTGTATCTCGATCGTGATATCGGCGGGCCGATGGCGCGCAGCGTCGCCGACGCCGTGGCGGTGTTCGATGTCATCGCCGGTTATGATCCGGCCGACCAGGTGACCGAAGCGAGTCGCGAGCGCAAATCGAACCGCTACGCCGACTACCTCGACGACACCGCGCTACGCGGGGCGCGTCTCGGCGTGTTGCGGCAGTGGTCCAATCGGGAGAACGCCGACGACGAGGTGCTCGCGGCGTTCGAGCAGGCGCTGGAGGCGATGCGACGGGCCGGCGCGACGATCGTCGATCCCGTGATCATCCCCGAACAGGACTCGATCCCGCGCGGCGCGCGTTGGTGCCCGCGGTTCAAACACGATTTCGAGGCCTATCTCCGCAGTCTCGGGCCGGGTGCGCCCGTCACGTCGCTCGACGAAGTCGTCCGCTCGGGGCGGTTCCACCCGTTGGCCGAGTCGGGACTCGACTATTTCATGGGGATCGAGGAAGGACCGGACACGAATCCCGCCTGCGTGCGCGCGCGGGCCAATCAGGAACGGATGCGCGCCGGGGTGCGGCGCCAGCTCGTGGCGCATCGGCTCGATGCGATGGTGTATCCCACGTGGAGCAACCCGCCGCGGTTGATCGGCGATCTCAACACGCCGCACGGCGACAACAGCCAGGACCTGGCGCCGCACACCGGGTTCCCGGCGATCACGGTCCCGATGGGATACACGCGCGGGACCCTGCCCGCGGGACTGCAGATCCTGGGCGATGCGTGGAGCGAGCCGAAACTCATCGCGCTCGCATACGCGTTCGAGCAGGCCACCCATCACCGGCGCCCACCGGAGTCCACCCCGCCCGTGCGTCCATCGGGGCGCCGATGAAACGGCGGGAGTGCGTGCCGGTAGACGTCGACGCGTCGGAATGGGCCCCGCCGATCCATTCCGATTGACACAGTCGGAGTTCGATGCTTCCTTACGCGGCTTCCCCGGCTGGCCCGCAAACCACGGGCGGCCTGGCACCGGCGTGATCACGCTGCGCGTCGGTGCCCAACCATCTCTTGGCCTGGAGGTCAAATGCAACACGCCCGCCCCAACCGCACGCGCACACCCGCGGCACTCGCCGCCGGCATCCTCATGGCCGTGGTGGCTTGCGGGGAGCCGAGCGGCCCGACCGGGACGCTCAACACGACCGAGCAGGAAGACATCTGGTTCGAGCTCGTCGGCGCCACGCATATCGCACTGGGGTCCCAGGACCCGGGTGCGGTCAGCACGGTCAATACATGCGGCTTCGACGAGGGGAGCGTCGCGATCAGCGGGACCGTCATCGATGATCCGAACAGCATTTTCGAGGGGTACAACGTGACCGCGGTCGCGACCGACTGCGTGGTTTCCGTGGACAACGACGGAGACAGTCTGTTGGAACTGGACATCACGTTGAACGGGACCCTCACGATCACGAAGGACGTCGGTATCTCGGCACCGATCCTCGCGAGCGGCTCGCTCACCTGGAAGACCGACGACGGCCGGAACGGGACGTGCAGCATCACGAACCCGCCGGATGGGGGGACGCGGGGAGGCTGCCAGTAGCGCCGCGCTAGTAGGGCGGAGCCATCCGCCTGAGGCCGTGCAGTAACACCACGGCCAGGAACACCAGATTCCGCACGAGGCAGCCGGGAACGAAGTAACGCACCGGCCGGCTGCTCGTGCGGTCTTCTTTTGCCGCGGCCATGCGCGCGGCTATTGCGCGCAGCAGGCCAACGCCGCGGGGCCAGTCGATGATCCCACGCACCCACTTGGCCGGGATATGGTGATCACCCACCACGGCACCGGCCAGCGCGCCGGCGATCGCGCCGGTGGTATCGGTATCGCCGCCGCAACTCAGGATCGCCACGAGCGTCGACTCGAAGTCGCCGTAGTGGCGATACCAGGCGTATACGGCCACGGGGACCGTGTGGTGGACGTAGCCGGTCACGCCGTGCTCGAGGCCGAGTTCGTCGGCGAACGCATCGACGCCGATCTGGCGCGCGGCCGCGTCCCGGAACCGATCGACCAGGCCGGGCCACTCGGCGTCACGCACGTCACCGGCGGCGCGCAGCACGGAGACGACGTCATCGAGGGCCGGATGCACCTCGCGATCGGCACCTGTCGCGAGCGCGGCGATCGCCGCCACGGCGTTCGCCCCGGTGAAGGCGCGCGGATCGGTGTGTGTGATGGTGGTCGCGGCGCGGGTGTAGCGGATCCGCGTGATCGGATCGTTCGCGAAGAACACGCCGATGGGAGCCGCCCGCATCGCCGGGCCGTTCCCGGCCGACCGCACGCCGCTCTTCGAGGACGGGAACCCGATCCACAGGCGGAGGATGGCGCGGAACGTCGCGAAACCGATCCCGGCGGGCAGCGACAGGAGCCAGCCGCGCAGCGCCCAACCCAGTCGGCCGGCGAAACGCTTGGCGGAGTCCGGATGCGCCAGGAGACTCTGGGCGACGAACACGGTGTGATCGGTGTCATCGCTGACCATCCCGTGCCCGAACAGCAGGCGATGTTCCCAGCGATCGCCGAACCAGCGCTCAACGCGACCGCGGGAGAGTCCTTCGGCGGGGAGTCCGAGCGCGTCGCCGACGGCTGTACCGATCAGCACGCCGCGCAGACGTGCACGGTGTCCGTCAGCAGACATCAGGTCGAGCGCGGTTACGCGTCACCGGAGTTGCCTGCCTCCTGTGCCGGCCCGGCGGCCGGGAAGCGGTGCTGCGGGTGGCTTACGGGGTGACGACCTTCGCACCCCGTGGTACCACAAACGTAACCTCGGCCCGCGGAATCGCGGCGCCTGGCTCGATGTCGTGCAGCACGATGGTGCGGCGCTGACCCGAGTCCTCTACCAGCGCGAGTCGTCGCAGCAGCCCGGTACGCGTCGAGATCGCGATGGTCGCCTGGCGAAACCCGAGCTCCCCCTGCAACGGAATCAGGCGCACGACGTCCACGGGATCGCCGTCGATCGTCTCGGGTCCGCCGTACGTCGCCTCGTAGCGATCGAGCGGTCGGTCGACGAACTGCGCGAAGATGTTCGGTGTGGCCGTACCCGTGCTGGGGATCGGCTGCTTGATCACCTGGTTGGGTACCGTGCTCGGTGTGTACGCCCAGAGCCATTCGCCGTCCGCCACCACGCGATCGCCGGCGGGCTCAGCGAACCGCATCGCGAAACGGTCGGGCTTCAGGAGGAACAACACACCGTGCGTGATCTCCGGGTCCCCAAGCATCGGGTTGGAGATCGTCTGGCGAAAATTGGCGCGCAGGCTGCTGATGGCCTCATAGGCTCCCTGGGCGCGCGTGAGAGCGGCCATCGTATCCTGGGCGGTCGCGACGCGGCCCGTGACGGCGAGCGCCGCCACCGTCAGGGACGTCGCGACCGCGCGGCGGCGGCGGGTGTCAGCCACGGCGCGCGGGCAGTGGGAGTGGCGGTGCCAGCGTGCGCCCGATGGCATGGGCGATGACGGCCGCCTCCCGGATCAGCGAGGCGAACTGCTCGGGATAGAGGCTCTGCGCGCCGTCGGACAGCGCGCGCTCGGGATGCGGGTGCACCTCGACCATGATGCCGTCCGCCCCGGCCGCGATGGCGGCGCGCGCCATCGGGATCACCATGTCGCGCCGTCCGGTGCCGTGGCTCGGGTCGGCGATGATGGGCAGATGCGTCAGTTCCTTGACCACCGGGATCGCCGTGAGGTCAAAGACATTGCGAGTAGCGGAGTCGAACCCGCGGATGCCGCGCTCGCACAAAATCACGTCGTGGTTCCCCTCCGCCAGCAGGTATTCCGCCGACAGGAGCAACTCCGTGATGGTCGCCGCCGGTCCGCGTTTCAACAGGACCGGTTTGCCGGCGCGGCCCGCCCGCTTGAGCACCGAAAAGTTCTGCATGTTCCGCGCACCGATCTGTATCACGTCGGCGTACTCGGCGACGAGGTCGACGCCCTCGGGATCGACCGCCTCGGTCACGATCAACAGGCCGGTCTCCTCGCGCGCCTGCGCGAGGAGTTTCAATCCGTCGAGTCCCAATCCCTGAAACGAATAGGGCGACGTGCGCGGTTTGAATGCCCCGCCGCGCAACATCGAGGCGCCGGCGTCGCGGACGCGGTGCGCCGCTTCGATCAACTGCCGTTCCGATTCGACCGAACAGGGACCCGCAATGACCACCACATCCGTGTTTCCGATCGCGAGACCGCCGGCGAGCCGGACGACCGTTGGGTCGGGTCGCCACTCGCGCGACACCTGCTTGTACGGCTGGGTGACGTGGATGATCTCCTTGACACCCGACAGTGCGGCCAACCGGGCGGCGTCCACCCGGCCGTCGTTGCCGACCAGGCCGACGGCGGTGCGCTGTGCGCCCGGCATCGGGCGCGCCTGATACCCCAGGTCCGCGATGGTATCGACCACGCGTTGGATTTCGACTTCCGACGCGTCGTGCCGCATGACGATCAGCATGTTTCGTTACGCCTCGATTGTGAAGGCATCGCCGTCCGCCGCCGCAACGACGGGACCGGCGAAGATGCGTCCCGCGATCGCTGCCGGGTCTACGCGTTCCACCGATGGGTAGAAATGCGTGAGCACCAACCGCGCCGCCTCCGCGTCCCGTGCCAACGTCCCGGCCCGCTCGGGGGTTAAATGTATCGCGATGGCGCGATCCGCGGGCAGGGAACACTCCGCCAGCAGCAACGAGCAATGGCGCGCCCAAGCGGACAACGCGTCACTCGGTCCCGTATCGCCTGTGTACACCAGCCGCACCGCACCGTGCCGGATGGCAAACGCGATACTGTGGTCGCCGTGTTCCGTGGCGTGGGCCTCCAGCACCACGTCGTCCGTCAGGTCCAGTGCAGTGCCGTGATCGAGTTCCACGAGTTCCAGCGGGTATCCGGGGTCCAGCAGCCACTCGCCCAACCCGCGGGCGAGGTGTTCCAGCCGCCGGCGAAACCCCACCGGACCGATCAACGTGAGGGGCTCGCGGCGGGCGGGCTCGACGCCCCACCGCATGGCAAACACCAAATGCGGCAACTCGCCCCAGTGGTCGACGTGGAAGTGGGTGATGGCCACGTGCGTCATCGACGGCCAGGCGACGCCAAACTGCGCGGCCCGGTGCAGCGTGCCCGCGCCACAATCGAGCAGAATCCGCGCGGCGCCGGCCTCGACCCAATGGGCGGCGGCCGTTCGCTCGGCGGACGGGGTCACGGTCCCGCTCCCAAGGACACGCAGTCGCATGCTAGGGACCCGTTCCGCGGTAAACGATCCGCTTGAAGAACGTCCCGTCGGGTGTCTGCAGTTTGATCAAGTAGATGCCGGCCGGCACCGGGTGTCCGTCCGCGTCGGTCCCGTCCCACTCGAGGCGCGCGTCGCACCGTCCGACGCCGTCTCCGGTCGGTGGCCGGCCGAACCGGCCGGGGCGGAGGAAGGGGCCCAAGCCGTCTCCCGGGACGAGTCGCCGCATCACGTGTCCCCGGATATCGAGAATCTCCAGCCTGACCACGCCTTCGGTGGCGATATCGAACCAGATGCAGGTGGTCGTGCGGCCGATCGCGGGGTTGGGAAACGGGTTGGGGAAATTCTGGAACAAGGTCGTGATGAGTGGTGCCGAATCATCCACGATCACGAAGGTTCCCAGGCTGGTGGTGACCACGCTGTCGGTTCCCAGCCGCGCGATCACCCGCCAGCGGTACGGCGTGTTGCGTTCGAGATCGGCGGTTGGCGTAAACGCCGTCGAGTCGAGCCCGGCGACCTCGACCTCGATTTCCCCATCGGTGGATCGGATGATGGCCAGATCGAACGTAAAAGGGCCTGGCGGTGTCGCCACCGCCGGCGACGACCAGGTGAGCCGGGGACGGAAGTCCCTGATCGTGATGCCGCCCGCGTCGTTGAGAGTCAACAGTTCCACCCACTCGGGCGCGACGATCGGGTCGCTCGGACCGGTTGAGACCGAGACGGTGTCGGGCGTGGTCGCCTGCAGATCGAACACGACGACCTCCCCCGGCCGTTGAGGCGTCAACACCGTGACGCTCGTATCGGTGAGCGTCGTGTCGAGCAGGAACGTGGTGAACGCCGTGTCCCGTGCCACGCGCAGATGATAGACCAGCGGCTGGGCGAACGCCGGCACATCGGGCACGGTCCAGACGAAGGTCGGCGTGACGGCGTCGAACACCGTGGTGTCGGGCGTCACGACCTGCAGGCCCCGCGGGAAGGAGACGGCGGCCGTTCCGTCGGGGCGGCCCCAGCCCCGGGCGTTGTCGGGCGCGTCGTGCTGGTCGGCGCTGGCACGCAACGCGTCGAGGATGTCGATCGGCTGGTATGCCGGATGTACTTCCTTGAACAACGCCGCGGTGCCGGCGACGAGCGGGGTACTGAACGATGTGCCGCTCGCGCGACTGAAGGTGTGGGATCCCCCCCCGGGAATCGCGACCAGCACGGCAACCCCGGGACCGGAGAGGTCGGGTTTCACTCGTCCGTCGGCGGTGGGTCCGCGGGCGCTGAAGTCGGCCACGACGCCGAGGGAGTCCTCGGCGCCGACGGCGACGACGGAGTCGCCATCGGCCGGTGTTTGTAACGAGGTGACCCCGGGACCGTCATTGCCGACCGACGTGAGCACGAGAATCCCCCGTCGAGCGGCGAGATCGGCCGCCACGGTCGTGACGGCGATATCGCCGGTCATGTCGGCGGGGGGGTAGCCGGTGAGGTCGTCGAAGGTCTTGTAGCCGACGCTCGCGGTGACGATGTCGACCCCGATCGAGTCCGCCCATTCGAGTGCCGCGACGAAATTGTCTTCCTCCATCCGGATTTCGCGGGGCACGTCTTCCGTCTTGGCGAGCAGGAAGGTTGCATCGGGCGCGACGCCGACGAGCGTGTCGGGCGCGTTCGCCGCCAGCAGCGACCAGACACTCGTGCCATGGGTCGAGGCGTTGATGACGTCGTTGACCTGGTTGCGCACGATGGAGTCGTTGAACACGAAATCGTACTGGGCCCCGATGGTAGCACCGGCGAACAACGGCAGCTCGGTCTCGAAGCCCGTGTCGAATACCGCGATGCGCACCCCGGAACCGCGGAAGCCGCGATCGATGAGTGGGAACAAGTTGAGACGCCGCAGCGGCGTGGCCGACGCGCCGAACCCGGAATCCTGTTGTGGCGCGAACAGCGGGAACGCGGACACGCGCGGCGGATCGCGCAACGCACGGACAAACCGGCGGACCGGCTGGACATGGCGCAGGGACGGTGACGCCTGCATGCGCCGCAACGCCGCGGTCGACACGGTGGCCGAGAGGGCATGGAGCCACGTGCTGGATCGTCGTACCGTGCCGCCCTCGTCCCGTACGTCGGCGGCGACGTGCTCGAGGGTGAACGAGGGTCGCACGAACAGCCACACCGCGAGCGCGGTATCCCGCGCCATCAACCGCTGCAACGCCGGCGTGACCGTCGGGCGTTGTGCCCATGCCGCGGCGCCCCAACTCAGGCTGCACCCCAGCACGAGGCTCCCGATCCGTCTCGCCGTCAGACGGCCCCGAGCTCCCCGAGCCGCACGCCGACGATCGTGGACACCCCGGGTTCCTGCATCGTGATGCCATACACCGCGTCCGCCACCTGCATCGTACGCGGGTTGTGGGTGATCACGATGAACTGGGTGTCCTGCTTGAACTCGCTGATGAGCCGGATGAACCGCACGACGTTGGCGTCGTCGAGCGGCGCGTCCACCTCGTCCAGCAGGCAAAACGGGCTCGGCTTGGTGAGATAGATGGCGAACAACAGGGAGATCGCGACGAGCGCGCGTTCACCCGACGAGAGGAGGTGAATCCGCTGCGTCCGCTTGCCGCGCGGGGCCGCGCTGATATCGATTTCACTGCCCAGCGGATCGCTCGGATCGGCCAGGCGGACGTCGCATTCGCCGCCTTCGAACAGGGTCAGAAACACCTCGCGGAAGTTGTCCCGGATCGCGGCGAACGTCTCGACGAACATCGCCCGCGCCGTCTGCTCGATCTCGCGCAGCGCCTCGCGCAACTTGTCGCGCGCGGCGACCAGATCCTCGCGTTGCGTGGTCAGGAACTCGAGCCGCGCGGTTTCCTCGGCGTGTTCCTCCACCGCCAGCGCATTGACCGGACCGATGCGCTCGATCTCGGCGCTGAGATGCGTCGCCTGCTCGCGGAGCGTGGCCAGGTCGCCTGCGACATCCTCGGCGGAATCGAGCAGCACGTGGATGGGTTTGTGCCACTCGCCTTCGATCCGTTCGACAAGGGCCAGGCGTTTGCCTTCCAGTTCCGTGCGTTCGATGTCGATCCGGTGCGATTGTTCCGACAACGCCTCGGCCGCGGTGCGCGCCTCCTCGATCGCCCGTTCAGCCCGTGCGACCAGGGCGTCGGCCTGCTCCACCGCCGTGACCGCCGACGCCACCGCGGCTTCCAGCTCGTGAATCGCCACGTGCCGCTCCGCGAGCGTGTCACGCCGTTGCTGCTGCTGTTCGGCCACGCCCTCGCTGTCGCGGCCGATGTCGCCCAGTTCTCGATCCAGCGCCGCCATTTCCGCCCGGGCCGCCGCCATGGTCTGCGCGGCGCGTTCCGCCCGCTCTTGCGCCGCCTGCTCGCGGGCGGAGACCTGCGCTTCCTCGACCTGCCAGTGGACCCGCCGTTCACGCGCCGTTTCCTGCTGCGCTTCGACGTCGGCCAGCGCCGTCCGGCTGGTGTGGAGCTGTGCCTCGAGCCTGGCGTGGTCGGCATCGGTGCCGTCGAGCTCGCCGGCGACTTCGGCCAGCCGGGCGGTGCGTTGCGCGACATGTTCCTCGAGACGGCGGCACCGCTCGTCGGCTTCGGCCAATTCGCGCTGGACCCGCTGCAGCACCCGAGCCGATTCATCGACGGCGCTCTGCGCGTCGCGGAAGGCAGCGCGTGCGCGTTCTCCGCCGGCCGCGGCTTCCGCGAGCAGCGTCTCGGCGGCCGCGCGCGCCCGCCCGGCCTCACGCTGCTGCTGCTCGAGTATTTCCACCCGCCGTTGGGCGTTGTCGATGTTGTCGCTGAGGTGCTCCAGATCGGCGCGACGTGCCAACGGCCCGGCGCTGGTCCCCGACCCCGCGAGCACCACGGCGCCGTTGGCGTGCTGGAGGGCGCCCCCACCCGGCTCCAGCACGTCGGTACCGGCCAGCAACGTCCGGGCCCACGCCTCGCCGGGGCCGGTCGCGGTCAAGGGGAGGGGCATGTCGCCCGCCCCGGCGTGGAGAGGTCCCGCGGCCGGCAGGAGCACCAGCGATCCGAGTTCGGTGGCGCTGTGCCACGCGCGGATCGCATCGATGGCGGCCCGGTCCCGTACCAGCACCGCATGCAGCCACTCACCGAGCAACCGCTCCGCGAGCTCCGCGTCGGCGCGGGAGGTCCGCACGAAATCCGACAACGGGCCGAGCACCGCGCCAACCCCGAACCGATCCCTGGCTTCCAGGAGCGCCCGGGCGGCCGGTGCCAATCCCTCGCGGTCGCGTTCCAACTGCTCGAGTGCGTCGCGCCGCGTCGCGAATCGGGCCAACCCCTCCTCGGCCGACCGCCGTTCCGACCGGATCGCCTCTTCGTGTTCTCGCGCGGCCGCCAAGGCGTGGCGTGCGCGATCCACCTCGGCCTCCGCCGCGCGATCGGCCTCGCGCCGTTCGTCGGCCTGCGTACGCACGTCCCGCACCAGGCGTTCCGCGGCGTCCAGTTCGCTGCGCCGCGCCGCGCGCACGCGCCCGGCCTCGGCGGACGCCGTGCGGAGATCCGTGAGGTCTCGATCGAGCGACACCCGCTCGCCGGCCAGCGCGCGACTGCGCTCCGCCAGTTCCTGCAACCGCTCACCGGTTTCGCGCACGGTGGTCCGGGCCGCCACCAGGTGTCCCTTCGTCTCGTCTTCCCGCGCCGTGCGCACATCGAGTTCGGTCTGCACCGAAATGCGGGCCTCAGCGGCCGCGGCATGTTCGGTCGCCGCCGCGTCGCGATCGCGCTCCGCCAGCGCGGCACGTTCCGCGGCGACGGCGCGCTCGCTCTGCGCCCGCGCCTTTCGCGCGGAGGCGTTCTGCAAGCGTTCCTCCGCCAGGCGGAGTTCACCGTCCAGTCGTTCCACGTCGAGCCGCGCCTCGGCGAGTCGGCGCTCCATCTCCGAGCGCCGCGCCTCCGCGGTGTGGCGGGCCTGCACCGCCGCTTCCCGGTCCCGCTCCCGCGCGGCGATGGCCGCGCGACCGCGTGGCAGCCGCTCGCTGAGGTCGGACGTGGTGCCGTCCAACTCCACCCGGCGTTCGGTGATCCGGCTGAAATCGCGCCGCGCCACCGTCATCACGACCGCAAAGCGTTCCGCCGTGAACTTGGCGTGGCGCTCCGCCCGGCCGCGCTGGCGCGCCAGGCTGCGCACCTCACGCTGGACCTCGTTGATGATGTCGTCGAGCCGCTGCAGATCGTCGGTGGTCCGCGCCAACTGTCGTTCGGTGCTCGTCTTGCGGTCGCGATACAGGCCGATGCCCGCGGCCTCTTCGAAGAGCGATCGGCGTTCGTCGGCCTTGTCCGACAACAACCGGTCGATCATCTGCGCCTCGATCACGACCCCGGCGTCGCTCCCGAGGCCCGTCCCGCGGAGCAGGTCCTGCACGTCCCGCAGCCGGACCGGGCTCTGATTGATCAGGTATTCGCTCTGGCCGCTGCGCGAGAGGCGGCGCGTGACCTCGACCTCGCTGTACGCGATCGGCAGGGTGGCGTCGGAGTTGTCGAACACGAGGGCCACCTCGGCCACGTTGACCGGCCGGTGCCTGACCGCACCGTGGAAGATCACTTCTTCCATGCGCTGCGATCGGAGCAGCCGTGCGCGCTGTTCGCCCAACACCCAGCGGACCGAATCGGATACGTTCGACTTCCCACAGCCGTTCGGCCCGACGATGGCGGTCATCCCCTCATCGAAGGGCAGTTCTACGGAATCGGCAAACGATTTGAATCCGGTAATACGGATTCGGCTCAACTTCATCGGGCTATTCCGGTCCGTGAGACGAGCGAGGCGTGCAGCCCCGCGGACTTGAGGATCGAATCGGCAGTCCGCGCCTGCGCCTCCTGCGTGAATGCGCCAACCAACAGGCGCACGGTGCCGTTTGGCACCGGAACAATGTACGCGGGAATACGGCGTTGTCGAAGCCCTCGCAGGCTGTCCGTCGCTTCGCCGCCGGATCGGTAGCGACCGACCTCGAACGCGAGCGGTGTGCGCTGAATGGTGCCATGCCGCGGCTGCAGCACCCCGGTGCTCCTGAGCGCCGCCCGCAGCGTCATCGCGGCCCCGGCCGAGGGCAGGACGCCAGCCACCACCCGGTACCAGACCCGGCCGTCGTCCTCCAACCGGATCGGGGTGAGCACGACCGTATGCCCCATCCGGGTGAGCCGATCACCCAACGCCTGCGCACTGCCCAGCCGGGGAAAGGCGGCGACCTGCACGCCAAAAAACAGCGTGTCCCCGGGCTCGCCGGCGGGTACCGGCGACTCGTGGTCCACGGGATCGGCAGGGACGGGCTCGGGTGGCGGCGTCCGGTCATCCGACACGGAGGCCGGCGGAGTCGGCGGTGGGGCGGACCTATCCGCCGGTTGCGGGTCGTCGTGACCTGCCAGGACGACCGCGGCGGCGACCACGACGACGAGGCTGAAGGCGGCGGCGGTCCAGCGGGCCCACGGCGGGACGGACCGGCGGGGCAGCGGCGATTCCCGCGGCGGCACGCCGAGCTCTTCGCGAATCACGGCGAGCGTTGGGGCGGGCAGGGACTCGAGCGACACCCCCCCACGGGCGATCATCACGATACCGTCCGGTGCGAAGGCGAGGTGCGGGATGGCCTCACGCGGCACGTAGATGAGCATCAATGCGTCCTGGCTGGCAAAGCCGCGCCGCAGCCGCTCCCAACGGTCGCTCGCCCAGATGGCGGCCGGATCGGAGGGGGGAGTCCCTACCGGCACGTAGTGGAGTCCCGTTTCCTGTTCGATCGCCACGTGCGTCAGGGATGCGCCGAACTCGAACGCGTCGACGAGTCCATCCGGTGCCGTGCGCACCGCGCCCACATCGAGACCTGGTTCCTCGACCGAGGCATCGATGAGCGCGACCGGCCGTTCCCCGTGCGCCGCGCGGGCGACCGCCCAGGCGACCCGGGCGGACCATGCAGCCGCTGGTGCATCCGTCGCCAGGAGGATCACGGAGCGCCCGGCGACGAGAGGAGGGACCGCGTGTGGGAGTTGCGGGGGGGCCAGCTCCCGCACGCTCATGTCGAGTCCGGCGAGGTGGATTGCGTGAAGATCCAGTACGGCATGCCGAGTCCGCGTCCGGCCTCCTCGGCTTCCTCGCGAGTGGCGTACGGCCCGATCACCACCCGGAACATTTCGTCGAGGCGGGTCGGCTGGAGCACGGCCGACCTCATGCCGGCCAGGCGAAGGTCGCGCGCCAGATCGTCCGCCCAGGTCTGGTTGGTCGTGCTACTGACCTGCAAGTACACGAGGCGGTCACCGGTGGTGGAGCGTGCCGCCTGTTCGTCGGCGAGTTGCAGCGCCGGGCGACGGGGATCCCACGCCACGATCAACCACCGGTCTTGCCCCGGGTCCGCGGCGCGCGCCAACTCGCGCCGGGAATCGGCCGCAATCGTCACGACATCCGTGCCGCGCCGAACCATGATCGTCCCGTCCGGCGCGATGGCGGGAAGGTCGTCGGTCCACTCCGACGCGATCGAAACCGGCGGGGTCGGATCGACCAGCGAGATCAGCCAGACCGAGTCACCGACGGCGGGGCGGGCGAGCAATCGCGCCCCACGCGGGTCGACCCGCAGCGCAATCGCGGCCATGGGCAGCGTCGTTCGGGCGATGATGTCGAGCCCGAATCGCTCGATCGTGAGAATCTCACCGGCGTCAGTCGCCACGTAAATCCGGTGACCGGACGGCGAAAACGCGACGACCGTCGGCGCGGCGCGCAACGCGATCTGCTCGTCGGGGGCGCGGCGCAACAGCGACGTGATCAGCAGCGAGCGGTCGGACCCAACGGCCAGCAGATCGCCTCCGGGTGCCACGTCCAACGGTCCGTCGGGCAGCGCACGGCCACTGTCGCTCTCCGTGCCGAGCGGCGTCAGTCTGCGGCCGGCGGCGCTGCGCGTGGTGGCCAACGCTCGGTCGCGAGCCCCGGCCCAGACCCCCTCGATCGCGACCTCGAGCGATTCCGCCAAGACGGTGGACCGTCGGCCGAGTTGTCGCAGAATGCTGCCATCCGCGCGGACATAGAGCGGGACCCCGGACGGCGAGAGCCGGGCCAGGATCACGGCGGAATCGGCAGTGCGGGGCCTTCCCGAGTTCAGGTCGAGCGCAACGAGGGTCGAGTCCGGGGTGAGGACGTAGATCAGGTCGTCGTCATCGGCGAAGCCGACGACCTGGCGCGCGACGAGGCCCGGCGTCTCGAATCTCCACGTCGCTTCGTCCAGCGTCGGGAGCCGGTACAGCCTGACGTCGCCGCCGCGCCGGCTCGCGAATCGCAGGGCGACGGACGTCGCCGGCCCCTGTCGGGCCGCGTCGGCCGCCACCGCTTCGGCGAGTTGCGTGGCCTGTGGTGAGGGACCGCACGCGGCGACGGCGAGCGACCCGGCGAGGAGGAGGAACACGCGGGACACGGGGGCAACGTAGGCGGTGGGTTGCGTCATTTCAAGGCAACCGGCGGCGTGCCGGTGCGGCTAGAAGGTCGGGCCGATACTGATGGTCCAATAGGCGCCGACGCCGTCGGCGCGGACGAGCGGCTTCGCATAATCGAACCGTAACACGGCGACGCCCAGGGCGTTGACGCGCCACGAGAATCCCCAACTGGTCAGGGGCTGGCGCACCCGCGCCACGTTGGCGTTGTCGCGGCGCTCGAGCACGACCCGGTTGCCGGCGTTCCAGGCGATGCCCGCGTCGAAGAACACCGCTCCCTCGATGGGCGGGAACCACACCGGCAGGAATCCGAGCATCAGCGCGCGAAACAGTGGGAATCGCAACTCGGCGTTGAACACGCCGACGCGGCTGCCGAGCAACTGGTCGAGTGCGGCGCAGCCGGTGATGGTGCCGGTGGCCGCCCCGGTGCACTCGTTGCGGCGGAAGGAGCCCGCGGTGTAGCCGCGAATCAACTCGGGCGTACCGAGGAAGATCGGAAACTCCCCGTCGTCCCGCCCGAACCGTCCGAAGAACAGCGTGCGAGTGGCCAACACGAACGGGCCGAACAGCCCGTCATAGCGGCGGTAGTCGCCGAGGACCTGATGGAACTGCCATCCCCCGATGGCCGGGGCGTATTCAAGCCGGCTGCGACGTCCCATACTGGGGCCGACATACGGCGAGATGGAGTTGTCGAACACGAGGGCCAGTGACGGTTGCAGGTAACTCGAGCTGCCGAGCCCGTCGGTAATGACGTCCTGGCTCAGGATCGCGCCGCTCACCGGGTCGAACGTCTGGACGTACTCCTGGCGGGCCCGTCCGATATTCACCGCGCGCCATCCGAACTCCACCCGCCGGAATCGGTTGAACGGCCGGTGCGCCTCGACGAATGCCTGCCGCAGAATGAGTCGATCGAACCCGAAGACCGCGATGGGTTGGCCTACCGAATCGGTGGTGATCGTACTGCCCGAGTAGAAGAACAGCGGATACTGCTCGTAACCGGCTTGCCAACTCGTGCGGTGGGAGAAGTTGCCGTACGCCAGCAAGAGTTGCGCCTCGTCGATGCGCCCGTTGACCTGACCGGCGAGCAGCATGCGGCGATTGCCCAGCATGTCCGACAGCGAGATCGCGGTGCCGCCGAAAAACCCGCGCCCGAAATTGTCGCGGGCGTACCCGATGGTCGGTTGCGCGATATAGTCCGGCGTGAGCCGGCCGGAATAACGGCGCCGGCCGAACTCCAGCGTATCCGGCAGCGCGAGCGTCGCGCTGTCCAGCAACTCGCGTACGGAAACGGGGCGGCCGGCCGATGCCGCGGGGACCGGCGTGGCCGCGGAGGAACGGAACCCGCCCGAGGATCGGTAGATCGAGGCCCGTTGCACCGCTTCGATCGTCGGCATCGGCGGTGCTCCCGCCACCGAGTCCGGCGGGGTCGGCGCCGAATCGAGCGCGATGGCCGGTGGCAGCGCGAAAGACCAGGGCTGGCGTTTCAGGCCCCGCGGATCGTCCACCCGATACACATTGTAGGTGAAATCGGGTCCCTCGTAGTATGAGAACACCAGCCGGTCGGCTCGATGCGCCCAGGAAATTGCCGGCGAGAGTTCGGTGATGCCGGTGACCCCGGTGTACACGTTGGTGAGCTGGTACTCCAGCCGGGACGTGAGTTCATACAGGAAGATGTTGGCGATGCCGGTCCGGTCGGACACGTAGGCCAGCGACTGTCCGTCCGGCGCCCACTGCGGATTGATGTTCCGTCCCTGCATCGGCGACAGCACCTCGATGCGGCCGGTCTCGAGGTCGTACAGCGCGAGGCGCAGGGCCGCAAACCGGAGCGAGGCCAGGTTGGTTTCCTCGCCTCGGTCGGTCGCGAACGCAATCGTCCGACCGTCGGGTGACCAGGCCGGCTGGAGGTCCGCGTACTTGTCCGCCGTGAGCCGTCGCAGGTCCGACCCGTCGAGGTTGACCAGGTACAGGTCGGACAGTCCGCCGTCGTAGCCGGTGAACACCAGCTGGGTGCCGTCGGGTGACCACGCGGGGGTCGTCGCCCCGTGTAAGGGCAGCGCGATGCGTCGATGCTCCCGCCGCCGCGTCATGTCGAAGATGACCAGATCGTCTTTGCCGCCGTGTTTGGCGGCGATGGCGAAATACTTCCCATCGGCCGACCAGGAGCCCGCGGAGTTGAGGTAGCGCAGGTTCTCGAAGTCGGCGTTGAACGCCGATTTCACCAATCGGCCCTGGACCCGCCCCGTTTCGGCGTCAGCCACGTAGAGGTCGATGAAGTACGTGCCGCCCTCCGAGAGGTAGGCGATCTGGCTGCCGTCCGGGGACAGCGCAGGCGACACGTGGATGCGCGCGCCCGTGCCGCGATGACGGAGCGTGGGCCTGGCGAATTCCCGTGGCGGTGCCAGCTCCGCGACCTGCGGCAGGTACGTGCGACGGATCGCGAAATGCCACTCCTCGGAGAGGTCTTCGAGCGACATGCCGAGGGCCCGCCGGAACGCCGATTCGACCCCGGCGGATGCCACCCCGTGCAGGATTTCGCCGATGACTTCGTCTCCCCAACGCTCGCCGATGTACGCCATCAGGGCATGGCCGTAGCGATAGGGGAACACGGAAGGATCGTAGGTCATTTCTTCGATGGTCGGGAGGTGACCTTCGAGGGCGGCGTTGCGCAGCCACGTCGCGGTCAGCGGCGTGATCGGTCCGGTGGACAGGTATTCCGCCATCCCCTCGAACAGCCACAGCGGTGGCTGCACCGCGACCAGGCGCTGGATCCCCGCGCCGATGCGGCCGCGGGCGAAGATGTCGTATTGAAACTGGTGCACCAGCTCGTGCTGCAGCACGTGGTCGAAATCGTCATACGATCCGGTGAAGGGCAACATCACGCGGTGGCGGAACGCGTCGGTGACGCCGCCCGTGGCCTCGCCGATGTCGGTGATATTGTTCTGTTGGAATTCGGAGTGCGACGCGAACAGGATGATCGGTTGCCGCTCGCGGTATTGGTGGTTCAGAATGCGGGACAGGCGTCCGTAGGCCCGCTCGGCCATCCGGGCGGCGTCGACCGCCGCCTCACGCTCTCCTTCGTAGTAGTAGACGTCGAAGTGTTCGGTCTCGATGACCGCGAAGTCGAGGTGCCGGTACTGCACCTTGTTTTGGCCGAAATACTGCGCGGCCGCACTCGGCGCGACGAGCGCTATCGCCACTGCGGTCATCAGGGCTCGAGACCGGCCCATGGGTCTACCTCCCGGGCTGAACGTGCACGACCGGCGCGTCGGCCCACAAGCGCTCGAGCCGATAGAATTCCCGCAGGCTCGGGTGGAATACGTGAACCACGAAATCGACAAAGTCCAGCAACACCCAGCGTCCCTGGCTCACCCCCTCGACGTGGTGTGGTTTGCGGCTCCGCTCGCGCATCGTGTCGAGGACCTGCTCGGCGACCGCCCGCACGTGCGTATCGGACGTCCCCGACGCAATGATGAAGTAATCCGTCGCGTCGCTTAGCGATCGCAGGTCCAGCACGATGACGTCCCGGGCCTTGTGGTGCTCGAGCGCCCGGGCGACCGCGGTAATGTCCGGCGCGCTGTTGGGCTGCTCCGTCTTCCTAATGCGACGAGGCCGGATTTGTTCCTGGCGAGGAATGGCTAGCGCTCGCTTGCGGGGGACGGTTCTTCTATCTGGTAGAATATACCCCACGCGCCCGGTCCGGTATGGACGGTGATGGCGGCGGTCAGATCGTTCACGATGCACTCGTGTGGCGCGAAGCGGCGGTTGGCCTCGTTGCGCAGGAAATCGGCGGTGGCCGGCGCATCTGCGTGGACGATGCCGATGCGCAGGCGCGCGGGGCGGGGCGTGAGTCGTTGCTCGAGATGGGCCAGGACCCTGGCCGCGACCGCCTCGCGCCCGCGCACGCGGTCGAGTGGCACGATATGTCCGTCCGGCGCCAACTCGAGAATCGGCTTGATGCTGAGCAGGGTGCCGAGCAACGCCCGGCCCCGTCCGACCCGGCCGGAACGCAACAGGTTGTCGAAAATGTCCACCGTGAACATGCCGCTGGATCGGTCACGTGTGCGGGTGAGTTCGGCGGCGATGGCGTCGCGGTCCCACCCCTGTTCGGCCAGTTCGGCGGCGCGCAGCGCCAGCATCCCGAGCCCGAGCGAGGCCGATCGGGAATCCACCACCGTGATATGGTCTTGCGACACCGCGCGGGCCGCGGTGACACCGGACCCGAAGGTGCCCGAGAGCGACTTCGCCAGCAGGACGGCCAACGCGTCTCCGGCCCCACTCAGCGCGTCTTGAAACCCCTGCACGAAGGCCGCGGGGGTCGGTTGTGCCGTCGTGAACACCTCGCCGGCCCGCATCCGGTCGGTGACCTCACGGCTGCGGATTTCGATCCGATCCTGATACGCGCGCGCGCCGTCCAGGACCTGGACCGGCACGACCACGATCCCGTGCCGGTCCAGCAGGTCATCGGGCAGGTCGCAGGACGAATCGACGACGATGGTGAGCGCGCGGCGCGCTTCGTGGAGCTGTCGGTGCTGCTCCCGCATGTCGTCGGCTTTGGTCAGCTCGATGGTTCCCCAACCATGGGCGAGTTCGAAGACCGCGTGGGGCGTGTCGGTGTGGACGTGCACCTTCAACAGGTCGCCGGTCGCCAGCACGACAATCGATCCGCCGAGCGCCCGTAGCGCCGCCCGGACGTCGGTCGAGGGCGGCGGCGTCTTACAGCGGACGAGGACTTCGGTGCAGAATCCGTAGTCGCGATCGCGCGCGACTTCGGTCACGGCGGCGGCGTCAGGCGTGGCGTAGGTCCGCGGTGCGTCGGCCGAGACGATCGGGTTCCCTTCAATCAGCCGGACGATCCCCTCGATCACGCGTACGAACGCCTTGGCGCCCGCGTCCACCACGCCCGCCTCGCGCAACGCCGCCAGCAGGTCGGGCGTGCGTTGCAACGCGTCTTCGGCGTGGTTCAAGACACGCCGCATGAGGCTGGCGACGTTGTCCGACTCCCTGGCGGCCTGTTCGGCCGCCTGGGCGGCCTCGCGACTGACGGTGAGAATCGTGCCCTCGACCGGCGTGTCGAGCGATTGGTGCAGCCGTTCGGCGCCGGCACGGAAGGCGCCCGCCAACTCGGCGGCCGTGGCTTGCTCCGTGGTCGCGAGGTGGTCCCGCACGCCCAGAAGGAATTGGGCGAGCAACATCCCGGAATTGCCGCGGGCCGAGAACACGCTGGCCTCGGCCATGGCGCCGGTGACGTCGGAGAGGGTCGCGCGGTCGTCCAGCGAGGCGAGGTGCGTCGCGACCGCACGGAGCGTCATGGCGAAGTTCGTACCCGTGTCCCCATCCGGCACGGGAAACACGTTGATCCGGTTCAGCTCCTCGCGCCCCGCGTCGACCCAGTCGGCGGCGGCCGCCAACGAACGCCGCAAACGCGGACCGTCGATATAGGCGATCTCCGCGGCTCCCGCCGACACTACGCTTCCTTTACCACCCACACCCTGAGTTCCGGTCGCACGTCCGCGTGGAGTCGCACGGGAACCTTGTAGACGCCGATCATCTTGATCGGTTCGTCCAGCTCGATCGAGCGTTTGTCCACGTGGTATCCCTTCTCGTGGAGTCGGTCGGCGATGTCGCCTGAGGTAATCGAGCCGAACAGCTTGTCGCCTTCGCCGGCCTTGACCGTGAAGGTGAGGTCTTCGGCCGTGAGCCGCTTGCCGAGTGCCTCCGCATCACCGGCGGCGGCGGCCACCAGCTCGCCGCGACGGCGCGCTTCTGCGGCGACCCGAGCCTTGTTGGCGGCGTTAGCGGGGTACGCCAGACCGCGCGGAAGCAGGTAGTTCCGGCCGTAACCGTCCTTCACCTGCACGATTTGGCCGGTATGCCCGAGCTTCGCGATGTCACTACGCAGGATCACTTCCATGATGTCATCCACCCACCGGCGGGGCCGTCCACCGCCGTCGAAGGTCAAGCCCGGCGTCGAGCACTCCCAATACCATGGTGCTCCCGAGTACGACGGGCAACAGAAACAGGGTTGCCAGGGCCGCGAGCCCGTAGGCTATCACCCCGGCGCGAATCAGTTGCAGTCCAAACAGGCCGACGGCGGCGCCGCGGACCACGTACAGCGTCGCCACCACGGCCAGGATATTCGAGGCGACGAGCTTCACCGCACTGACACGGACAAACAGCACCAGCACCAGTGGGACCACCGCGGCCCAACCGAGGTGCTCGGTGAACCGGAACGACGTGAACCGGCCCAGCGGTCGACCCACCGTGCGCCCCGCGAGACGATAGAACAGCAGGGACGCGACCGCGAACCCGAGCATCACCTGGAGCGCGACCGTCGCCGGAAACAGGTCGGCCATGGTCCGCACGATCGCGTCGAACGACGCATCGAGCTGGCGCAACATGGCCGACGCCGACGGTGTGCCGGCGCCGTCGGTCTGGAGCTGGGCGGTCCGCGACAGCGCACCCAGCATCCATCGGAGCGCGAAACCCACCCGATGCTCCACCCACCAGTGCAACCGTCCCCAGGACCAACCCAGCGCACCGTACGTCGCCGCGACGCCACCCGCCGCGACGGCTGCCGCCACCAGGCTGCGGTGTGTCACGGTCCAGGTCGTCATCAGCGTGAGCACGAGGAACGCCGCGACCGCGAGCACGGCGGCGGCGCGCGTGACCTGCTCCGGCAACTCGCCCGGATAGGTCAGCCACCACAGGGCCACCGCGGCGGACGCGACCCCCGCCGTGCGGGCGGGGCCGTTGCGTGGGCGTGCCGCCGCGATCAGTCCGGTCAGGGGGAGCGCGAGCAGCCCGATCGGCGCGATCACGACGAAGGCCACCGTCATGAAGACGGTACCGACGGTGGTGCTGACCCTCCGCCCGAGCCCGCCTGCCGGCGCCCGCTCGGACGACGGCGTCATGCTAGCGGGCGTACCCTCGGATGTACGGCAGCAACGCCAGATGGCGCGCCCGCTTGATGGCCGTGTTCACCTGCCGCTGGTGCCGGGCGCACATGCCCGACAGGCGGCTCGGCAGGATCTTCCCGCGCTCGGTCGTGAACCGGGACAGGGCCCGCTCGTCCTTGTAATCGACGACCCGAACGCCGGATTCACACACGGGACAGGTCTTGGCGCGGCGTCGCATCAGTCGTCCTCCCGGCTGCGGGATGGCCGGTCGTCATCGTCTTCGCCGACCGCGACCGGGGCGCGCGGCTGCTCGCCGTCGTTCAGGACGACCAGATACCGGATGACGCCCTCGTCGAGCTTGATGGCGCGTTCGAATTCCGGGAGTGACGCCGGGGCCGCCTCGACGCGAACCACGACGTAGTATCCGACCTCACGGCCCTTGACGGCGTAGGCGAGGGTCCGCTTCCCCCAATGATTGACGTCTTTCACCGGCTCGGGGTTGTCCGCGGACTTGAGCAGGTCGTGGAAGCGCTGGAGCTTCTCGCTGACCTGGGGTTCTTCGAGCACGCTGTCGAAGATGTAGACGATCTCGTAGGGTCGACTCACGACACCTCCCTTTGGACATGAGACCCCGGCACGTCGTTGGGCCGGAGTAGGGGAATTGAGGCAAGCAAGATAGACGGACGGACGGTGAAACGGCAAGGCGGCCGGCGTGTCTGCTTCAAGGTCCCGACTGGGTCCGCTCAAGCGGTTCGGGAACCTGCGCGTCCCAACGTGGTAGGAGACGATCGCCCTGACGAGTGATCGCGGCCCGCCCGCCGACACGCTGTTCGCTCCACCCGGTGCGTCCGACCCTCGATGAGGGTGCCGCCTTGATCCGGACAGTCCGGGAAGAGGTATGAACGATGCAGGACGAGGTATGATATGATCAGCATACGCCCGAGGATTCCTGCCCTGCCTCTCGTGGCGAGCGCCGTCCTGTTCCTCGCCTGCAACCCCGTACATGCCTCTGGCCAGCGTGTCGTCACGGTCGAACGGGGCGCCTACACTCCTTCCATCTCACCGAACGGTTCGACCATCGCGGTGGGCATCCTGGGGAAGATCTGGCTTCTCGCGTTGGAGGGGGGTGAGGCAAGGCAGCTCAGCTTCGGCCATGGTTGGGACCATCATCCGGTGTGGTCGGCGGATGCAGCACGGCTCGCCTACGTTCACGACACGCCCGCATCGAGCGAGATCGTGCTCCACACCTTCGCCACCGGAACGTCCCGAACACTCTCGGGGTCGACGCCATTAAGCTCTACGCCTTTCTCCAGCCGGAGGTGTTCGCCGACGCAGTCGCGGAAGGGCACGCGCAGGGCATTCCGGTGATCGCGGATCCGGTCTCGACCTCCTGGCCCGTGGGGCTCGACGCCGGCATCGACGGCTTCGTGCACGTGATGGATCACAAGTGGCGGTTCGTCTCGCGCGAGCAGCCGGATGCGAGCGAGGGTCCCTGGGCCGTGGTCGAGCCGGACAGCGGCCTCATGAACGCCTTCTTCGCGAGGGTGGCCGCCAAAGCGGTGATGTTCGATCCCACGATGATGGCCTCGTCGCAATACTTCCACGCGGATTCGTTCGCCACCGCGCTCCGGCAAGGCGTGGGGCAGCCGCGCTTCGTTCGCCGGGCCCGGATCCTGGCCGACATGCTCCGCACTATGCATCGACAGGGCGTGCGGTGGGTCGCGGGCACTGACGTCGGGCCGAGCGCCCTGCTCCGCGAAATGGAGATCTACGAGGTGATCGGTATCCCGAACACCACCATTCTCCAAACCGCGACTGCCAACGTCGCGCGCTGGCTGAGGAAGGACGACTTCGGAACCGTGGAGCTCGGGAAGCGGGCGGATCTGATTCTAGTGGACGGTAATCCGTTGGAGCGGATCCGCGACCTTGAGAACGTGGTGCTCGTGGTGCAGAGCGGGCGCGTGATCATGGAGAAGTGAACAGCCGGGTTGATGGGCGACAGAGGGGTGGCGGGCAGTTTTGCGTGTCGAGATCGGATCCGAGCTCGCGTGTCCGACGTGTGAGATCGAACTGGCGCACCTCGTGCGGCTCGGCGCCGCTGAGGGGCCAGGTGCGTTTGCCTCCCGACCGTACGCGATTGCGCGCGATACACGTGGTCGGTACTACGTCGTCACGCCTGAATCGTTCAACGAACCGCCGTACATGTTGGACAGCGCGGGCCATTTCCTCCTCGTTAGCCTCTGACCCGCAGCTCAACCTCCACTTCAACATCTGGACTCACCAATTGGCGGACCTGCAAAGAGTAGGTTCCGGGAGGCGATAACACCACTCGCTCTTCGAATTCAACCAGCGAGTCGCCAGGGAGCAGGGGTCTTCGAAAGGTCTCGCAGTCAAACCGAAATTCTGCGGGATCAGCCAACTCAGCCGTTCCGCCTATCTCCAGGCAAAACTCGTGTACGACAAGGTCGACGGGTTCGCGGCTTGCGTTGTGGACAGCCGAGCGGATAAGAATGGTGTCGTGCTGATGCGGTTCAGCGTCTGACAGGTCCAGCACCTGGTGTATCCCACCGGTAGCGTCCTTCTCAACCTCCAGGGGCTTGGTGGCGTCGCAAGCACTGATTCCTGTTGCGAATGCCCCGCAAAGGAGCAGCCAAGCGCTTCGGTCAATCACTGGAAGCACTCGAACGGGCCCCGTACTTCGCGACCGGACTCCGGTACTCTGCCACTGCATCTTGACCTCGCAGTGCCGCGCCAACGGAGGCTTGTGACGTCAGAGCTACTTACGTCCCTTTTCGTCGACCCGCAGGCCGATCCGCCAAATCAACTCCTCGGGGAGGTATTGTCAAAAGTTGTGGATCGGGTCATGATCAGGCAGCGTCCTTCCGGTTCTTCTTCTCCTGACGTTCCACCTGCGTTCCATCGACGAAGCGCACGCCGGCCCGGACTAGCGGCAACAGGTGCGCCCCGTTCAACCGGCGCCAGCGGTGCTCGGCCATCTCGAGCAGCTTGAACGCCATCGTCAGTCCCTTCGTGCGCGTGCCGGCGCCCTTCGTGACCCGCTGCCGTAATTACCGAGCCGCTGTGCGCGATGATCGGCGGCGTGAAGCCGCCGCTCCGCCCAGCCGCATGAAGCGCCAAGGCCACGCGCCGTCGGTTCACCCGACAGAGCCGAGCCGCGGGTAGACCACGCGGATGATTGGTCGAGGAAAATGGCCCGCAGTCCCCGTCGTTGTTCCGCGGTTGAAACCGCGGCTGGGCGCGCTTCGCGCGACGGGCGCTGAAGCGCATGCGGTGGGCGTCCTTCAGGACCTGTCGCCGGCGGAGCCGGCGCCGAGCGCCGGGTTGACCCGGCGAATCAAGGGACGGCGGGTGTTAGCCGGAAGGCCTTGTCGCTAGGGATCTCTGGGGGGATTCAAGGAGGGTGTTCAGGCGTCACCGGACCCCGTGGCCGCTGCCGCGGGCGAGGTCGCCGAAGAGCCAGCCGCCCAGAAGTCAGAGCGTCCATAGTAGCGAGGAAGCCGGGTAACGCCGGGGGAGTGAAGGGACGCAGGAAGGTGGATACGGAATGACCAGATCATCGGACGAGGCTGGAAAACGGTCCGCCGCCGTGCTTGTTTGGAGGCATAATCGACCAAAGGCGCTATTCGAATGGGCGAAACCCGCGTCAACCTCCACCACCTGCTGGAGGACCTTCGTGACGCGTACCCGGAGTCGCTGGAGGAGACCATCGTCACCGAGATGGTTGCCAACGCGCTGGACTCCAAGGCGACGGAGATCGCGTTCCTTCCCAATCGGGACGGCGCGACACTGTTGACGGTCGACAACGGTCAGGGAATGACGCGGGAATCGCTTCGTCGCTATCACGATTTGGCCACCACGACGAAACAGCGAGGGCAGGGGATCGGGTTCGCTGGGGTCGGGATCAAGCTGGGCCTCCTGGCGTGCGACGAGGTGTTGACCGAGACGCGCCGCGGCAAGACGCACGTGGCGACCACGTGGCGCATGTCGTCCAAGAAGAGGGCCCCGTGGAAATGGGTCGATCCGCCCGGCTACGTCACGGAACGGGGCACGGCGGTCCGGCTCACGTTAGCGAACGCGCTCTCACCACTACTCGACGCGCACGCGATAGCGTCGATGCTGTACCGTCACTTCGCGCCGCTGTTCGATCCCGCCTTCGCCGCGGCCTTGGCGCCGGCATACCCCCACGGCGTTCGCTTCGAGGTGGCGGGCTATACGTTGCCGCAGCCGGTCAGCGCGCGCGGCGCGACGCCGATCGCGGTACGCCTGCCGCGACGGCGCAAGGCCAGCGCCGTGGGCTACATGGTTCGCGCCGGCGCGGACGGAAGTCGCGGTGGCATCGCCGTCAGTACGCTGGGCAAGGTCATCAAGCGCGGCTGGGACTGGCTCGGCGTGTCTCCGACGTCTCCCAACGACGTCTCCGGCATGATCGAGGCCCCCGCGCTGGCCGAGTGTCTCACGCTCAACAAGGCCGATTTCTTGCGAACGGGTGCCCGTGGGGCCGTCTACCTGGCGCACCGGTCCGCCATGCAGAAGGCGGTGGCGGGCGTGCTGGCGCAGTGGGGCGATGGCGACAACGCCGAGGAGGAGAAGCGCCAACGCAAGACTCGGCGCATTGAGCGCGACATCGAGGACGTGCTGGCTAACCTGGCGGACGAGTATCCGCTGCTTGCGACGTTGATCGAGCGTCACCGCGGGGGACAGAAGCGCCTCCCGATGGCCGCGGGCGGGAAGGGCGCGTTCATACCGGTCGAGGGAGCGATTGGATCGTCACAGGCGAGTGAACCCGAGCTGCGCGATGCGGTTGTGCACGCAACACCTGAAGCGCCAAAGCCCCCTGACCTTGCCACAAAGCCTCCCGGGGGGAGTGGTCGCCGCCGTCCGGCGCGTTATTCGCTCACCATCCTGTTCGAGCACCGCCCTGACGATCCGGCGCTGGGGCGGTTAGTCGAGTCGACCGTGTACGTCAACGACGCGCACCCTGCGTACCGGCGCGCGGTCGGAGCGAAATCGGAGCCCTACCACATCGCCGTGACCGTCGCGATGGCGCTGGCTCCGCTCGCCGTCGAGGCGGAGTACGTGCACGGGTTCGTCACGGAATTCCTGGCCAAATGGGGGGCGGGTGAGGTGAAGACGAGGAAGAGGAGACGGCAAGACGATACGACGGTGTCCTCAACGACGCATGGGGAGAACGCGTGAACGGCTCGCCGGTGAGGCGGGCTCGGCCACGTGATTTGTCCTGAAGGACGCATGACCCCGATGCGCTGTCTGCCTGCAGGGCAGGGCGTCCCACTCAGCGCGGGCTTCAGCCCGGGCTGACCGCTCACAACACCAGCCGACCGACGGCACCACTCCTCATTGGCTGATACGCTCCAACGCGATTTCGTTCGCGCCACACGATCATCCGGAGCCTGACATGCTGTCCATCCTGACTGTTGTGACGCTTTTCGTCCAAGCCGCCGCTCCGGCGCAGGAGCTGCGCGGCGAGGCACTCATGCACGCCCTGCGCGGAGGCGGGTACACCCTGCTCGTGCGGCACGCTCGGACCGACCGGTCGATCCCCACCCGTGAAACCCCGGGCTACAGCCCGCCGCTCCGTGCGGACCAACGCAACCTGACCCCCGAGGGGGAGCAGGACGTGCGGTTGATGGCACGGCTGGTAGCACGATACGGGTTGCCGATCAGCGAGGTCATTTCCAGCCCGATCTATCGGTGCAAGGAAACCGCCGACGCGTTTGGCGCGCCCAAACTCACGATGGCCCTGCGCGTCTTTCCCACCACGGATGAGACCGCGGCGATCGTGACCGCGACCCCACGACCCGGCACCATTCGTGTGCTGGTGACGCACCATTTCGTGATCGAAGCGCTCGTGCCCGGGATTGCCCCGGGGGCGATCGGCGAGAGCGAGGTCGCGGTGGTGCGTCCGAACGGCCATGGCGGTGTTGAGCTTGTTGGGCGCATCACGTTGGCGGATTGGTCCGCGCTCGCGGGCACGGAGACGGCGTCGTCAGCGGAAGCCGCCCCAATGGACCATGGCGCGCCCAGTGCCCATGGCGCCCGTGTGACCCTGCCCACCACGCGGATTGGGACGCTTGCGACACGCTACATTGAGACGTTCAATTCGGGTGACACCGCGCGCATGCGCGTCTTTACGGAGGCGTACATGACGCCGGTGCCCGATCGCCCCACGGAGGCGCGCGTGCAGCGCTACGCCCAGTTGTTCGCCGAACACGGACCCATCATGGTGATCGGCGTCGAATCCTCGACGGACAACGAGGTGGCGCTGCAGGGACACACGCGCGTCGGTGAACTGGTCGTTCGCGTTACGGCGGCTCCCGACGGCCGTATCCAGTCGCTCGCGTTTGCCCTGCACAGAGGCGGTACGCACCGGTGACGCGACCGCCATGGATCGCCACACTGGCGGTCGCCGGCATCTGCGTCCTGTTGGGCGTGATCAGCGTCATCGAGATCCATCACATGTCGCTGACGCACGGTATGCGCGTGGCGTCCAGCGTGGTGTTCGGCTCGACCATGCCACGCTGGATGTTCCTGGGCGCCACACTACCACTGGTGTTGTGGCTTGCTCATTGGAAGGGACTCCGGCCGGTCAGGGCCCACGTGGTGTTGATGCATCTGGCCTTGTTCCTTCTCATTTCAGTTGGTCACGCCGCCATGGTCACGTGGACCATGGGTGGATCCACGCCAATGGCCCAGTTGTTCCCCCTGATGGCCCGGCTGACGCGCGCGTGGTATGGCGGCATTCCCGTCATGGTCGCTACGTACGTCGGGGTTCTCGCGGTCGCCTGGGCAATCCAGGAATCCCGGGAGCGGGAACAGCGCGCCATTCGGGAGTCGCAGTTGGAGGCGCTGCTCCAGGCCGCCCGACTCGACGCTCTGCGGGCCAAGCTGCAACCGCACTTCCTGTACAACACCCTGCACGGCATCGCGGCCCTTGTGGCCGACCGCAAGGTGGACCGGGCCGTGACCGCCATTGAGCAACTGTCCGAACTGCTGCACGCCTCGCTGCGTGAGGATGGCAGCGACATCGTGACGGTCCGCGAGGAGGTCGCACTGGCCGAGCAATACCTCGGGCTCCAGCAGATGCGCTTCGGGGACCGGTTGCGGTACGAGGTGACCGTGGCGCCCGCAGTGGCCGAGGGTCTCGTGCCGGTGCTGGTGCTGCAGCCCATCGTGGAGAACGCGGTCGTCCACGGCCTTGACGGACAGGAACAGCTCCACGTGGGCATCACCGCGGCTGCCGTGCCGCGGGGGCTTTGCCTCACGGTCCAGAACGATGGACCGACGCCCGACCCATCGGCCACCCGTCCCGACGGGCGCGGTTTGGGCCTTGCCGCGACGCGCGCGCGACTGACCACCGCCTATGGAGACAAGGCTTCGCTCACGCTCCTGCCGCGCGGCGGTGGCGGGGTCATGGTCCAGGTCATCGTGCCGAACGGCTCCGCATGAACCGCGTCCTGCTCGTTGATGACGAACCCTTGGCTCGGCGTCGGCTCCGGCAACTGTTGTCGGCAGCGCCCGATTTTGACGTGGTCGGGGAGTGCACCGACGCCCGCGAAGCGGCGGGCCTGGTCCGCTCGCTCAAACCCGATGTGGTGTTCCTGGATATCCGGATGCCGCATGTGGACGGGTTCGGGGTGCAGGCGGCTTTGCGTGACCGTGTGCGGCATGTGGTCTTCGTGACCGCGCACCCCGAGCATGCGGCGCGTGCGTTCGACGTTGCCGCGAGCGATTACCTGGTGAAACCAGTGACGCAGGCGCGGTTCACGGATGCGCTGGACCGCGTCCGGCGCGCGCACGGCACGCCGGGCGAAGAACGCATTCTGCTGGGCGGACGACTCGGGGGTGCGGCTGTGGCGGTAGCCGATGTCGTGTGGCTTGAAGCCTGCGGCGCATACGTGCGGGTGCATGTCGGCGACCGGGCCCATGTGGTGCGCGAGTCGTTAGCCCAGATCCTGGGCCGGCTTGGCGCCCAGCAGTTTGTGCGGATCCATCGGTCGGCGGCCGTCAACCTGGCGCACGTCCGCGGCTTGAAACGCGATGGCGGGCTCACCGTCGAACTGTCGACGGGTCGCCGCCTGCCGATCAGTCGCCGCAAGGCGGGCGACGTCGTGGAGCTCTTGCGCCGCGCGCCGCCTGCAACAGCAGGCGACCGATTAACACCCGGCTCGTAGATCACTCTGCGGGCGCGTGGTACCTTCCGCGCCATGAGGATCACGCCACCAACCATTCTCCGGATGGGCGCCGGCCTGTGCTTTATTGGGCACGGCGCGTTCGGATTCATCACCAAGGCTGCCTGGCTGCCGTACTTCGCGGTGGCCGGCATTCCCGAAACGTGGGCATGGAAACTCATGCCGGTGATCGGGGCGGTGGATGTCGTGGCCGGGCTCGTGGTGTTGGCGGCTCCCCAGCCGCTCGCGTTGGCCTACATGGTGGTGTGGGGCGCGTGGACTGCCGTGCTACGACCGCTGGCCGGTGAGCCGGTGTGGGAGACATTGGAACGGGCGGGGAACTACGGCGTGCCACTCGCCTACCTCTTGTACTACCCGTGGCCCACGTGGCGGCCGTTGCGCCGCCTCGAGGTCGCCCAGGTGCTCAAGTGGACCACCGTAGTGTTGCTGGTGGGGCACGGCGCGCTCGGCGCGTTCACGGCGAAAGAGATGCTCACGGTGCACTATGCGGTGGTGGGGTTGCCAGCGGTGACGACCGCTTGGGTGGGCTGGTTCGAACTCGCGCTCGCGGCGGTGGTCGCCGTACGGCCTTCCGTGTCCCTGCTCGTCTTCGTGGTGCTTTGGAAACTGGCGACCGAGTCGCTCTTCCTCGCGGTGGGCGATCCGATCTGGGAGTTCGTCGAACGGGCGGGGAGTTACGCCGCGCCGTTGACGCTGGCGGTGCTCATGGCAGCCGATCGTTCAGCATGGCGTTCTGCGAGTCAATCTTGACGTGAAGCGTGGTGACCTGCTCCCGCAGCGCCGTCATCTCGGATAGGAGGTTCTCGAGGTCGCAGTGTCCGCTGAGGAATTCTCAATCGGCGCGCCCCTGAAGGTCGGTTCCTCCTGTCCAGTCGCCCTCCTGCGATGGTTGGCGGCGTCCGATAGGGAGGTTGGCGGCGAGCCGATGCTCCGCGATGATCGGCGGCGTGAAGCCGCCGCGCGGCTCACCCGGATGAAGCGACTAGGGCCCCCCGCGGCGCCGTGCGATGATCGGCCTAGCGTGGTTGGTGGCCTCACCTACCTGCATGTTCGTGATCTCCTGGATGCGCGGAAGACTGGTGAGTCAATGCAATAGCGAATGTAATCGGCAGCAGAGCGAGGGCGAGATTCCAGGCCTCCGGCACACCGGGCAGCAGGTTCGCGGCGCCCAAGTGCGCAGTAATGCCGCCAGCCCACAGTCCCGCGACGATCAGCGGAAGGCGCGCCGCCCGACGCGTCGCGGCATCCGCGATGAACAGTCGAACGGTAAATACTACTCCTGCGGCAAGTGACAGCAGGGGCGCAATCAGCAACATGGTACCGATGGCAACCCTCAGGGCATTCTGCGGAACAAAGATCGCCACGGGCGCCAGCATCACTGCGGCCAGTGCCGGCAAGTACAGGACGTTGCGCCAACTTCGCGATAGGGGTCTGCCATGCGGATATATGAGAGCGAGGTGCAGCAGGGCCGAATCGCCGAGCGCCGACAACGCGAGGTATACCCAAAAGACGCTCATTTCGATGGCCGGGTTTGTGATGCCGACGGCTCCCCCCCAGTGAATGCCGAACGCGATCCCCGTAATCAGGAATAGCTGCGTCCATTGATTCGGCCGACGCCACCATGCCCACGCGCCGGCCGCGAGAAACAGTATCCCGAGCAGCGCATGTGGCAAATGCAAGCCCTCGGGGATAGCAATGAAAGAACTCGGTGACGCATACGCGGCGATACGCCACAGCAATACGCCGCCAATAGCTCCGCCGATCCATATCCCGCGTCGACCAACACTCAGTATCTGCTGAGCCATGTCACACTCCTGGCACTCTTACACGTCGGCGGACGCACGCAATCGCGCGTGCCCGGTCGACGAACTGTAACGGCCACGCCCCCCGGGCGGTGAAGTAAGGGCGCACAAATCCACTGTTGTTCATCATCATCGATAGCGCTCGCTACCGACCGAGTCGCGAGAAGAGCTGAATGATGTTGCCATCGGGGTCTCGTATCTGAATGGAGCGGACGCCATGGCGAGCGAACTCCAGCACCCGCGGTCGCTCCCCCGTCGTCCGGCCAACGACGTCCGCAATTGCCTCCACGTCTGGAACGTGGAATCCCACCTTGACGAAGCCTCGCGCGCGAGCCGTGCTCAGCGCCCGGTCATCGCGAATGATCTCGATTACCAGGCGGTCGTTGGTCAGGTTCACGATCTGCCACGATCCGTTCTCCGCAGCCGAACGGTCGAGCTCGCGCAGGCCAAAGGCGATTCGGTACCATTCCGCCGATAGGTCGGCATCCGTCACGAGCACGGCGAAGTACTGCGGAAGGTCGATTGTGGGCACCACGGCGCGCGGGGGCGCCTGCGCGGATGCTCCTTGTACCAAGGCGAGCGAGCAGACAAGCTGGATCGCGCCGTGAAGGGTGCGCCTGGCCATCATGCCTCCTGTGGTTTGGCGAGTGGAACGCTAGCGCTCGGCGGTTCTCGGGAGGGCGATCGAGACCGTCCGGATGCAGTGTGGCGTGTCGTATGACACATCCTACGCCCACGACACCAGTCACGTATTGAACCCGATTGCCGTAGGGTTTATAGGCGGCGTCGGCCGTCGAAACCCGCGTTGTGTCGGCCGGCTTCGCCGGGCTCGGATTTGTCTATCTGCCGCTGCGCCGATGAGAACGAGCTGGCGCCGGTGGCAGCCGATCGAAACTTCGGGTACAGAACAGCCCATTCCTGCGCTCATTGCAACGGGGGCGAGAAATCCGAGTTCCATATAGGCCGCGTAGGCCACTCACGGGCGCTTGAACCGAATCGGCGGCAGCGTTACCCGCTCCGGCAGTCCGGACACGCCACGCAGAAACGCCAGCATGGTTTCCAGGATCACCGGCGATGAGAGGAACAGATCGTCGTCGTGCGAGCCACCATCAATGATGAGATGATGGCTGTTGGGAAACCCTTGTCGCACCTCGTCCGCGTTGCTGGGAGGCGTCTTGATATCCAGTGATCCGCTGATGAACAACACCGGCACATTCGACACGACGGGGCTCCGGTACGCATCCCCGAGATCTTCGGCCGGCCAATGAGCGCAGCTTGCCCTGAGGCCCATGTTGCCCGCATCGCCCAGGATAGCCGTCGTCGCTTGGGCCTCGATGAGCGCGAGCCGCTCGGCGGAAGCGCCGGAACTGCAGTCCATGGCTACGGTCATCGCCAGCTCGCGGACGCCGCGCCGCGACCGGGCCACCGGCGTGACGATCGCCGACATGTCTCCCCGGAGAATCGGGATGATACGTGACGGAAACCGGACGATATCGTCGCGCTCGCCCAGCTCGCCGAAGACCCCGCGACGCAGTTCATCGGCCCCGAGCACCACGATGAGGCTGTCCCCCGTGTCCGGATCGACGAACGGCAGGCGCGCGGGTTCGGCCTCGAGCCGGGCGAGCAAGGTCCGCAGCTCGCCGAGAAAGTCGGGGACGACCGCGCGCAGCCGGGGATCGGCCTGCATAGCGCTATCCACCCGAAGAAGCACACGGTCGAGATTCGCGGGAAGCTTGTAGGTGTGATCGGGTCCTTCGACACCCGCGAGCATGGCTGCGGCCACCCGGTCCGGGAACTGCCGTACATACGCCAGCGCCAGGTGCGTACCGTAGCTGATGCCCCACAGCACCATCTGCTCGGCACCGAGGGCCGCGCGCAGGTCGTCGAGGTCAGCCGCACTCTCGCGCGTGTTGAAGGCCAGTACGTCGAGGGAGTCTGACCAATATGCGTGGCAGGCTTCGAGAAACGGCCCGCTTGCCTCCCGCAGGCTCGCCACGGTGGTCGGTTGATCGAGGGGGTGACTCCAACTGTCGGGACAGACAAGGTAGGGATCCGTGAGGTAGACGCCGCGCTGATCGAGCGCGATCACGTCACCGGCGGCCCGCAATGCCTGGAACAGGTCGAACCGGTCACCCGCCGCCGAGAGCGTGCCGGCCCCCCCGGGTCCCCCAGCCAGATAGACGATGGGTGGCCCGGGGTTGTCGCTGGTGCTCCGAAACCGCACGAAGTGAATCTCGATGGAATCGGGGCCTGCATCTCCGTGGCGCACGGGAACGCGCAGGCGTCCCTCTTCAGCGTCGATCGTTCTCGGTCCGGGGATCAGCTTCCGCGGCGTGGGAATCAGCCAATACTCGGTTTCCGCGAACACGATGGGTGTCAGCGTCAGGGGCCCCTGCGTAACCGACGGCCCTCGGGTTTCGCGGATCGGGCCGGCGTCCCAGCCGCACGCCATCATGGCCACGGTGAGCAGCTGGAGGGACCGACCCGACAGATACGGGCGTCGGCGTTGCGCCATTCTCAGCCTCTTCAGAAGGTAGGACTGCCACTACGTTGGTGTGCGGGCCGGGGTTTCCCTTTCCGCCTCCCAGCGTCGGTGAACCGCTCTGCCGTTCGGTGAATGGCATGATTAGATTCAGCCTTGGTTCTCGCGGCTCGCCCCCAAGCAAAACTAAATGATTAAACTTCACGGTCGTCGGTTCGGCCGAATCGTGTAGTTCCAGTCGCCGTGGAACGCGTGGGGGCGCAGCCTGAGGCGCGCCATCTGCTCGTCGGTGGGGGCCATGCCCTTGGGGTAGCGGCCGCGATCGAGCTCGGAACGCACCCGGAGCCCCGCCGCGGTTTTCGTCGAGCCGATCAAGCTGACGATGGCTGCCAGACTCACCAGCGGCTTGCCCCGCCAGTGCATGGCGATGTGCGAGAACAGCCGGTGCTCGATCTTGTTCCACTTGCTCGTGCCGGGCGGGAAATGACACACCGTGATGGTGAGCCCGGTCCGGTTGGCGAATTGCTGCAACTCCCATTTCCACAAGCGCATCCGGGGGCCGTTGCTGCCGCCCGCGTCGGCCGTGATCAAGAGCCGGGTCGCCCGGGGGTATGCCGCCCGGCCCATCACCCGCCACCAGCGGCGGATCGCCCGCACCGCGAAGCTGGCCGTGTCGTGATCGATCCCGACACTCACCCACCCCTCATCGCGGCTCAGGTCGTAGACGCCGTACGGGATGGCCTTCCCCTGGGCCGGGATCAGGAAGTCGTGTACCCGCACCGGCTCCGCCTGCCCCGTCGGCCGCCACTCCCGGCCCGCGTTCTTGACGTTGCCGACGAGTTCCTTCTTCTTCGTGTCGACGGAAATGACCGGCTGGTGCTGCCGCTGGGAGCGCCGCACCCGCTCGGTGAGGTAGCGGAACTGCCCGTCCCGATCCGGGTGCTGCGGCCCCTCGCGCGTCTTGCGGTTGGCCTGCAGACTGTAGCGCGCCGTGCGCAGCAGCTTCGCCACCAGCTGATGGCTCACGGCGTGCCCCAGGGCTTGCAGCTCGTCCGCCACGTGCCGCACGCTCTTCGAGGTCCAGCGCAGCGGCGAGTCCGGCACCCCCGAGGTCGTCGGCTCGACCAACGCCTCCAGATCGGCCACCAGCGTGGGGTCTTGCTCGGTCGCGCGTTTGCGTCCGCCGCCCGCCCGACGCGTGCGCTCCGGCGGCAACGTCGCGTGGGCCCCCACCGCCACTTCGCGCATCCCGCGGCTGATCGTGGACCGCGAGATGCCCGTCGCGCGTTCTACCAAGGCAATGCCCCCGTGGCCCAGCGCCGCCGCCTCCGCCGCGGCCCACAGGCGCCTCGATCGCTCCGTCAACCCCGGCGCCACAGCACGGTACTTCCGGCGCAGTGTCTTGATGTCCACGGACCACGAATCTACATCCGCCCGCGCTCTATATCAAGCATTTATTTCGTTACAATCCCTAACTTCCCTAAAGGCGTGTCCCTTGTTGGAGCCGAGGTGGACGAGTATTGTGAGGCAAGCGTCAACGCGCGACGCGGCGGGCCAGTTCGAAACGGTCTTCAACCAACACTGTTGGACGGATGCACGCGGTCATCCGTCTCGGACCACGGGCGGTCGCGGCGGCCACCTTTCACGTGGTTCAATCATACGGGCACAGGAATTCCTACGACTCCCCCCAACCCGATCGGGCCACTCGTGGACATCGTCCTTCTGCTTGTTCCGTACGATACCGCGCGTCGCGGATGGCGCTGTGGGGCCGGCCCCGAACACCTGCTGCGGGCCGGGCTTACCGCCCATCTCGAGGCACGAGGACATACCGTGGCGGTGCGCATCATCGAGCCCGACCCGACACAGACACCAGCAGAGATCGCGACGGCCTTTGACCTCATGCGCGAAGTCGCTGTTGCGGTACGCGCCGTGCGCGGCGCGGGACAGTTCCCGGTGGTCCTCTGCGGCAATTGCAACACGGCGGTCGGGACGCTGAGTGGTCTCACGCCTGCCCGCCGCGCCATTTTCTGGTTCGACGCGCACGCGGACTGCAATACACCCGATACGACGACGTCGGGTTTCGCGGATGGCACCGGGCTTGCGACCGCGCTGGGCAAGTGCTGGCACCAACTGTGTTCGACCGTTCCCGGCTATCACCCCGTGGAAACCGAGGCAACTTTCCTGTTCGGCGTTCGCGATCTCGACCCCCCCGAGGCGACGTTCCTGGCGGGGTCGGCGATCACCAGCATGCCGAACGCGTACGACCCCGCCAGCCTGCCAACGGCGCTGGCGCGTGCGCAGCTGACTGACGCGAACGCGCTCGCTTACCTTCACCTGGACATGGACGTGCTCGATCCGATGCTGGTTGGCCAGGCCAACTCCTTGCCTGTGCCCGATGGCCTGTCCGTCGAGCAGCTGACGGCGAGTATTCTCGCCATTCGCGCGCACGTGACGCTCGGCGCAGCCGCCGTCTCCTCATACGCACCCGAGTACGACACGCGCGACACGGTCTGCAAGGCTGCCTTCGCAGCAATCGACGCAATCCTCACCGATGGCCCTGCCACAATCCCATGCTGACCACTTCTGATGACCGCGACGGGCGCATGTTCCTTGGCGCGATGACGCTCCGCGGCAGCGTCGCGCTGCGCGGATGCGTGGTGAACTTCCGCTCGACACTGTACGATGCCGAAACCTGCATCAGGGTCCTCAATGAACTGGGTGCGCACCTCGAGGCCGAGACCTGATCCTCACTTTGCTGCTCTCCACTCAACTGAGCGTTCAAATGACCGATGTCGCACAAAGCCGGGCATCCGCGGTCGCGGAACTCGTCGAGCTCGTCCGGAACCCCAACGATGTGAACGACTCCATCGCCATCTTGCGCAACGCGCAGGCTATCCAGCGACTCTTCGAGCGGCGCGGGTTCGCGACCCGGACGCTGCAGGCCGAGGGCGGCCGTCCCGCAGTCTTTGCAGAGTTGCGCACCTCACAGATCCAGAGCGCCCCCATATTGCGGCATCGAACCGGTCGTACCTTGAGCCCGCCGCCCGCTCACGAACTGCTCGATCGCCGAAACCACAAGGTCGGGCCGATCGGCAAGCGCTCCCTTTCCCACGCCAGGTACCTGCAGCAGGCGGGCATGCGGCCACGCGCCGGCCCACGCCCGTTGCGCCGCCATTCCCACGGTATCACGATCGCCATAGATGATGAGAACCGGTGCGGTCACGTCCCGAAGGCTGGAAGTGAAATCCCACTGGCCAAAGGAGGCGGGTCCGATGCGCGCGGTGTAGCGGTAATAGTAGTGCACGGCCTCCGCCGACATGTCGCAGCTGCTTCCCTGCCAGCGGCCGGTGTCGCCACGTGCCAACGCCATCTCTCGACCGATCGCCTCGTATTCTTGGCAGCTCGCCACCGGGTCCGCAGCCGCCCCGGTAAGGAGAATCTCCATGACCCCGATGAATCGGCGAAGGGTGGCACTGTCAGCGGTCGCATACGGGGACACCGCCACGGCGGCAGCCGCCTCGCGCTGTGGGCCCACGGCGTCGAGGAGAATGAGACGCGCCAAGCGTTCGGGGTAGGACTCGGCGTACGTCGCCACCACGATCGCACCGAACGAGTGGGCGATGACCGTCATGCGTTCGAGCCCGAACCGGTGGCGCACCGCCTCAAGGTCCGCGACGTGGTATCGCGCCTCGAGGAGCGACGTATCGGCCGGCAATGCGGAACGGCCCCCGCCCCGCTGGTCGTAGAAGATGATGGTGTGACGTGCTGCGATAGGCGCGACGTCCGGGAAAAAGGCGTTCATGCCGGCGCCGGGCCCGCCGTGAACCGCGATGAGCGTGTCCGGACCGGTACCGATGATGCGATAGAAGATTCTCGCACCGCCGGCTCCAGCGAGGAATCCCTCGTCCATAGACGGGGTGCTCCCGTCTGGGGCACAGGCTGCGAGCGCGACAGCCAAGAGGCCATACCAGCCAGACGAGCGATGCCTGCTCAGGGTCAATGAGAGATTCCTATTCCGGACACGGTGGCGGTCGCGACGGTCCAGGCAACGGCTGACGGAACTGAAGAGGTACGCGTCCGATTTCATTGACCCTGACCAGGTCCCGCTCGTCTGCGGAATAGGAATCTCGATCGGCTGCACGCCCGACAATCGACGCGCTCGAGCAGGTGTAGCGTAACCACTCACTGTCAACTGCGTCTTCCCGAACCTCGGTCAACGGCATCGGGCGTCGGTGAGCGGTCAAGGGACGACCAGACGCCGCTTGTCGGAAGTTCCCCGAGCGGCCTAGCGCACGAACCAGGGCGCCAACACCAGGCTCACCACCGACATCAACTTGATCAGAATGTTCAGACTCGGCCCGCTGGTATCCTTGAACGGATCGCCCACGGTGTCGCCGACGACCGCCGCCTTGTGCGGGTCGGAGCCCTTGCCGCCGTGCGCGCCGCCCTCGATGTACTTCTTGGCGTTGTCCCACGCGCCGCCGGCGTTGGCCATGAAGAGCGCCAGCATGACGCCGGTAAGGGTGGCGCCGGCGAGCATGCCGCCCAGCGTCTGCACACCGAACAGCTTGCCGACGGCGATCGGCGCGGCGATCGCGACCACACCCGGGATGATCATCTCGCGCAACGCCGCCCGCGTCGAGATGTCGACACACCGCGCGGAGTCGGGTTTGGCGGTCCCTTCCATGAGGCCGGCGATCTCTCTGAACTGCCGGCGCACTTCCTGGACCATCCCCTCCGCCGCGCGGCCCACCGCATCCATCGTGGACGCGGCAATGAAGAACGGCATGATGCCGCCGAAGAACAGGCCGATGACGACCCGTGGGTCGACGATGTCGAGCAGAATCGGTTCCGCGCCCGGGGGCGTGACCGCATTCGCATAGGCGCTGAACAGGGCGAGCGCGGTCAGCGCCGCCGAGCCGATGGCGAAGCCTTTCCCCATCGCGGCGGTCGTATTGCCGAGCGCGTCGAGACTGTCGGTGATCTTGCGGACGTCCGGACCGAGGCCGCTCATCTCGCTGATACCGCCGGCGTTGTCGGCGATCGGGCCGTAGGCGTCAACCGACATGGTCAGGCCGACGGTGGCAAGCATGCCGACCGCGGCGATGCCGATGCCGTACAATCCGCTCGTGGTGAAGGAAACCCAGATGGCGCCGCTGATCAGCAGCAGCGGGATCGCCGTCGACCGCATGCCGACCGCCAGGCCGGCGATGATGTTGGTCGCGGGGCCGGTGAGCGATGCGGCCGCGATGGTGCGCACCGGTTTGGCGGCCGTGTAGTACTCGGTGACCAAGCCGATGAACACGCCGGCCAACGTCCCCGACAGGACGCTCCAGAACGGTCCGAGCGGATTGGCAAGGCCCAGGTCGAAGCGGAGCGTGATGACATACGCGCCAATCAGGAACAGGCCCGCGGCGACGAATCCGGCCAGGCGCAAGGCGACGGCCGGGCTGAACCGTTCGAGGATCCGGAACGCGATGATCGCCAGCAGGCTCGCCACGAGCCCGGCGACGATGAACACCACCGGCAACGCGAGCGCCGCCATGCGGTGATCGCCAAGCACCGGGCTGGTCGCGGCGATGGCGATCGTGGCGATCACGGCCCCGACGTAGCTCTCGAAGATGTCGGCGCCCATGCCCGCGACGTCGCCGACGTTGTCACCCACGTTGTCGGCGATCGTGGCCGGGTTGCGCGGATCGTCCTCGGGAATGCCGGCCTCCACCTTGCCGACCAGGTCCGCCCCGACATCGGCCGCCTTGGTATAAATCCCGCCGCCCACGCGGGCGAAGAGGGCGATCGACGACGCGCCCATGGCGAACCCGGTGATGATCTCGCTGAACAGCTTCCACGCGTTGTCGGAGCCAGGCGTTCCGAGGAACGCCACCATGATCAGCCCGACGCCAAGCAGACCGAGGCTCGCCACGGACAGGCCCATCACGGCCCCGCCGCTGAAGGCGACGCGCAGCGCCATCGCCTGGCCGGACGCGCGGGCCGCCTCGCTCGTGCGGGAGTTGGCCCGCGTCGCGGCCTGCATGCCGAAGAACCCGGCCAACACCGACGAGATACCACCGCCCAGATACGCGACCGCCGTCTGCCAGCCGATCAGCCAGGCGAGCAGCGCCGCGATGAGGACGAGAAACGGCAACAACGCCGTGTATTCACGGCGCAGGAAGGCCATCGAGCCATCGTGGATCATGTCCGCGATGTCGCGCATCATCTCGCTGCCCGCGGGCTGTTTGCGGACAAAGAAGTACGTCCCCAACGCCACGAGCAAGCCCGCGACGCCCGCGGCGATGGCGACGATCGGTAGCAACGAAAAGTCGGTCACTCGACGTTCCCCAGTTGGTTGTATCGGTTCATGGCTTCCTCGATGCCATGCGTGATCCAGCAGTCGACCGCGTCCGTCATGTCGGGCACCCGCGACTCCAGGATGCGCCATTCGTCGTCGGTAAACGGGCCCAGCACGAAGTCGCTGAGGTCTTCGATGTCTCGTTGCTCCGGCCCGACGCCGATCCGGAAGCGCGGGTATTCCGTGGAGCGCAACGCGGCCTGCACGCTCTTGAGCCCGTTGTGTCCCCCGGCCGTCCCGCGCGCGCGCAGTCGGAAGCTGCCGATCGGCAGCGCCGCCTCATCGACCAGGATCAACAGGTCGCGAGCCGGGTCGAACCCCGGTTCCGCGAGGAGCGGCGTGATGGCCGCGCCGCTCCGGTTCACGAACGTGAGTGGCTTGAGGATCGCGACGGCCTGGCCGCCGACCTCGCCTTCCGCATACCGCACGCGCCCCGCCCGGCGGAACGGCGGGAGACCCCACCGCTCGGCGAGCGCATCGGCGAGCAGGTAGCCGGCGTTGTGACGCGTGTCGGCGTACTCCGCGCCCGGGTTCCCGAGCCCCACCAGAACACGCAGGGCCTAGCCCTCGGCGCCGGAGTCTTCCTCGTCCTCGGCCTTGGGCTTCCGGATGAGCTCGGGTTCGACCACCTCCACCCCCTCGGCCTCCTCCGCCACCACGGGCTCGGCTTCGGTGCGCGGCGGGACGACGCTGCACAGCGTGTACTCCGGATCCGTGAGCACGTCGGCGTTCGGGACCTGAATGTCCGACACGTGCAGTGAGTCGCCGACCTTCAGGTTGGTGACATCCACTTCGATGCGTTCGGGAATGTCCTTGGGAAGTACCTCGATCTCGATCTCGCGGAGCACCTGATCCAACACGCCCCCGGCGTTCCGCACGCCGTCGGGTTCGCCGACGAGATAGACGGGAACCGCGAGGGTGAGCACTTCGCCGGCGTGAATCTCGTAGAAATCGAGATGGAGCACCTTGGCCCGCACCGGATGACGTTGGATCTCGCGGATCAGCGCCTGGGTGGTGCTCCCGCCGATCGAGAGTTCGAAGATCGTCGACTCGGCCGCCACGCCGCCCAAGGCCTTTTCCAGGTCGGTCGCGGCGATGGAGAGTTTCGCGGGATCGCGGCCGTGGCCATAGATGACCGCCGGAATGCGTCCCCGCATCCGCAGCTGGCGCGCGGCGCCTTTGCCCTTCTCGGACCGCGGTTCGGCCACGAGGGTGATTGCCTGTGCCATGATGTCGTTTCCCGTGCCTGCGTTAGTCGAACAGCGAACTGACGGACTGGTCGCTGTGCGTGTTGCGAATCGCCGTCGCCAGCAACGGCGCGATCGACAGGACTCGCAGCCGGTCGAACTGCTTCTCGTCCGGCAACTGAATCGTATTCGTGACCACGACTTCCTTGACCGGTGTCGCCATCAAGCGATCGACCGCGGGTCCCGAGAGCAGCGGGTGGGTCGCACAACAATACACGTCACGCGCCCCGAGCCGGCTCAGCGCCAGGATCGCCTCGGTCATCGTCCCCGCCGTATCGATCATGTCGTCGACGATGAGACAGTCTCGCCCGCCGACTTCCCCGACGACGTTGACCACCTCGGCGACGTTCGCCGACGGCCGGCGCTTGTCGATGATGGCGAGCGACGCATCCAACCGCTTGGCAAAGCCGCGGGCCATCTTCGCGCTCCCGACGTCCGGCGCCACGACCACCGGGTCCTGCAACCGCACCTGGCGGAAGTACTGCACGAACACCTTCGACGCGTACAAATGGTCGACCGGGATATCGAAAAACCCCTGCATCTGGTGCTGGTGGAAATCCATCCCCAACACGCGTTCCGCGCCGGCCGTGGTCAGAAGGTTCGCCATCAGTTTCGCGCTGATCGCCACGCGCGGCTGGTCCTTGCGGTCCTGCCGCGCGTATCCGAAGTACGGCACCACCGCGGTGATCCGCGCCGAACTCGCCCGGCGCGCCGCATCGATCAACAACAACAGCTCGAGCACGTTCTCGGCCGGCGGGTTGGTCGGCTGGATGATGAAGACGTCCCGCCCGCGCACGTTCTCGTCGATGCGGACAAACAACTCCCCGTCGGAGAACCGTTTGACCGTCACCGCACACAGCGGCTCGCCAAGGCACTGGCCGATCTCTTCGGCCAGCAGCCGGTTGCCGGTCCCCGCGAGGACAAGCATCTGGCTCTGCGACAGCGAAATGTCAGCCATGACAGCCCGTAAACCTAGTCATGAGATGGGGTTGGTGGTAGTCTCGGGTTTGCGGCTTCGCCGGCCGCATCGAGGACGTCCCTCACGAACCAGCAGCTCGGGATCACCCGATACCCGCGCTCGCGCGCGTAGCCCAGCGCATGCTCGACGAGGAGAAGGCCGACGCCCCGTTTCCGGAGAGGTGGGGCGACCCAGGTCGACACGAAATCGAGCTCGTCCGGACCGACCGGCCGATACTCGAGAAATGCCGCGAGCCCGTCCACGACGGCTTCGAAGCGATGGCGGCTCGGGTCATGCGTGATGACAAGGTTCATCGGTGCCCTGCTGAGGGGCGGGGGCGCGGCTTGGTCGCGAGTTGGCCCCCCAGGATTCGAACCTGGATTCCCGGATCCAAAGACCGGTGTCCTGCCATTGGACGAGGGGCCAGTGGCGTGGAAGCTAGACTGCCACGTTCACGGGGTCAAACGGGTGCCGCACGCGCCCCTGCGGCGGGCGTGTCCATCGTGCTGGTGGCGATCAGCGCGCAATCCCGCGAACTGCATTCGGCCGCGGCGGCGTCCCGATCCCGTTCGTGCTTGTAGATCCCAAACAGCGCCGAGCCCGAGCCCGACATCCGCGCCATCAAGGGCCTCGTGGCACATAACCGCTCGAACAGATCTCGCAACGCGGGTTCGCGGCCGAATACCGGCACCTCGAAGTCGTTTCCGCCGAGACGCCCGATGCCACCCCAGGACCTAAAGGCCCCCTCGTCGAATACCACCGGACCGCGCACCGGTGGCGCGGGTTGGTGGTCATCGAGCAGTTGGTAGGCCTTGGCGGTGTTGATGCCGAACGGCGGGACGAGCAACAGGACCGGTGCCGCCCCGGGTGGCGCGAGCCGAAACAGCCGCTCGCCGTGTCCCCACGCCATCGCCATCGGTGTGCGGGCGGCGAGAAACGGCACGTCGCTTCCCAGTTTAGCGGCCATGTGCAGGATCTCGTGAGCCGGCACCGCGTTCCTTGCCAACGCGTTGACCGCGTGCAGCGCGGCGGCCCCGTCCGCCGACCCTCCCCCCAGGCCCGCGGACAGCGGGATGCGCTTTTCGAGGCGGACGCGTACGCCGAACGCGCCGCCGGTCGCTTCGAGCACGGCGGCGGCCGCGCGGTACGCCAGGTTCCGGTCCGCCGGTCCCGTATCCGGTCCGACCACGTCCAACTCGATGCCCTGCGCCGTCCGGTCCACCGTCAGCACGTCGTGTAGGTCGAGCAGTGCGAAGAGCGTTTCGAGCGTGTGGTATCCGGTCGTCTCCCGGGCGAGGACGCGCAAGAACAGGTTGACCTTCGCGTGCGCGTGGACGGTGACGGAATCCGGCACGGTGCCGCTCACTCGGCGTCCCCGCGCAGGTCGCGCATCCTCAGCCCACCCCGCCAGAGTGCATGCAGCCCGAGCACCGTGATCGGGATAAACCCGGCGATGTGGTAGCCGATGGCGAACGACACCGCGGTGCCGGCGGCGATGCCGTACAGCGCGAGCGACTCCCTCGCCGCCGCTTCGAAGACGCCGAAGAATCCGGGGGATGACGGGATGGCGACGCTGGAGGCGATGACGGCCTGCATCAGCAGGGCTGCGCTCCACGGCACCGCGATCCCGAACGCCTTGAAGCCGAGCCAAAACGACGCGGCGCTTACCAGCCAGACGACGATCGACCAGGCGACCGCCGCGGCGAACTTGCGTGGCTGTTTGAGCGCCTCCAGGCCCTGCACCATTCCCTCGAGCACGTCGGCGATCCGATCGGTCCACGCCGGTTGGAGGACCAGACCGAGCGCTCGGTGGGCGAGTCGGATGAGCGGTCCGGGCCACTGCACGAGGGCGAGCGCGGCCGCCAACATCCCCCCGAACAGGATGCCGCCCGAGGCAGCGAGCCGTTCGATCGAAATACCGAAGACCGCCGCGTGGGGTTCGAATCCCGCGGCCGCCGTCGCGACGGTCAACATCGCGACCAGCGTGATGCCATCGAGGATCCGCTCGACCGCGATCGAAGCCAGCGCCGTGGAAAACCGCACGCCCGTAAACCGGCTGGCCGCGAACGCGCGCGCGGGCTCGCCCCCGCGCGCGGGCAACAGGTTGTTGGCCATGAACCCGATGGCGGTGGCGTGCCACAGCGGGCCGAACGGCAGCGTTTCGCCCTCGAGCCGGAGCAGGTAGCGCCACCGCACGGTGCGAAGCGGGAACGCGAGGGTTGCCGCGGTAATCGAGAGCAGGAACCACCCGAGATGGGCGCGCCCAAGATGTCCGCGCACCTCGTCAAGCTGGACGTCGCGCATGGCCCACCAGAGGAGGGCGAGCGTGATCACGATCCCGACGACCCCGGTCCAGCCGGGGCCGGCGCTACGTGGTTTCGAGGCTGATTTCGACGAGATCGAAGACTTCCAGGATGAGTTCGGTCGCATCGTCCGACGAGCTGCCGGCGGCCTGCAACAGCTGATCCCTCAGACTCATGGCCCGGCGCAACGCCGCGGCGCCACGGTAGCACAGATCGGTGATCGGGACGATGTCCTGTTCGGCTGCCGCGAGCGGTGTCGCCACGGCCGCGGCTGCTGGTACTGGCGCCGTGACCGGTCCGGCGACCAGCGCGTCGAGGGACGGGTCGCCGGGGCCGAGGGTGTCCCTGAGCCGCTCGTAGCGCAACATCGTGCCGACCAGGTCGTTGGGTTCCGCGCCGGTGTCGCGTGGTGCGGCGGCGGCCGTGGGGGCGGCTGCGGCCGGGAGGGGAGCGGGCCGTGAGCGCGCCGGCTCCTCGGGCGCGAGTTCGCTGATGGGGACCGCCGGGGCGCCGGCGTCGATGTCGTCCGCGACGTCGTTGATGTAGCCGATGAACTCGGGGTCACTCGAAGCCGATGCCGAGGCAAGGGCGGCGCTCGCGTTGCGCAGATGCATGCAGAACGTCGCGCAGTCGTTCACGGCCACGCCGGTCGCGATCGCGGCGCGGAGCGCGCGCGCCAAGCGGGCGGTGGCATCTCCCGGAGGTGAGCCCGCGAGGCCCTCGAGGACCCGGATCGTTCCCGCAAGACCATGCACGCGGAATTCGCGCGAGGTCAGGGATGCGGCGGAAGTGAGTTGGTCCGCGACCTCCTTGAGGTGTTCGCCCTGGGCCACCAGGAGAACCTTGTCGATCGGACCGGCGCTCCCGCGCGCCGCGCCCGGCTCCACGATGTGCGGGCCGGCGTCGTCGAAGAAGAGCGACTCGATCGACGGCACCGCCTGGTCGAATCCGAGCAGCCGGCTGAGCATCGTGGCGAACTGGCGCACCGCCAGGGATTCATACTCGGCCTTGCCGTCCGCGGCGACCTCGCGTGCCACCTGGGACAACGCTTTGGCGGCGGCGTCGAGCGTTTCCGACGCCCCGGCCGGCGCGGTCGACGCGCGGAGCGCTTCGGCGATACCGCGTTCGATTCCCTCCAACAGGTCCGGCATCGGCGGCAAATCCGCAAGGCTCGCCAGCCCGCGGAGCGGCTGCATCACGTCCAGCACGCCGCGGAGTGGATCCTGTCCTTGCGGGTGGTGCGCGATAGCGGTTGCCGCCCGGTCCAGCGCGCTGGCCACGGACGCGCCCTCCCGGGCGATGAAGGCCCGCGTCCCGGCGTCGAGTCCGCCCTCGACGGGGGCCCGCATCGACTGGGACCGGCGCCCGCTCACCGCTTCCAACGCGGCGGCCAGTTCCTCCGCCTTGGCGGTATCCGCGTCGGACCAATTGCGTACCTGGCGCACGAAGACCTTCAGGTCGTCGACCGCCCTGGTCGACAATTGCCGGGTCGCCACGTCCCACTGACGAGTCCCGTCGCGAATGGTGCGGGCCAACTGTTCCAATGCCCCGGCCGCATGGGCGATCGGTTCCTGGTTCGCCATGAGCGCCGCGCCGCGCAACGCGCGCGTCAACCGCTGGAATTTCTCGGGGTCGGGTGTGCCGGTGGCGGACACGAGCGTGTCCAGCCGCTCGAGGTATTCGCTCGCCTCCATGGCGAAGAATTCGGCCATCCCCAACTGCTGATTCATCGGCCCCACGGGGTGAAGGACGAGGCTAAACTATGAAAACATCGAGGGTTAGTCAACGCGGGCCTCGACAATGAGCGCCCGCATTTCCCGCACCGCCCGCTCCATGCCAACTGTGACGGCACGGCTCACGATACTGTGGCCGATATTCAGTTCCTCGATTTCGGGAATCGCGGCGACCGGCGTGACATTCTGGTAGGTGAGGCCGTGCCCCGCGTGGACGGCGAGTCCGAGCGACCTGGCACGCTCGCCGGCCACGCGCAACCGGGCGAGTGCGCGTGCCGCGTCCGGGTGGCGGTTGGCGTAGGCACCGGTGTGCAACTCGACCGCCTGCACGCCCAGGCTCGCCGCCGCCGCCATCATGTCCGGATCCGGATCGATGAACAGGCTCACCCTGATCCCCGCGCCGACCAGTTGCCGCACCGCGTCCGCGAGGTGCCGGTCCGCCGCCCCGACGGCGCCCAACTGCAGCCCCCCTTCGGTGGTAATCTCTTCCCGCCGTTCCGGCACGAACGTGGCTTGATGCGGTCGCAGCGACGCGGCGAGCGCGAGGATGTCGGAAGCGGTGGCGAGTTCCAGGTTGAGCGCGCCCCGGACGGACCCGAGGAGTCGCACGACGTCATCATCCTGGATGTGCCGGCGGTCCTCACGCAGGTGCACGGTGATGCCGTCAGCCCCACCGCGCTCGCTCGCAGCGGCGGCCTCCACAGGGTCCGGTTCGACGGCACGTCGTGCCTGTCGCAACGTCGCGACATGATCGACGTTGACGTACAGCCGCGGGATCGGCTTGCCCGGGGTTTGGGAACGGCTTACGTTCATCCGTACCTCTCTGCGCGGGTTTCGTGACTCGTCTTCGTGCTACCGCAAAAGTAAGCCTCTTCGGCCTGTTTCTCTGCTCCTGCGGGGGGTCGAGGAACTACCCCGCTCCCGTCCAGCCCGAAGCCGCGGTGCGCGCCTTCATGAGCGCGGTGAACGCCAACAGTCTGGTGGCGATGGGCGAGGTGTGGGGCACCGAGCGCGGACCGGCGGTCTCGTACATGGATCGCGAGGTGCTCGAGAAACGACTCACGATCATTCGCAGTTACCTGGTGCACGACAGCTACGAGTTGCTCGAGGCCAGCGCCAGCGCGCTCGGCATGACCTCCGATCGACGCGTGGTGCAAGTACGCCTGGTGCGCCAGGGGTGCACGCCGACGGTGCCGTTCACCGTCGTGCGCTCCGGTTCGGGGTGGCTCGTGTCCGACATCGATCTCTCGGCGGCGGGGAATCCGCAGGCACGTTGTCGTTGAGCCGTTACTCCGTCAGCTCGATCAGGATCCCCCCCGTCGATTTGGGGTGCATGAACGCGACGCGGTTGCCGCCCTGTCCCACGCGCGGGGCCTCGTCGACCAGGCGATATCCCTGGGCCCGGCACCTGGCGAGTGTCTCGATGAGATTCGGGACGCGGTAACAGATGTGATGGATGCCAGGGCCGCGACGCGCGAGGAACCGGCCGACCGGGCTGTCGTCGCTTTCCGGGTGCAAGAGCTCGACCTCCACTTCACCGAGTTGGAATGATACGATGGTCGCGCCGTCGAGTTGGCCGAGCCCGCGTGGTTCCGCGCCGAGAATGTCGCGGTAAAAGGCTGAGGCTTCCGCGAGGTCTGGCACCGCGATCCCGATATGGGCGACGGTGGCGTTGAGGAGCTTCACGACGGCCTCCGCTGGAACGTCTCGAAATCCGAACTAACCCTTGCGGGCGGGGCCCGCAACCGGGAAAATAACGGGAGGGAAACCGACATGGCAGATCTCATACAGGTAACGGACGACGCATTTGCGGAAGAAATCGAGGGCCACGAAGGGCTCGCGATGGTTGACTTCTGGGCCACGTGGTGCGGGCCGTGCCAGATGATCGCGCCATCTGTCCAACAGCTGTCCGAGGAGTTTGACGGTCGGGTGAAGGTCGCCAAGCTCGACGTCGACGCCAACCAGCGGACGGCGATGCGGTTCAACGTCCGGTCCATTCCGGCGGTGTTGTTCTTCAAAGACGGCAAGCACGTCGATACGGTCGTCGGAGCGGTTCCCAAGGCACATCTCCTCGCCAAGATCGAACAACACATCTGATGGCCTGATTCCGATGCGCTCGAGCACGGCCCTGATGGCGGATACCGGTGTCCGCCTCTCCGATCTGCAGTTTCCCGCCACGCGGGTCCACGTGCAGCGGACGCGTCTGGCGTATATCCACATCGATAATCTGTTGCACTTCTCCAAGATCGACCGTGACGGGCGTATCGACGGGTTCGTGGCGGCATATCTGCCGGACGAAGTCGCGCTGTTGTTCTTGTTGGGTGGGAACCTCGCGACGTCGGTGGCGATCATGGAGCGCGGCCGCGAGGTGCTCCCCATTGCGACGGCGCTCGAGCGGATTCACCGCGAAACCGAGCGCGGCGAGTTGGTGTTTTGCGAGGCCCCGCGCGAACAGCTGGCGTGGATGTACGCCAGCTGTGCCGAGGAGCGGACACCACGCCCGGTGGCCCTCAACGAGCCCGAACTCCTGTTCCGCTCGCTCAAGCAGGAAGCGTATTCGGGGACGCTCGAACTGATTTCCGAGGGCCGCGTCACGTATTTCAGTTTCGAGCAAGGCAAGTTTCAGAGTGGTCATTTCTGCGGCAAGGACGAAGGCGCGTCGGTGTCGCAACACGTCGAGTCGCTGTTCAGGCCGGTCAAGCGCGGGGCCACGCCGAGTGTGGCCGCGACGTTGTTTCCACTTCGCGCCGATGTCCCCGAACAGGCGCCGCCGGCCATGGTCGACCGCTATCGCGGCCTGTACTGGAAGATCACCGATACCGCGGAAAAGCATGCGGCGGGAGAAGCGGCGGGCCGGGCGGCCAAGGTGCTCGGTCAAGTGTCCGGCGTCCATCCGTCGCTCGGGCTCATCGGGGCGGCGCGCGACGGATCGCCCGAGCCGATGGTGGTGTCCAGCGAGCAACTGACCGCCGGGCTCGCGGAGTGGGCCGGACAACTGTTGCAGCAGCTCGAGGTGATTGCGCCCGGGGTCGCGCCGGTGATTCTGAGGGACGCGACGCGCGAGCATCGGTTCGTGCTCCAGAAGACGGGGTTCTTCGACAAACTCCCCTGGTCCGTCAACTGGTGAGCGCGGCACTCTACGTCGTCGCCACCCCGCTGGGCAATCTCGCAGACCTGTCGCCACGGGCCATCACCACGTTGCGGGAGGTCCGTCTCGTCGCCGCCGAAGACACCCGGCGCACCCGGACGCTGCTCTCGCACATCGACGCGCATCCGACGCTTCTCAGCGTGCACGCGCATGCGGAGCCGGCGCGCTTCGAGCAGGTGATGACCGTCCTGCGTCGGGGGGACGCGGTGGCGTTGGTCAGTGACGCCGGAACGCCCGTGGTGAGCGATCCCGGCGCGACGCTGGTGGCGCGGGTGGTCGAGGAGGGGTTCCCCGTGGTCTGCGTACCCGGCCCGTCCGCCGTGACCGCCGCGCTCAGCGTCTCCGGGTTCACGGCCGACCGATACACCTTCCTCGGCTTTCTTCCGCGCAAAGGCCGAGACCGCGCCGCGCTACTCCAGCAGGTGGCCGATGGCCCGTGGACGACCGTGTTGTTCGAGGCGGCGAACCGTCTCGAACGCCTGCTCGACGAGCTGCGGGCCGTCTGCGGAGCCGAGCGCAAGGCGGTGGTGGCGCGCGAACTCACGAAGCTGCACGAAGCGGTGCAATCCGGGACCTTGGGCGAGTTGGCGGTTTATTATGCTGCACGCCCGGCCCGTGGAGAGGTCACGCTGGTGGTTGCCGGCGCAGGGAAGGTCCGCGCCGCTGCACACGATCCCGCCGCCGCCGCCGACCTCGCCCGCGCGCTCCTCGCCGAAGGATTGAGCCGCAAAGACGCAGCAACACGGCTCGCACGGGAAGCGGATCTCCCTCGCCATGAGGCATACCGACTGGTGAACGAGCAGTGACCGCCATGCGACGCACGCCGACCCTCGCGCTGGCCGCGTTCACCGTCGCGGTCGGTGTCGGGGACGGCCACGATAGCGCGCGCGCGCGAGCGGACGAGTCGATCACGCTGGGTCGGCTGCAGTACGACGGGGGCGGTGACTGGTACGCGAACCCGTCGAGCCTTCCCAACCTGCTCGCGGCGATCCGCGACCAAACCGGCCTCAACGTCGCCGAACGGGAACGGGTGGTGACGCTGACGGGGCCGGACCTGTGGGAGGTTCCGTACCTGTACATGACCGGACACGGGAACGTGCTGTTCACCGAGCAGGAGGTTCGTATCCTGCGACGCTATCTCGAACAGGGCGGGTTCTTGCACGCGGACGACAACTACGGGCTGGACGAGTCGTTCCGGCGTGAGCTGGGCCGGGTCTTTCCGGACCACCGTCTGGTCGACGTCCCGCTCGATCACCCGGTTTACCGGATCGTCAATGCGTTTCCCGCCGGCATCCCGAAGATCCACGAGCATGATGGGAAGCCCGCCCAGGGCCTCGGTGTGTTCCTCGGCAATCGGCTCGTGGTATTCTATTCGTATCAGACCGACCTGGGGGATGGCTGGGAGGATCCGGGCGTGCATGACGATCTGCCGGCGTCGCGCGACGCGGCCCTGAAGATGGGAGTCAATCTGTTCCTGTACGCGGTGACGGCGTCACCATGACGCAGACCGGCGCGTGGTTGGTCGCTCGCCGGGCGGGTCTCCTCGTCCGTCGCAGTCTGGCCGACGGGTTGGTGACGTTGGGGCTGTTAGCCGCCGTGTGCGCGCTCGGGATCGTGCTGGACCGGGCGGGGCTGTACCGCACCGTACCGGAACTGGCGCTGACCGGTTGGGTGGTGATGGTGGGCATCCTGGCCGCCGGTACGATCCGTGGTTGGCGTCACGCCGGAGCCGTGTCGGCGGCGCGTATCGCGGCCGACATGGAGAGTCGCGGTGGATTGCGTCGCGGGTCGGTGTCGGGCTTGGCCGGGGTGGCGACCGCCGGCAGCCGGTCACTCGCGTTGCTGGCCGACCGCCGCATGCGCGAGTGGCTCGATCGCCACGGTGACGCGATTCTCGACGGCGCCCGTCAGGAGCACCGGCGGGCCGTCGGCCGCTCGGCGATTCTCGCGACGGTCGGACTGGCGGCGGTCGTCGTGGTGCTGCCGGGTTCGAGGTCGGGGACCTTCTGGCATCCGCTGCGTGACATGGCGCGTGCGCGGGGGCCGGTTGGCATCGAGGTCAGCGCCCGGACGGTGCGGTACGGCGATTCGGTCACGGTCCAGGTGGTCGCGGAGGGCCGCCGGTCGGCGACATTGTTCGTCCGTGCGCCCGGCGAGCCGTGGGAGCCGACGCGCCTGCCGCTCGATAGCGTCGGTCGTGCGCGTGTGGTGTTGGGACCGCTCGAGAGCGACCGATTCCTGCACGCGACCAGTGGCGGACGCCTGTCCGACACGGTGACCATCCACGTGGCCGTGCCGGCGTTCGTGAGCGACCTCGCGCTGCTCGCGCGGTACCCCCGGTATCTGGAGCGAGCGGACGAGCCGCTCGCGTCCGGTCCCGAGCCGCTCGCGTTGCCGATGGGTACCGCCATCGTGACGCGCGGGCGCTTGACGGTCGACGTGGATTCGGCCGTCTGGTGGCGCGGTGATCTGGCGGTCGCGCTCGAGGTCGAGGGCAACGGCTTCTCCGGCATGCTTCCGGTCACGCGCTCCGGTCGGTGGACCTTGCGTGTGGGAGCGCGGAACGGCGCGCCGACCGAAGGCGACCCGGTCGAGTTGATGCTGATCGCCGTGCCCGACAGCGCGCCGATACTCGCGGTGCCCATCCCCGGCGCCGACACCACCGTCCCGACGACCCTGCGCCAGCCGGTCGTGATCGACGTGCGTGATGATCACCGCGTTGTCGCGGTCGAGGTGGTGAGCCGGCGGGTGAGCAGGCTCGGGATCGCCGGCGAACCACTGGTGGAGCGCGTTCCGCTCCCGGCTGGCGGGGTCGAGGGCGCCGTGCTGCAATGGTCCCTGGACCTCACCCAACGCGGCTTCCTGCCGGGCGATACGGCCTACTTCCGCGTACGGGCGGCCGACAACGCGCCGGATCGGCACGTGACCGAGAGCCGCGAGTTCGCGTTGCGCCTGCCCTCGATGGCGGATTTGCGTGCGGCGGCGCGGCGTGACGCGCGCCAACTTGCCCAGGCAGCCGATTCCCTGGCGCAGCGCCAGCAGGACCTGTCGCGATCCGCCGAGGATCTCGCCTCGGAACGCGAACGGGGCGACCCGAACGGGGCGGGGGCGCAGCCGGGCGACGAGCAGCTCGGGTTTCGGACCGCCGAGCGGGCCCAGGAAATCGCCGGGGAGCAGGCCGACCTGTTGAATCGGGCCGCGGAGCTGCGCGATCAGGTGCGGCACCTGTCCGAGGCGGCCTGGCAGGCGGGGCTCACCGATCCGGCATGGCACCAGCAACTCGCCGATCTGCAGGCCTTGCTCGAGCGGGCGATCACGCCGGAGATCGCGGAAGCGCTCGAGGCCCTGCGGAACGCGATGCAGCAGCTCGACGCCGGCGCCCTGCGCGATGCGCTCCAACGGCTCGCGGAAGCGCAGGAGCAGTTGCGCAACGAGCTGGAACGTGGGCGCACGCTGTTCGAGCGCGCGGCGCTCGAGGGTGAGATGAGCACGATGGCGGACGACGCCGACGAGTTGGCCCACCGGCAGCAGGAGTGGAATCAGGCGGCGGCGCAACAGGCCGATAGTGCGATGGCGGCACGTGAGGAGCGACTGGCGGCGGAAGCCGACTCACTTGCCGCGCGGCTGGAGCAACTCGAACACCACATGGAGCAGCAAGCGGGGTCGGAGGGCCAGACCGCCGATCAGGCCGCGGCGCAACAGGCGTCCGCGGCGGCGCAGCAGATGCGTCAGGCGGCGCGACAGGCGCAGCAAGCGAACGAGTCGGGCGCGGCGGACCAGGGCAACCAGGCGTCCTCCAACCTCGATCCCATTGCCGACCAGCTGCGGCAGCAGCGCGATGCGCTACGCGACGAGTGGCGTCGCGAGGTGCTCGAGTCGATGGACCACGCGTTGGTCGAGACGGCACAACTCGCTCGACAGCAGGACGCGATCCAGCGGCGCCTCGGTCGAGGGGAATCGCGTGCTGACCTCCGGTCCGCCCAGGCCGCCGTGCGCGACGGAGTGGATCGGGTGATGGAGCGGCTCCAGGGCGCTGCGGGCCAAAACGCGCTCGTCTCGCCGCAGCTCGGGACCGCGCTCGGGTATGCCAAGCAGAAGATGACGCAGGCGCTCGATCAGATCCAGCAAGCCAATCCCAACACGCGCGGCGCGAGCAGCGACGCCGCGGACGCGGTAGACGGACTGAACGCGCTCGCCTATCAGCTGCTCCGCAGCCGGTCGGATGTCTCATCGTCGGCGTCGGGGTCGGGGATGCAGGAAGCCATCCAGCGCATGTCCGAGCTGGCGCAGCAGCAGAACGCCATGACGGGACAATCGAGCGGCATGTTGCCGCTGATGCCGCAAGGCGGTGAAGCGTTGATGCAGCAGCTCCGAGCGTTGGCTGAACAACAGCGCGCCCTCGGCGAAGAACTGGACCGCATGCGGGCCGAGGGCGACCAGAGCGGCGCGGGGGAACTGGCGGAGGAAGCGCGCGAGTTGGCCCGGGCATTGGAGTCCGGCCTGCTCGATCGGGAGATGATCGAACGGCAGGAACAACTCTACCGCCGCCTGCTGGACGCGGGCCGCTCGCTGCGCGGCAACGAAGAAGACGACCGCAAGGAGCGCGAGAGTGTGGCCGGGCAGCTCGACAATACGCTGCGACCCGACGGCACCAGGGTGCCGGAGGCCGGCCCGCGGTTCGCGTATCCGTCCTGGGATGCGCTCCAGCGGCTCTCGCCGGACGAGCGGCGCTTGATCCTGGACTATTTCCGGCGGTTGAACGAGGTCCGACGTGATCCGTAGGGCGCTCGGCCTCGCGCTGCTGGCGGTGGTCGTGATCGCCGATGTGCCGGCCGCCCAGCAACGCACCGATCTCTCCGCCGCGCTCGCATTGGAACGGCGCGGGCGTCATCGGGAGGCGGCGGATCTCTTCGCGTCGGCGCTCGAAACGAGTCCGGGAGCATTGCAGGCCCTGTTCGGCCTGGAGCGCGCGCTGCGGAAGCTGGGGGCGTTGGAGCGGATCATGCCGTTCCTCGATACCGCGGTGGTCCTCAATCCTGGCCAGCACACGGTACGGTCGCTGCAACTCCGCGTCCTGGTGGCGTTGGGGCAAGGCGACGCCGCGCGTGCGGCCGCCGAGCGGTGGATCGACCTCGTTCCCCGCCTGGAGGATCCGTATCGCGAATGGTCGTTTGCGCTGGCACAGCACGGCGACGTGCAACAGGCACGGCTCGTGCTGCAGCGCGGCAACCGGGTGTTGGGTGGTGTGGCGCTGCTGCAGGAACTCGCGCAAATGGACGTGGTGGGTGGCGACTGGGCGCAGGCGACCCGGCACTGGCACGCGTCGGCGCGGGCCGTGGAGATCGTCGGGGCGGCGGCCGGACTGAGTCTTTCGCAGGCGCCGCCGAGCGCGCGGGACGTCGTGTTGAACGTGCTGCTGCGGGAATTTGGGGACGCCACCGCCCGCCAGATCGCGGCCGACGTCTTGGTGAGCTGGGATCGTCCAGGCGAAGGGTGGGCCCTCCTTGACCACGCGTTACCCGCCGCCCCGGATCGTGCGGCCAGGGTGTTGCAGCGCTTCGCGGAGCGCGCGCGGCGGTCGGCGACCCCCGAGGCTTATCGGGTGCGCGGGCTCGCGCTCGAGCGCCTCGCGACGATGCTGGACGGCGCCGCGGCGCAACAGGCGCGCATCGATGCCGCGCGCGCGTTCGCCGACGCCGGCGATCGCGCAGACGCCGAACGCATGCTGGGCAAGATCGCCCGGGATACGGCGCAGGCGCCCGCCGCCGCCGGCGGTACGATGACGACGTTGATCACCGTACTGGTGGATGCCGGCCGGATCGAGGATGCCGAGCGGCGGCTGGCCGAGTGGCGTGGCCGGCTGGCCGTGGACGATGTCGCCACGTTGCGCGACCGGCTGGCGTGGGGGTGGTTGCGCCGCGGGGATCTCGAGTCGGCCGCACGCGTGCTCGACCACGATTCGTCGCTCGCGACGGCGGCGGTACGCGGGTGGGTCGCGCTGTACCGCGGGGCATTGGGCGAAGCCGGCGACCGGTTCCGCGAGGCGGGACCCTATACCGGCTCCCGCGAAGACGCCACGGCGCGTACCGGGATGTTGGCCTTGATCCAACGCATCGAGGTCGATCACGCCCCCGCGGTGGGGGACGCCCTGCTGACGCTCGCCCGGGGCGACAGCGCCGCCGCCATCGACCACCTCACCGTGGTGGCGCGCTCACTCCCGGCCGTGAAAGGACGAAGCGATCTGTTGCACCTCGCGGGTCGGGTGGCGGTGCAACTCAACGACCCCCGCGCGGAGTTGTTGTTGGAGGAGGCGGTAGCCGTGGACGCGATCGGTCCGGTCGCGCCCGCGGCCGAACTGATGCTCGCCGAGCTCGCCGTGCGCGACGGGCGGAATCAGGCAGCGATCGCGCGGCTGGAGCGGTTGATCCTGGCGTTCCCCGACAGCGCCGTGATTCCCCAGGCGCGGCGGCTGCTCGATCAGGTGCGGGGAGCGATCCCGAGATCATGAAACGCCGTGCGTTCGTGTCGGCGGGCGCGGCGCTCCTGGCGCCGCGCCTCATCGCATCGGGCGGGCCGATCGGCGGGGTTGCTTCGTCCTTCCTGGTCCCGATGGATGAACGGCAGACCAACCATCTCAAGGCCTACGGCCTGACGTACCGGACGATCAAACGCGGCGCCAAGGCCGAGTGGTTGTTGAATTACCGCGGCGGGAGTTTCCTGCTGCCGATCACGTCGGTCGTGGAGCGTGACGCGGCGCTGGCGGGCGTGCGCATGGAGACGGTCAGCGAGTCGGACGTCGTGTCGATTCGCGGTGTCATCGCGACCAACAACATGGACGCGGTTCCCCTCGAGAAAGCGCCCGACGTGGCGGTCTACGCGCCGCCCAACGCCGCGCCGTGGGACGACGCCGTCACGATGGCGCTGCAATACGCCGGCATCGAGTACGCAAAGGTGTGGGATGCCGAGGTGATCGGCGGGGACCTGCGCAAGTACGATTGGTTGCACCTGCACCACGAGGATTTCACGGGTCAGTACTCGAAGTTCTTCCTGACCTACAGCGGCTCCGCGTGGCTGGGCGACATGATGCGCCGGAATGAAGCGATGGCGCAGTCGCTCGGGTTCCCGCACGTGCCGGCCCTGAAGCAGGCGGTGGCACGCACCATCCGCGGCTTCGTCGAGCCGGGCGGGTTCCTGTTCGCCATGTGTGCCGCGACCGAGACGATCGAACTGGCGTTGGCGGCGGAGGGCGTCGACATCGCCGCGCCGTATGGCGACGGGACGCCGATGGACCCGATGGCGGCGGGCAAGATGCAGTGGCAGCGGTCGTTCGCGTTCCAGGGCGCGCGGTTGGAGGCGTCTCCGGCCATTGCCAGTTTCTCCGACATCGACGGCCACCAGGTCAACAACCCGGGCCAGCGTCAGCAATTGGGCGCCTACAAACTGTTCAGCTTCGCGGCCAAGATCGATCCGGTACCGACCATGCTGGTGCAATGTCACCGCGACGTACTGCCGGATTTCTATGGTCTGACCACCTCGTTCCGGCGTGACCGGCTGAAGCCGGGCGTGACGGTGTTGGCCGAAGAGGAGGGCGCCGGCTGGGCCAAGTACATCCACGGTGAGTTCGGCCAGGGGACGTGGACCTTCTATGGCGGGCACGATCCCGAGGACCCCCAACATCAGATCGGTGACCCGCCGACCGACCTTTCGCTGCATCCCGGTTCGCCCGGATACCGGCTGATCCTCAACAACGTGCTGTTTCCCGCCGCGAAGAAGCGCGAGCTGAAGACATGAGCCGGCTCGCCGCCGATGCCCGCCACCGCATCATGGCGGAGATCAAGGCGGCCGGTGGACGCGAGGTCTCGTTTGTGGCCACCGTCGACGGTGATGGTGTCATCGTCGAGGCGCGCGCCGTCGCGCGGGGCACCGTCGACCGCGTCCTCGCGCTCCCGGGTATCGCCGAGCGCGGCGACATGCTGTTGCACAACCACCCCAGCGGCGTGCTCGAGCCGTCGCAAGCTGATTTGCACGTGGCCGCGCGCTTCCATGATGCCGGCGTCGGTTTCGGTATCGTCGACAACGCGGCGACCAGCCTCTACGTCGTGGTCGAGGTCCCACGGCCGCGCACGCACACCCCACTGGACGCGATCGCGGTCGCCGGCCTGCTGGGCGAACGGGGCCCGGTGGCGCAGGTGATGGGCTACTACGAAGATCGGCCGAGTCAGCGGGACATGGCGGCGTACATCGCCGACACCTACAACGATGGTGGGGTCGCCGTGCTCGAGGCGGGCACGGGGGTCGGCAAGTCCTTCGCGTATCTGGTGCCGGCCATTCGCTGGGCGCTCGAGAACGGTGAGCGGACCGTCGTCTCCACCAACACGATCAACCTGCAGGAACAGCTGGTGGGCAAGGACCTGCCGTTGCTGGCATCGGCGTTCGCCGGTCCCGAGCGGCGCCCGACGTACGCGTTGCTCAAGGGATGGCGGAACTATCTCTGTCTGTCGCGACTCGACCTGGCCCGCGGTGGACAGGACTCGCTGCTCGAGCCGGATCGGCAGGGCGAACTCGACCGGATCGCCGGATGGGCGGCACATACGTATGACGGCTCGCTCTCCGACCTGACCGATCAGCCGGCGTCGGAGGTGTGGGATGAGGTCGCCGCCGAACCGGACCTGTGTACGCGACTGAAATGTCCGTACTTCGAACGCTGTTTCGTGTTCGAGGCGCGGCGCCGCGCGGCCGATGCGGACGTGATCGTGGTCAACCACCATCTGCTCGCGTCGGACATCGCGGTGCGTCGCATCCAGGATAATTGGGAGGAGGCGGCCGTCCTGCCGCCCTATCGACGGCTGGTGCTCGATGAAGGGCATCATTTGGAGGATACCGCCGCGCAACATCTGGGAAGCCGCGTGACGTCGTGGGGCGTGTCCCGCCTGCTCGGCCGGCTGGAGCGGAACGGCAAGGGACTGGTGCCGACGCTGGCGGCGGAATGCTCGCGGCGCGCCGATCTGCTGAGCGTGGCGTCGACCGAGATGCTGCGGAAGCGCGTGCTGCCGGCGGTGGTCGATACACGGCGCGACGCGATGAAGCTGTTCGTCCTCCTGGCGGAGCGGTTGGGCGGCGAGACCAGTCACGAACTGCGGCTCACCGACGAGTTCCGCGACGACGAAATCTGGGAGCGTGGACTGGGGGTCGTGCTCGACAACCTGGTGCGCGGACTCGGCGCGTTGCGGGAAGGCGTCGAAACGGTGGCCGACCGCATGGAAATATCGGAGGAGACCGATCGGCGATCGCAGCTGTTGCAGGAGTTGCGTGGGGTCGTCCGGCGGCTGCAGGCGGTACAGGACGGCCTGCTGCACACGCTGCGTCCCGAACCGGGGGCGCTGACGGTGCGGTGGATCGAGCGGCGCGGCTCGCGTCCGGTGGGGGAACTGCCGTTCCCCGTTGGTCTGGCGACGGTACCGCTGGAACTGGCGCCGATGCTCAAGGAGTCGTTGTTCGATCGGATCGAAACCGTGATCGTGACGAGTGCCACACTGGCCGCCGGTGGGGAGTTCGCCTTCTTCCGAGACCGGGTGGGCCTGTCGCTCCAGCCCGACCGCGTGAAGTTCGAGGCGATTCTGCCATCGCCGTTCGATTTCGGCGCGCAGTGCCTGTTCGGTGTGCCGACCGACCTGGCCGATCCCCGTGCCGATCAGACCGGACACGATCGCGCGACGGCGCAGGCCATTCTGGAACTGGCGCACGCGTCCGACGGCGGCATGTTCGTCTTGTTCACCAGCCACGCGGCGCTCAAGCGTGTGGCGGGTGCGGTTCGGCTCACGATCGGCAGCCGCTGGCCGCTCCTCGTGCAGGGAGAGGGCCCGCGCGATCAGCTCCTGCGGCGTTTCCGCGACGCGGGCTCGGCCATTCTGCTCGGCACGAATAGTTTCTGGGAAGGGGTGGACGTGCCGGGCCGGTCGCTGCGCGTCTTGGTGCTGTCCAAGCTGCCGTTCAAGGTCCCCACCGAGCCCATCACGGCCGCGCGGTTGGAACGGCTGGCCGCAGAAGGGGTTGATGGGTTCATGGGGTATCTGGTCCCGCTGGCGGCGCTGAAGTTGAAGCAGGGGTTCGGCCGGCTGATTCGATCGAAGAACGACGTGGGGGTGGTCATCCTGCTCGATCCGCGGGTCGTCACGAAGGGATACGGGGCGGTGTTGCTCGAGACGCTGCCGCCCGCCGAGCGGGTGATCGGCCCGTGGGCGCACGTGCGGACCGCGGCGGAGGATTTTTTCGCCCGGCACGGGATTGGGGTGCCGGCCCCAACAGGAGGACGGGGATGAGAGTCTTGAGCGAGCGGGCCGCCTCGCTGCCGGCGTACGCGGTGGCGCGGATTGCCGAGGTGAAACGGCGCCTGCTGGCGGAGGGGCGCGACGTCATCGATCTCGGCGCCGGGGACGCCGATTTTCCACCACCCGACGTCGCGGTACGCACGCTTGCCGAGGCGGCCGCGAAGCCGGCGATGAGCCGGTATCCGCATCAGGTCGGGTTGATGGCGTTTCGCGAGGCGGCGGCGTCGTACATGCAGCGCCGCTTCGGCGTGACGCTCGACCCCGCGAGCGAAATCCTGCCACTGATCGGATCCAAGGAAGCGCTCGCGCATCTGGCGCTGGCGGTGCTCGATCCGGGCGACGTGTGTGTCGTGCCGGAGCCGGGGTATCCGTGTTACATGGGTGGTGCCACGCTCGCCAATGCCGATATCGAGATCTATCCCCTCAGACCGCGCACCGATTTCCTGGTGGAGTTGTCCGAGTTGCCTGCGGCACGGGCGGCCAAGGCGCGGCTGGTGTACCTCAACTATCCCAACAACCCCACGGCCGCCGTCGCGCCGCGCGACTACCTCGCGCGCACGGTCGCGTATTGTCGCCAGCATGAGATGGTGCTCGCATTCGACAACCCCTACTGCGACGTCACCTTCGACGGGTATTGCGCGCCGAGCGTGCTCGAGGTGCCGGGCGCGCGTGAGGTGGCGCTGGAGTTCCACTCGCTGTCGAAGAGTTTCGGCATGACCGGGTGGCGTGTGGGGTGGGCCGCCGGCAGTGCGGAACTGATCGCGGCGCTCAGCAAGGTGAAGACGTACGTGGACACCGGCGTGTTCCTCGCGATCCAACAGGCGGCGGCCGCGGTATTGCATGAGGCCGAACCGCTGATTGCCGATCTGTGCGAACGCTTCCGGGTGCGTCGCGACGCGGCGGTCGCGGCGCTTCGTCAAGCGGGGTTCGCCGTCGACGTGCCCAAGGCGACGATGTACCTGTGGATCCCGGTTCCTGAAGGAACGACCTCCGCCGAGTTCGCGACGCGCGCGCTCGAGACGGAGGCGGTGGCGGTGTTGCCGGGCTCGGCGCTCGGCTTGGGCGGTGAAGGGTTCTTCCGCATCGCGTTGACCGTCGAAGCCGGGCGGCTGCGCGAAGCGGCGGGGCGGTTGGCGTCGGTCGTGGGGTGGGTCGGCGCGTGACGAAACGGTTCTTGCCGCCGCCGTACCCCCGTTCACATCCGGGATGGGGCATCGCGAGTGCGGTCGTTCACGTCGTCGTGATCGCCTTGTTCGTGGTCTTTTCCGGTCCGTCGTTTCAACGTGAGGTCGTCTCGTTCATCGCGCTCCCGCCCGGTGGAGACCCGAGGGAGGTCGACCTGCCGTCGCGTGGGCCGATCGCACCGGGGGAGGGTGCGGAGCGTGACGAGGCTGGTCCGGCGCCGGTGGAGGTCGCGATCGTACCACCCGCCGGCGTGCCGACCGGTGTGGCGCCGGAGGTGCCGCGCGGCGACAGCGCGGTGCGGGAGGGTCAGGGTGCCGGGGGTCGAGCGGGCGGGCGGCTCGGCGGGCCGGGGCGCCGCGTACTCGTGCCACGGCTCGGTGACGGGCGTTTATGGCTGCGGCCCGGAGATGCGATCGCCGCGGCGATTGCGGACGCGGTTGCCGGTGACACGTCGGATGCCCGGCACCTGGAGCGCCTCGACAGCGCGCTCGCGGACAAGATCTACGCGTTTCTCGACACGCTGCCGCGCGACTCGATGGCGGTGGCCGCACCGCCGAGCTGGGTAGCCGAGGTCAACGGCCAGCAGTGGGGGATCGACGGGAGCTGGATCTACCTCGGTGGGCTGAAGCTGCCGACGATGATCCTCGGGCTGCTCCCGTGGCCGCAGGGCAACTTCGAGCAGGGGCAACGCGCCGCCGAGTTGATGCGCATTCGCGAGGACATCTTGCAGGCCGCCCGCCGCGCCGAGACGGCCGAGCAGTTCCGTACGTACGTCGAGGAGACCCGCGAGCGACGCGAAGCGGCGCGCGAGTTCGAGCGCAATCGACGGGTCCCACCGAGGGATACGGTGAGGACCCAGGACGGTCGAGGACGGCCAGACCGGTCGTAGCCGGTCGAGCGTCGTTGCCAGGGGATCTTCCCGGTCGTAGGTTCTGCTCGCCGATTCACTCCTTCCGAGAGACATCATGAACCTGCTCGTGCTTGCGGTCATCGTGTATCCCCTGATCCTGATCGGCGTGTCGATCTGGCGGTCGCGGTCGGTGAAGAGCCATGCCGACTTCATGGTGGCGGGCCGATCGGTGCCGGTGGCGCTGTTGGTCGGGACGCTGGTGTGCACGTGGATCGGATCGGGATCGTTGTTCGGCGGGGCGGGTCTGGCGTACCGCTCGGGCATCGCGGAGCTGTGGTTCTCGTCGGGCGGCTGGATCGGGCTGATCGTGGCGTACTTCCTGGCCCACCGGGTGCGCGGGATCGCGGAGTACACGGTGCCTGATCTGCTCGAGAAACGCTACAACAGCGCGGCCCGGCTGTTGGGGACGCTCGCCATCATCCTCGCGTATGTGACGATCGCCGCGTACCAGTTCCGGGGCGGCGGCTGGATTCTCAGCATCGCCACCGACGGAGCGATCACGCCGATGGTGGGGATGCTCATCACCGCGGCCACGATCGTCGTCTTCACCGCGCTTGCGGGGATGGTCTCGATCGTCACGGTCGACGTGTTCAACGGCATCGTCATCACGTTCGGCGTGCTGCTGGCGCTGCCGTACATCGTCTTCGCGAATGGCGGAATCGGCGCGGTGGCGGCGGGGCTTCCCGACGGTCACCTCACCGCGCTCGGCGGCCACAACCTGCTGTGGGTGTTCGGCGTGGCGGCACCGACGTTCCTGCTCATCCTCGGTGAGAGCGGGATGTACCAGAAGTTCTTCTCCGCGAAGGACGCGAAGTCGGCCCGAAGGGCCGTGATCGGCATGTTGGTCGGCATCGTTGTCATCGAGACCGCCATCGCGTTGCTTGGCGTCGTTGGTGCCTCGGTGTACCCGGACCTGGCGGCGCAGACGAACGACCTCATCGGGCGCGCGGCATCCGAAACGATCATCCTGTTCATGGCGAAAAACTCGCTGCCCATGATCGGCGGGGCCATCCTGCTCGCTTCCGCCGTGGCCATCGTCTTGTCGACCGGCAACACGTTCCTGTTGGTGCCGTCGACGAATGTCAGCCGCGACATCTACGAGCGGTTCGTCAATCCTCAGGCGTCGGAGCAAGCCAAGCTCAACGTGCAGCGCGCGTTCATCGTGTTGTTCGGTGCGCTGGGCCTGGTGGTGCTGACCTTCTTCGACAGCGTGCTGGCGATGGCGCTGTACGCCTACTCGCTGGTGGGCGCGAGTCTCACGCCGGCGTTACTGGCGGCGTTTCTGTGGAAACGGGTGACGCCACAGGGCGGGGTCGCGTGTATCGCGGGGGGCCTGGGCAGCATCCTGGCCATCAAGGTGCTGAGCGAGATCGGCGTGGACTTTACGCTGACGATCAGCGGGACGGCGTTCGATTTCGCGAGCAGTGATTACATCGTTGTACCGGGTGTACTGTTGTCGATGTCGCTGATGGTGATTGTCAGCCTGATGACGCCGGCGTCACCGGAAGCGAAGTGGAAGCCGTTCTTTGAAGCTGGACCGTCCTAGCCTAGCGGCGGGCTGCCGCCTGCTACCGGGCAGATTGCAGATTGCAGATTGCTGATGGCAGATGGCAGATGGCAGATTCGACCGTTTGTTGTTGACTCCGTCGTCGGACGGCGGCGGGGAACCGAGCTCGGTACGATCGACAACGGGACTGCGGATGGACTGGTGGGCGCTACGGCGATGATTCCTCCAGCGTCACGTCGACGTTGACGGTGTCGATCCCGGTTTCCGGGTTCTTGAAGCTGAAGGGTATCCCCTCAACCAGGCCCTCGAGTGCGACGCCCGCCTGCTCTCCTTCGACCTGCACGTTGAGCGTGCCATCGACGCGAGCGTTGCCCAGCACGGCAAGCAGAATACCGTAGCGGCCCTGTGCGTTGGCGAGCGTGGGCTCCTCGCCCAGGCGCCGGCCATCAGCGGCCTGGAAGATCTCGATCAACACACGCGCGCCCCCGACCGGCGTTCCGGTGGGAGAGGTGACCACACCCTGCACGAAGACCTGAACGCCGGTCGCGAATTTCTGATCGCCACAGGCAATAGCCGCGGCCAGCATGACGGCGCCACGCGCGGTCCTCCAGCGCCCATCCCCGCGCGGTGTCCGGATGGATCTCATGCCCAATACTACGTTCTGGTGGGCGCCTTCGGGAAGATGGTGCGGGTCAAACCCAATCGATTCTCGCCGTTACTGCTTGCTTGCGTCTTCGATTCTGGCGAGACTCTCTTCTTTCCCAACCAGTTCGAGCAGGACGTGCACACCCTCCGATACGGTGGTTCCGGTGAGCGCGATCCGTATCGGCTGCATCACCGCGCCCAGCCCGACGCCCCGGGCCTCCGCGTGCGCGCGCAGTCGGTCGTCGAGAACATCCGCGGTCCAGTGTGCGTCATCCACGGCGTGCAACCGCTCGGCAACGCTCGTGAGCGCGGCCGCATACGCGGCTGGATCCTTCGCGATGTACTTGGCGACCTTGGGATCGTCCCGCACGACGCGCGCGCGGTCCACCCGCACCCCGATCATCCATACCAAGTCGCGCGTCGTCCGAGCGCGTTCGCGCACCACGGCGAGCAACCGTAACAGCCGATCGCGACCGATGGCGGCGGCGTCAAGTCCGGCCTCGCCGAGCAATGGTTCTACCAGGGGTCGCAGGTCGGCCGGCTCCATGCGGCTCAGATACTGGCCGTTCATCCACTCGAGTTTGGTCGTATCGAATATCGCTTTGGTGTGCTGGACGCGCTCGAGCGAGAAGGCGGCGACCAACTCATCGATGTCGCAGAACAGCTCGCGCTCGTCGCCGGGGTTCCAGCCGAGCAGCGCCAGGAAGTTGCGCATCGCACCCGGAAGAATCCCCTCCTTACGATAGTCACCGACGGCGGTGGCGCCGTGACGTTTGGAGAGTTTCTTGCCGTCGGCGCCGTACAGCATGGGCAGGTGGGCAAACGCCGGCGGTGGGTGGCCGAGCGCCTCGTACAGCGCGATCTGCTTCGGCGTGTTCGAGACGTGGTCCTCGCCGCGGATGACATGCGTGATGTGCATCTCGATGTCGTCAGCGACGACGACGAAGTTATAGGTCGGCGTGCGGTCGGACCGCAGGATCACCCAGTCGTCGAGATCCGTGCCCTGAAACCCGATCCGCCCGTATACGACGTCGTCCCACGCGATCTCACCATCGGGCATGCGGAATCGAATGGCGCCGTCGTCCTCGTACGCCTGGCCGGATGCGACCAACTCGTTGGCCAGCGCCTGGTGCCGCGCGAGCCCCGCGCCCTGGAACACGATTTCCTCATCCCAGTCGAGCCCCAGCCACGTCAGTCCGTCCAGGATGACCTGCGTGTGTTCGTCCGACGACCGCTGCCGGTCGGTGTCCTCGATGCGCAGCAAGAACGCGCCGCCGAGCTTGCGGGCGAGCAGCCAGTTGAACAGCGCCGTTCGTGCGCCGCCGACGTGGAGGTACCCGGTGGGAGACGGGGCGAAACGAACGCGCAGGGTCATGGGGTTACGGAGAGGGGGGGATTCGAACCCCCGATAGGGCTTTAAACCCTATAACGGTTTAGCAAACCGGCGCCTTCAGCCACTCGGCCACCTCTCCAATGACGTCCGGCGGGACCGGTCGGGTCCCGCCGGACACGCAATGTCACCAAGAGCATGGCCTCGCACAAGTTTCAGTCGGTTGCCCCGAGGATTTCGGGGAACCGCGCGATGACCTTCCTCTTGCCGTCGCCCGAAATGGGATCGTCGCCGAGGTAGACGTCGAACAGGGCCCAGCAGAGCGCGGCAGACTGAATGTCAGGCTCCGTGCGTGCCTTGATGCGCGTCGACAGCGTGCCGCCGGTCGTGCAGGTGAACACGAGTACCGATTCCTTCGTCATTTCCTCGACGCTGAAGTACGCGCGGAACTGCTCCAGCGCTTCCACGCCGCCGGGCATGTTCATCTCCGCGGCGGCGCGCTCGACGCGCGGGCGCAACGCCCCGTCGAATGCCTCGGCCATCGTTTCCGCGCCGACGTCGCGCGTCATGACGAGCCGCAGCGTCATGGGAAAGGTCCGCGCGAGCAGGGCGTCGTAGAACGCGTCGTCCCGTTCCAGATCGCGGCTGGTCTTGCCGGCGAAGCCCGCGAGGTTGGCGCGCGCGCCGGCGGCATCGACGTACAGTCCGAACGCGTAGACCTTGACCTTGAGGAAGGTGCGCGTCCGCATGCCGGCGCCGGTGAAGACGTGCTCCCCACCGCCTGCGGCGAGCCGCACCGGGAACATGACGCCGCTGCTCTCTTCGGGGATCGAATCGGGTGTCTGCGCGGTGAGCGAAGGGGCTAACGCCACGGTGGCTGCGAGGGTCAGGAACGCGCGCATCGATCTGCTCCGGTGGGATGTGTGTGCACGAATCTGGACGTGATGCCGCATGGCCGCCAGTGCCGCGCGCCGCCCGTGCCGCTGTTGCACCGGGTGGCGCGCGGGACGATGATGCGGGCATGTCCGGCCCACCGTCCGCCGGGTTTCTCGACTCCTTCTCGAGCCAGGCGGCGGAGTGTGCGCGGTTCCGGCCGCGATACCCGGGCGAGCTGTTCGATTACCTCGCCGGTCTCGTATCGGGCCATGAGCGCGCGTGGGACGTCGGCCGGGAACTGCCAGGCCGCGGTCGAACTGGCCGACCGGTTCGACACGGTCGTCGCGAGCGATCCGAGTCGGCGGCAGCTGCGCCACGCGATGCGGCACGGCAATATCTGCTGCGTGGCGGCACGCGCCGAGGATCGATGGACCAGGGAAGGGGCGTACGACCTCGTGGCGGTAGGCCAAGCGCTGCACTGGATCGACCTCGACGCGTTTGATGACGTCGTGCGGCAGGTGGCGTGGCCGGGCGCGGCGATCGGGGTGTGGGGTTACGACCTGCCCCGCGTCACGCCCGAGATCGACGCCGTGACCGACCGTGTTGCAGATCCGGAGCCAACTCGACGGGGCGTGGGGTGCCGCCGACACGGTGCGCGTGCTGACGTGGCCGCTATTGGTTCGCGCGGGCCGGATACGCGGCTGAAGGTCGCGCGGATTGGCGGCTCGGAATACGGAGGCGTCCTTCAGGACGTGTCGCCGGCTTCCAGTCGGCGCCGAGCGCCGGGTTTACCCGGCGGACCTAGCACATGGTGCGTTCGGGCGGGCAGTAGAGCCGGATGGCGATCGGTGCGGTCGTGCGTTGGTCACCGAACGCGCTCAAGTACCCACGTATGACGTACCGTCCCGGTTCCCACGTCTCGAACCCGCCCCGGGTCACCCGCGGCAGAAACCCCAGCCGGATCGTCGAAGAGATCGACGCTCCGGGCTGCACCACGGTATCCGGAAACTGCGCCTCACCTTCCCGGCCCCCGCACGCGGCGAGCGAAGTGAATCGCTCCTCGATCCACTGTGGCTCGCCGGCCTCGCTCTGAATCTCCACTCCCAGCGGCTGGCAGGCGGGCAGTCGCCGCGGAAACCGGCTTTGGTTGGTGGCCGTGACGGTCACCGTGAGGCGGTCGCCCACCGCCAGCGGCATATCGGTTTTGTCGACCGCGAGCGTCACAGCGAAGCTGGACAGCGGTTCGCCGGGAATGAGGCACGCGAGCACAGCACTGGTGACGATGACTGCAAGCACTGACGAAACAAAGCGCATCGACCCTCCTTTAGCAGCGCGTGCGTTCGGCCGGGCACAAGAGCCGAACGGTGATGGCTTCGGTTTCGCACCGTTCGCCGAAGGCGTCGGAATACCCGCCCAGCGCCGCGCGGGTCGAGATGGAAGCGCAGGGCAGGCCGGCCGAAGGATGGAGACCGGCGGGGCGGCAACGTCCTGGTCGATTTCGCTCCGGGCGACACGAGCGTCGAGCTCGTCCGGATGGAATACGACGTGGCCGCCGCCGCCGCGATTCGCGCGAGCGACCTGCCGGACGCGTTCGCCTCGTATCTGGAGTCTGGCGGAGCGTAGCACAGGGCCTGCCGGCACGCTGCTTGACAGCGCGGTCGTGCGGTGGCACATCCCACGCGCATTCGACGCACGAATCACGATGTCTCTCCCGCAGGAGTCACCGCCATGCGTTCGCGCCTTGTGTTCGCCATCCTCTTCCTCGCGCTTCTCGCCGCCGGCGTCTCGATCGCCGGCGCACAGGTCACGGCGATACGGGCAGGCCGGCTCGTCGATCCCGATGCCGGGACCGTCGCCCGCAATCAGATCATCCTGATCGAGGGCGGGCGATTCACGGCCATCGGCGCCAACGTCTCGATTCCACGCGGTGCGGAGGTGGTCGATCTGTCCGACCAGGTGGTGCTGCCGGGGCTGGTGGACGCCCACAACCACCTGGCGCTGACCTACAAGGCGGTACCGGAGAACAACGTCTACTACCTCACGTACGTGCTGGAGAGCACGCCGTTGCGCGCCATCCAGGCGGTGTCCAACGGCATCCAGATGTTGAACGCGGGATTCACCATCGTGCGCGACATGGGCAATGCCGCGAACTACGCCGATGCGGCGCTGCGCCAGGCGATCGAACAAGGGTGGATCCCCGGGCCGACGATCATCAACTCCGGGATCATCATCGGGGGGATGGGCGGGCAGTTCTGGCCGACGCCGGAGATGGCGCTGGATCACGAGATCGTGTATCCCGAATACCTCGACGCGGACACGCCGGACGAGATCGTCAAAGCCGTGCGACAGAACGCGTTGTTCGGGGCGCGCGTGATCAAGATCTGTGTCGACTGCAAGCCGTGGGGATACACGGCGGACGAGATCCGCCAGGTCATCGCCGAGGCGGCGAAGATCGGGCTCAAGGTCGAGGGGCACGTGCAGACGGTCGACGGCGCGCGGCGCGCGATCGAGGCGGGAATCTGGTCGATCGCGCACGATCGCGGCCTGACCGACGAGATGCATCGGATGATGGCGGAGCGAGGCATCTTCCGCGCCGGCACCGAAACGCCGATCGCGCTTACGGGACACACGACACCCGCACGCTACGAGGCGACGGTAGCGGGGTTGCGCAACGCGTTCGCCCGCGGCGTCCGGCTCACCTTCTCGACCGATGCCGACTATTACGTGCCGGGCATGACGCGGGGCGAGGTAGCCATCGAGTTCCTCGAAACGTGGAAAGCGGCGGGTATCCCGCCGGCGGACATCCTGCGCGCGATGACGACGAACGGCTACCTGGTCAGCGAGACCGAACACACGCGCGGTCCCATCCAGCCGGGCTTGATCGCCGACCTTATCGCCGTGTCCGCGAACCCCCTGGACGACATCGACGCCCTGCGCGACGTGCGCTTCGTCATGAAGGATGGCGTGGTGTTCAAACGCGATGGCGTGATGACCCCGGCGGCCTTTTTCCACGGCGGGCCGGTGAACGGCTGGAATATCCGCTGAACCCGGTTGGCAGGGCCCGACACAACGCGCCGCGGCTGGACGTTCGGCTAGAACGCTACCGAAACGGATACCGTCGGTCTGGGAGCGAAGGCGCGCATGGGGACGAACGACCCGAGCACGCCGAACGTCACGACGCCCGCGCCGACGCCCACCAACCAGTCGGGTGTTTGCTTGACGCATCGGGAATCGCGAACCAGGCCCGTAGCGCAGTGTCGCGCTTCGGTCATCACCTGCGGGGCAATCCAGGCGCCCAGCAATGCGCCCAACGCCGGCAGGCCGAAGCGGATCAGGGGATGACGGCCGCGGGACCATTCGAGTCGATCGATCGCGGCGAACGGGATCGTGATCGGGTCGAACGCGCCGCGCGGCACGATGCTGAGTGTGCCGGGATCCAACGTCAGGAGCCTGCCGACCGTGAACGCGCGAGGTATCGCGGCGACATGCCAGATGCGAAGGCGCGCCCCGGCGCGCAAGGCCGGTCGACCCTGGGCGGTCGCGGCGTCCACGGCGACACACGCCACCAACACGCCGAAGGTGATGCCTGGAATGGCGAGGCGCACGACCGAACGGTACCCGCCGCGGACCGGCGGAGCTAGCGTTCGCTGAACGCGGCGATCAAGGCGCTCGCGTCTTCTCGCGCTTCCGCCGAAACGGCGATCTGGGACATCCGCAAACCGTCGGCCAACCTCCACGTCGTCGCGTCGACCGTCACGATCGGTCGCTCGACGGCCGGCCCGGTCTCGAGCGTGACATCCAGGACGTTTTCCACGTTCTCGCCGCGCCGCCGCGCGGTGAGCACATGGCGTGTCCGGGTCAGCAGATTGGGGGTGATGGTCCAGGCGGTGGTTGCCGGTCCGTCGGGCGTGTTGCGGTATTCGAGCCCGTAACCGCGGGCGATCAGCCAGGTCGACACGGCTTCGCGTTGCGCGGCCGAATCGTCTCGCATCACTCCGCCGACGGTGTAGACCATGGTGGCGCAACCCGTCGCGAACAGGGCGAGGGCGAATACCATCGTTCGGGTGAGGGTCATGGCACCGGCGGCAAGAGAGTTCAGGGTTAGCAGTTTATACCCATAACCTGTACAATGTGCCGATACACTGCCCGCCACGCTACCCGCTGCACTCTTCGGTGCAAGCCGGGTTGCCGGGACGGCGCGTCGACCTGGAGGAGCGGATGCGTTTCAAGGCATGGTTGGTCATCGGGCTGGCCGTTCCGGTGTTCGGCACGGCGCAACAACGGGTCACCGATGAGACAGGGACGGGCCGGGTGTCGTTCGTCCTCATGCCGTACACAGGGGCCCGGAACGTGCCGGAACGCTCACCGATACCGGCATATCTGATCCAAGGCGGAATCGAAGACGCGCTGACCCGATCCGGCGTGTCGCTCGCCCCGACCACCGAGATCCGGTTGACGGGCGCGGAGGAGCGCGAATACGGCGAGTGGCACCGCATGGGGTTGGCCAACGCGCACCTCGGGCGGCTGGTGGCGCAGAATCTGGCACGCGGCGACCTGTCCATCGGGTTACTCGCCAACTGCACGTCGTTGCTCGGCATGCTCGGTGGTCTCCAACAGGGGGCGGCTGCCGGACTGCGCCGCGTTGGTCTCGTGTTCATCGATGCCCACGGCGACTTCAACACGCCGGAAACGACGTTGAGCGGGATGCTCGGCGGGATGCCTGTGGCGGTGGCGGCAGGACTCGGGCTCACCAACCTGCGGCGCGAGTCAGGGCTCATCGAGCCGATCCCCGCGGAGCACATCATCATCGCGGCCGCGCGCGACCTCGACCCCCTGGAACGCGAGCTGCTGAACCGGTCCAATGTCCGGATGCTCTCGACCGACGACATTCGACAGCGGTCGGAGCAGTTGCACGCGGAGATACAACGCCTGTCCGAACTCACGGACGTCATCTACGTCCACGTCGACATGGACGTGCTCGACCCGCGCGAGGTGCCGGGGCATCCGCTGACCGTGCCCGACGGACCGACAAGCACTGAGTTGGCGGCGGCGTTGATCGAGGTATTCCGCTACCCAAAAGCGGTGGCATTCGGCGTCGCATCGACGCCCGCGAACGAACGCGATCCCGACGGGGTGTCACGACGGGCTGCATACAACCTGATTGGCGCGGTCGTCCGGGGGTGGGCGTTCGGGGCGCAGGAGTAGGCTGCCGGTGTGATCGGGCACCGGACCCGGCGCGGGTCGCACGCCGTTTCGCGTCAGTCCGGGCGGAGTGTGATCTCGTAGATCAACATCGTGTTCGGCGAGATGACGAACCGGCGCTCTCCCTCGCGCGACGGCGCATAGTAGCCACTGGTGCCGTACGCGAGCGCCGCGGGAACGATCACGAGCCGCTTCTCGCCGTGCCGCATCGTCGTTACCGCCGCGTCAAACCCCCGGGTGATCGCGTTCGAACCAACCACATAGGCGAACGGGAGATCGGCACCGGCTACCGGAAGCCAGGAGGGGGCGCCGTCGTTGCCAGTGCCGGCGAATTGCAACCCGGAGACGGTACGCCCGGTGTACGACACGAGGACCGTATCGCCCACGCCGACCGGTTGGCCCGCACCGGGTTCGATGATGACGTACTGCCATCCGCTATCCGTCGCGACGGCCTCAGGCCAACGGCGGGAGACGAATGCGGCGTCGTCGGCGCGGTGCCGTTGCTCGGCCGCCGTGACCCGCGCGCCGACGCGGTCCACCATGGCCAGGAATGACTCGGTCGTGGGGCGGAACGCGGTTGCGTCGTCGCCGACGCGCACGATGCGTACGCTGTCGATCCGGTCGTCCCGTTCAATGCGCATCGCCACGTCCAGGCCGAGCACGACGTCACCAAACACCGCATAGTCGCCGTCGAGATACGAGCGGTCGCCCAACGTGACGTAGAACTGGTTGGTGGCCGTGTGCGGTCCGCCGTTCGCCATACCGACCGCGCCGGCATGATCGTGACTCAGCGTGCGGTCGATTTCGTTGGGAATGGTCCGGCCCGAACCGCGCGCCCGTTCGGAGGCGGGGATGCCGCCCTGGATCACGTGACCCGGCACGACGCGGTGAAAGGTCGTGCCGTCGAAAAACGGCGTCCTGGGCGGGAACGCGTCGTTGGCGATGGTTCCCTCGGCCAGCCCGACGAAGTTGGCAACGGTCATCGGCGTCCGGACGAACGCCAGTCGGATCACGATCTCCCCTTTGGAGGTGAAGAGATGGCCGAACAGACCCTCGCCGGGCGGCGCTTGGGCGCGGGCCGGCAGCGTCACGCCCACGATGCCGAGCGCGAGGACCATGCGGGGCGCGGCTCGCTTCAACGTGGGTCCGGCCCGCTCTCGAGTCCGCTCACTGCCTCGCGCGCGGAGTTCCCGGAGACCAGGGCGCGAATGCGCGCATCGAGTTCGGAGAGATCGATCGGCTTGACGAGCACCCGAGCGGCCGAGATGGTGGTGCCGCCCAGATCGGCCAACTGTGACAGATCGCCCGACAGAAAGAGGACTCGGTCGCACGCGGTCGGATGGTCGCGGGTCAGGGCGTGGTACATGGCCACACCGTCCATGCGGGGCATGCGGACGTCGGCCACCACGGCGTCGGGAAGGCGATCGTTGATGGCCGCAATCCCCTCGATCCCGTCCGATGCCTCGCGCACCGTGGCGCCGCGTCGGGTCAGATACTTCGCGAGGGGGCGCCGGATGGACTCTTCATCGTCGACCAGCAGGATATCCATACCCGCGAGCGTCGTGGCGCGGCCCGCAGGGAGCGGGGACGCTTGCAGCGGTCCCGTCGCCACGGAGAGAGCGGCCGGGAGCGAAATGGAGAAGCGCGCGCCGGCCGCGGGGATCGATTCGACCGTGAGATCCCCGCCGGCCTCCCGCACGATTTGGCGCGAAATGTAGAGCCCGAGCCCCGTCCCTTTCTGACCTTTGGTTGACGCGAACGGTCGGAACAACCGCGCCTGCACCGCGGGGTCGATGCCCGGGCCGTGGTCCTCGACCGCCACAAACACGGTTCGGTCTTTCCGCCAGGACTCCACGACGATGCGACGGGGGGGCTTGGTCAACCGAACGGCATCGATCGCGTTGCTCAGCAGGTTCACCAGCACCTGCTCCAATCCACCGGGATTGCACACGCTGCACAGGATCGCGGGATCGAGATGCTGGACGACCTCGATCTCGTCCACACCAAACTGATAGGAAAGAAGATCGACCGCTTCGCGGACGACGTCGTTGACTTCAACGACCGTCGTGTGGTGTTCGGCCGGCCGGACGAACCGGAGCAAACCCGAAATGAGCTTGCCGGCGCGCCGCGCCTGCCGGTGGATCAGCTCCAGTTCGGCCCGCTGTTCGCTGTTCTCGACCTCGTCGAGCCGGGCGGTTGCCAGGGTGGCGATCGCCATGAGCGGGTTGTTCACCTCGTGCGCCACACCGGCGATCAACTCGCCTGCCGCGGCGAAGCGCCCCTGTTCTTGCGCCCGATCACGCAGGATGCGCGTCGTCTCATTGAAATGGGTGATGACGCGGCCGAATTCATCGAGCCGTGTGACGGGGAGTTGGGTGTTGAGGTCCCCATCAGCCACTCGGGAGAGGCCAGCTTCGAGGTCGGCCAGTGGTCGCCGGACCCGCCGCTCCACGGTCAGCAAACCGAGCGGAAGCAAGACCAGGCCGAGGCCGACCCAGAAGGCGAGGAACGCGACCGCCCGATTGGCAGCCGCCGAGAGGGCCCGTTCCCGCTGAACGAGATCTTCGAGGCCGATGCGTTGGGCGGAGGCGAGGCTCTCCCGCAACAGGCCTCGCAGGGAGTCGGCGACGTGCGCGCGCGCTGTTGCTTCCGGCAGTCGGCCCAATTCCAGCAGCGCCGCGTACTCGACCAACGTGTTGCGGAGTCGAGACGCTCGGTCATCGGCCCGTGCCAGCACGACCCGCATCTCTGACGGCAGGCTGGCGAACGCCTCGGCCAGCGAACGATCCCCGGCATCCCCGATGACCGATCGCACCTGTTCCGCGGTTTGGACACGCGCCTGCGGTGTGAGCGCGGGCCGTCGGGTCAGCCGCAGTGCCTCTTCGATCCCCAGCGCGCGGTCGGAGAGCTCGCCGAACAAGTAGAGGACTGGTGCCGACTGCCGCGCCAGCCTCTCTGTCGCGGGGCGCATCCAGGCCGTCAGGTACAGCGCAATGATCAACACGTACAACGCCACGCCCGCGATCACGAGCATCAGGGTGACCCGGAGGCTCAGCGAGACACGCGGTCGCGTCACCGCGTGGGCACCCGACGGGCTTTGCCGTCGCGGATCTGCGTCATGATCAGTGGCGGTTGGCGGTGGGGTCCGAACGAGATCCGCCCCGTCACGCCCTCGTATGCCGGGCGCTCGGAGCCCAACTCGAGCAGGTAGCGCCGCACGGCGCTGCGCGACGGGCCGACGGTGCGGATGGCATCGGCGAGGAGCATCAGGGCGTCGTGCGACATCGCGTCCGCGCTGAACGCTTCCCGGCCGGTGACGCGCTCGAATCGCGCCACGAATGCACGGGATTCGGGGCCGGGGGCATCCGGCAGCCAGAACGCGACGATGTAGATCGAGTCGGCGTCGGTCCCGAACGTGTCTACCAGCGGACGCATCTCGAAGGCGCCATCGCCCGCGATGATCTGTACGCCCGGGACGTGCGCGCGCATCGTCTGGGCGATCCGCCCCGTCGCTTGCCAGCGCGCGGCGGAGATCACGACGTCGGGGATCCCATGGAGCAACGAGCCTTCCACCAGGGTCGGGACGTCACTTGCGGGATCGACGGCCACCATGGACCCGACGGGAACGCCCCGCCCATGTAGTTCCGCCGTCACGCCGTCACGCAACCCCGTTCCGTACTCGTCGTTTTCAAAAAAGATGCTGACGCGCCGGGCTCCGAGGCGATTGACGGCGAATTCGCCGATGAACGCCCCCTCGGTCGAATCGTCGGTGGCGAGCATGAAGGTCCACGGCCCGGCGTGCTTGAGGAATCGACTCGTGCCGATCGGCACGAGCTGAGGAATCTGTGCGCGATTGTAGACGGGTGCCGCTGCCAGCGTGCCGCGGCTTCCACCATGCCCGACGACGGCGATCAGGTCCGGGACGGCGGCGAGTCGCTCCGCGCGTTCGACCTCCACGTCGGCGGGATCGCCCTGCACGACGCTGTCGTAGATGATCTCGATGGTCGGGCCGCCGGCATGCTCGGCGATTTCCTCCCGCGCGACCTGGACCGTCGGAGTCCCGCTGATCGAAAACGCGTACCCGATGACGGTGTGCTCGGGGGCTGATCGGCAGCCGACCATCCCGATCAGGCTCAAACCGATGAGAAGACGCTTCGCCACGATTGCCTGGCCCTGCCGGCGCGCACGCCCGGCAGCAAGGACTGGAAGACCTGTGCGCCGCTCTACGTTAACCGTCTGCGCGCTGCCCGCAACTACCGTCCGTCACGTCCAGAGGGGCGCGCGTGCGGTCGGCGTTTAGTTCGACCCGATCAAGATGGCTTGCCCTTGGCGGATCTGTGTCATGAAGAGTCGCGGTCGGCGATCGGGTGCGAAGGAGATGAGTCCCGTGATGCCGGCTAACGCCGGTCGATTTCTGCCGAGGTCCATGAGAAACCGCTGGATGGCCGCGCGTGAGGGTCCGACGGTACGGATGGCGCGGCTCAACACCATCAGCGCGTCGTGTGACATGGCGTCGGCACTGTTTGGGACTTGGCCGATCACCCGTTCAAACCGTGCCACGAAGGCGCGCGAAAGCGAATCGGCCGCGTCCGGGTGCCAAAACGCGACGACGTACACCGAATCGGCCACCGGTCCGGCCTCGTTCGCCAGAAGAGCGGTCTGGCCGGCCCCGTCGCCGGCGACGACGGCCACAGGGCCCAACCGATCCCACATCAGCCTGGCGATCTTGGCCGTCTCCAACCAGCGTGCGGCCGAGATGACCACATCCGGTCTGCCGCGGATGAGGGCTGCATCCACCAGGGTCGGGAAGTCGCTGCCGAAACCGATCGCCACCTCGGCAATGAGAGCCGTTCGCCGTTCGCGCAGCTCAGCGACGACGCCGTCGCGCAGTCCCGTCCCGTACTCGTCATCGACGTAGAAGATGATCACGCGTCGCGCCGCGAGACGTTCGACGGTGAATTCCCCGATGAACGCTCCCTCGGCCGAATCGTCCGGGGCAAGCATGAACGTCCACGCGCCGGCGTTCTTCAAGAGGCGGCTCGTCCCGATCGGGACGATTTGCGGGATGCCCATCTGGTTGTAGACGGGTGCGGCGGCCAGTGATCCGCGGCTCCCGCCATGTCCGACGATCCCGACCAGGTCGGGGACGAGCGAGAATCGTTCGGCCCGTTCGACCTCGACGTCCGCGGGGTCGCCGGGGACGATGCTGTCGAACACGATCCGGATGTCGGGTCCGTCCGGCGGCCACTCGGCCAGTTCGTCCTGCGCGACCTCGACCGCCGGTCTGCCAACCGGCGGGAATGCGTAGCCTATCACCGCTACCGGTGGGGTGCGGTCACAACCAAGGACCGCCACAACCCCGGCCAGCGCGATCGACGCGGCGCGGGGGGCGAAGCACACACGCGGCATGGCGTCTCCCGTTTGGGTCGAGTATGCAGGGACGGCGCACGCCGTCCCAGCGTCGAGCGGAGGGCCGGGGATTCGAACCCCGATGGGCTTGCACCCGGCGGTTTTCAAGACCGCTGCCTTACCAGTTAGGTCTAGCCCTCCTGACCGGTCAAGGTAACGAGCGGCCACTGGTTACCCAACGGGGCGGCATGCGGCCGCCCTTGCCACACGTATGCGACGGGGCGATGATGAGCCGTCACCGCCCGTTCGCCCCGTCTCACGGAGGACCCATGCGTACCCGCTCCCATACCGCGTGCGGCGCGCTGCTCGGCGCCCTCGCGCTCGCCCACGTCGGCACGGTCGCCGCCCAAGGCACCGTGAAGCCGGTGCTGCACGGCCGTCACTGGGTGGCGATCACCGGGAAGCCGCTGTCGGCGTCGGCCGGGGCCATGATGTTCACCAGGGGAGGCAACGCGATCGACGCGGCCGCGGCGATGCTCGCCGCCGGCGCCACGATGTGGGACGTGCTGAGCTGGGGCGGCGAGACGCAGGCGCTGATCTACAATCCGCACACCCGCAAGGTGATCGCCCTCAACGCGCTCGGCGTGGCACCGTCCGGGGCGACCCCCGAGTTCTTCCGGTCGCAGGGCATGACCCATCCGCCGCAGTACGGCCCGCTGGCGGCGGTGACGCCCGGCACGCCCGGCGGCCTCATGACGATGCTGGCAGAGTTCGGCACGTTGAGCCTGGCCGACGTGCTGGCGCCGGCCATCGAGATGGCCGACGGCTATCCGATGGAAGCGCAAACCGCCAACTCGATCGAACGGGAGAAGGCGCGCATCGCCCAGTGGCCGTACTCGGCCGAGGTGTTCCTGACCCATCGTGGCGAGGAACGCGAAGCACCGGATGCCGGGGAGATCTTCCGACAGGAGAACCTCGCGCGCACGCTCCGCATGCTTGTCGAAGCCGAGCGCCGTGCGCTCGCCGCGGGCAAGAACCGCAAGGAAGCGATCGACGCTGCCTACGACCGGTTCTATCGTGGGGACATCGCCGAGGAGTTCGTGCGTGGCTCGCGCGAGCAGGGCGGGCTGATCACGATGGCCGACCTGGACCAGTGGCGGGTGTATCTCGAAGAGCCGGTCATGACCACCTACAAGGGCATCGAGGTCTACAAGCTCAACACGTGGGTGCAGGGACCGGTGATGCTGCAGGCGCTGAACATTCTCGAACACTTCGACCTGCAGGCGATGGGATACAACAGTACGCGTTACATCCACGCGCTGTACCAGTCGATGAACCTCGCGTTCGCCGACCGCGATTTCTACTACGGCGACCCGTACACGCCACCGGAAGAGCCCATCCGAGGACTGCTCTCCAAGGAATACGCCGGGGCGCGTGCGCAGTCCATCGACTGGGAACACAACGATCCCGACGCCGGGCCGGGCGATCCGTATCCGTATCAGGGCGGGCAGAACCCGTTCCTGGAGTACCTGCGCGCGTGGCGCTCGTCACCGGTTTCCGCGCCGGAAACGCCCAGTCAGGAAGCGTTGCTCCAGCGCGAACGGGATTTCTACCTCGGCACGACGACGGTGCAGGCGGCGGACGAAGAGGGATGGGTGGTCTCGATCACGCCGAGCGGCGGATGGGTGCCCGCGGTGATTGCGGGGCGAACCGGCGTGGGGATGAGCCAGCGCGCGCAGAGCTTCGTCCTCGATCCGGCGGAGAACCCGTACAACGTCATTCGCCCGGGCCAGCGCCCGCGCGCGACGCTCACCCCGAGCCTGGCGTTGAAGGATGGCAAACCGTTGCTGGCGTTCTCGGTGCAGGGCGGGGACTCGCAGGACCAGAACCTGTTGCAGTTTTTCCTGAACGTCGTCGAATTCGGGATGAACGTGCAGGAAGCGGTCGAAGCGGCGAACATCAACAGTTTCCAGATGCGCGGTTCATTCGGCGATCACGAATCCGCGCCGGGGAGGCTGCTGCTGAACGAGTCGGTACCGCCATGGGTCCGCGCCGGGCTGCGGGGAATGGGATACGATCTCACGTTCAGCCCCCTGACCTCGGGACCGATTACGGCCATCTTCTTCGACATGGCCCACGGGAGCATGTGGGGTGGTGCGAGTCAGTACGGCGAGGACTACGGGATCGCGTGGTAAGGACGTCCCGGTGAGCGGGCCCGAACTCATTCTGGTCGACCACTGGGTCTCGGAACTCCGGACGAAGCCGGGGACATGACCGCCTTGACGTAGTCCGAGTGGCATTGCTGTTCGCGGGTGACAGCTTCAACTGGAAGGGTCTTCAGGGAATTGTGTGGGTTCCTGGTCGAGCTTCCTGGACGAGGTTAAGGAGGGGCACACTCGGCAGTCGCCCCTCCCCCCGCGTTGGACCGCAGAGAGCGCAGAGGACGCAGAGGGCTTGCGGCACCCGCGACAGGTTCCAGATCGCGCGACCCGAGCATCCGTCATCAATGGGCCCTTCCACCCCCAACAACTCCTGACTCAATGGGCACGACGGAGCGGCGGGAAATCAGGCGGAGACCCTCTGCGTCCTCTGCGTCCTCTGCGGTATACACGGGCGGGGGTGGGGGTGGGGGCCCCCCGCGGCCGCAACGGTCTCCGTGAGCGGCCCCTACCCCTCCGCGGGTTGGGCATCGGACCTGTCACAACCCATACGAAACACCGAAGACCCAGCAGGAAGGACATCGAGCCCGCGGCTTCCCCACCGACTATGTTCCGAAACACACTCCTCACCTGCGAGCGACATGAAAATCGGACTAGTGGGTTTTGCCGGCTCCGGCAAGACAACGGTGTTCAATACGATGACCGGCCTCAACGTGCCGGTCGGGTTTGGCGGTGAGGTGCGGTTGGGCATCGTCCAGGTGCCCGACGAACGCATCGACAAATTGAGCACCATCTTCTCACCGAAGAAGACGACCTACGCCGAGATCACCTTCTGCGACATCCCCGGCGAGCACGGAGCCGAGCAGAAGGGCCTGTCGGCCAAAGGGCTGCAACAGATCCGCGACCAGGAAGCGCTGTGCCTGGTGCTGCGCGCATTTGCCAACCCCGCACTCGAGGGGGACCCCGATCCGGTTTCCGATCTCGACGCGTTTCACGCGGAGTGCGTGCTGGCCGATCTCGAGGTGGTGGAACGGCGGCTCGATCGCGCCAAGAAGGACAAGCCGACGGCCTTGGAGCTGGCGGCGTTCGAGAGGATGCAAGCGACCCTCGAGGGCGAACACCCCATCCGGTCACTCTCGCCCGCCGACCTGAACCGCGATTACCTCAGAGGCTACGGCCTGCTCACCGACCGGCCGCTGCTGGTGGCGCTGAACAGCAGTGAAAACGACGCCGCCCGGGGCATGCCCGACGCGCTCACGTCGCGGCTCGCGCAGCTGCATGCAGCGGGGCTGGTGTTGTCGGCCAGCGTCGAGGCCGAGATCGCATCGATGGATCCGGCCGATCAGGCGGCGTTCCTCGCAGACCTGGGCCTGGCCGAGTCGGCGCTGGCCCGATTCATCCGCGCGGCGCACGGACTGCTCGACCTCATCTCGTTCTTCACGGTGGGCCCGGACGAAGTGCGCGCCTGGCCGATCCGCCGCGGGACGAAGGCGCGGCAGGCCGCGGGACGCATTCACTCTGATCTGGAACGCGGGTTCATCCGCGCCGAGGTGATGCCGTACGGCGTGTTCATGGCGTACGGGTCGGAGACGGCGGTGAAGGAGGCGGGGAAGTTCCAGGTCGAGGGGAAGGACTACGTGGTGGCGGATGGGGACGTCCTGCACGTGCGGTTCAACGTGTAGGATGTGGGTAGAACGTATCGCGGAGAGCGCGGAGCGCGCGAGCGCAGGCGCGTTCAACCATCGGTGTCGCGCAGGCCGAGGGCGCTGAGCAATTCGGCGGTCGTGGGGCCCGCGGTCGCGATCGCTTCCTTCCGCGCCTTGGGCAGCCGCTTGATCCGGGCCTCGACTGTGAGCGCCAGTGCGCGCGAACCGATGGCCGCCTCGTACACCACGCGGAGCGGCGCGCGCGATCGCAAGTACTTGGCGCCCTTCGCGCCCGCGTGCTCGACCAGGCGGCGTCCGACGTCGGTCGCGATGCCGGTATAGAGCGTGCCGTGCCGCGTGCGGATGAGATAGACGTGCCAGGTGGTCATCACCGGGTCGGCGGCCGCGGATGCCGCGGAGCGATCAGCGGAGGAACCTCCGGGCGAGCTGCGCAATCCGGTCGTTCCCCCGGGCTTCCGCGTCGGCGAGGAGCTTTTCGACGTACGGCCGCAGTGTCGGCTCGCCCCAGGAATAGCCTGTGGCACGCTCGGCGCCGTGCGTGTCGCCCTGGTTCCATCCCTCGATGAGCGTCATCGCCGCCGCTTCGTCGAACCCGGGGTCGTCTCGATCCGGCAGCGTATAGATGCGCTCGGGGCCTGCGGCGTCTTCGTTGACGAATGCTCTGGACATGCTAGCGCGGCTCGTTGCCGCGCGGCCGCTCGACGCGCGGCACGCGTATCTCCATGCGACTCTGCTTGGATAGCGCCGTGTCCGCGCCTATCTCGGGCGCATAGACCCTGCGCAGTTCCCTCAGGTATCGTTCCTGCAAACCCGCCAACGCCCGGTGCTCTTCGGCAACCTTGCTGCGAAACGCGGGCTGTGTCAGGAAGTCGTACAGCACCGCGGCCTCGATCTTGGCGTCGAGCAGGAAACCGCTGTGCCCGAGGTCCGTGAACGCATCCTCCAGCATCTCATAGGTATGGTTGGGGTGTGCCGAACTGCGAACCGTGATCCCGACCCCGGGAATCTCGCGGCTCACGAACCCGGTTTCCTCGTATCCCGCGGGGCGGCCCAACTCGTCCATCAACCCCGGGGCGTCGAACTTCCTGGCGTAGGCGAAGAACAGCTCCTCGAGCATGGCGGTGGTGACCCCGTCGCGGTATTCCCCGTAACGCGTCACCTCTACCTCGGTCCCGGTCATCAGGGCCGCACCCCGGGCGGCGTCTTCCATCATGCGGCTGATGTGCGCGAGGTACACCTCGTCCGGATAGCGGATGAAGTAGTCCACTACCGCGCGGTCCGGCACCACGTTGGGTGCCACGCCCCCCTCGGGGATCACGCCCTGCACACTGTGCTCCGGACGCCAGGTGGAACGCAGGTGGTCGACCGACGAGTAGAACTGCACTGCGGCTTCGAGGGCGTTGCGCCCGTGCCACGACGTTCGCTGGTGCGCCGGACGCCCCGAGAACGTGTACTTCACCGCGTCGATGTTGAGGCAACACACGCCGAACCCGGGCCGGTCACGACGCGTCTCCTGTCCCGCATGGCTCCGTACCAGGATATCGGACCCGTGGAAGACCCCCCGCTGCCACATGATGAACTTGGCGGGCGGGTCCACTTCTTCAGCGGGGGCCCCATACAGCATCACTCGACCGGGGACGTGCTCGCGTTCCATGTACTCGCTCAGGGCTTTCGCCGCGGCGATGGCTACCGGCGTCTGGGAGTTGTGCTGGTCGCCGTGGAAGGCGCCCTGCGTGCCGCGCAGCGCGTCGTACTCGCCAATCAGGCCGAGCGTGGGTCCATCTGCACCCGCTGGTGAGATCCAGGACGCAACGAAAGCCGTCGGCAACTCGGCGACCCCTCGCTCCACCTGGAACCCATTGGCCTCGAGCACGGCGGTGAGTGTGTCCACGGCCTCGAACTCGTGCCAGCCCACCTCCGGGTGGTGGCCGATCCAGTCCGACAGTCCCTGCATCGCCCCGGTCCAGATCTCCTCGACCCGCGCCAGCAGCCGATCCCGCGCGCGGTCGGTGCGCTCGGCCAACCGCGTTGCGGTCCGGGTCGGCTGGAGCCGCGCTTCCAGTGAGTCGATTTGCCGCAGGATCGCCGCGGCGGCGTGCTTTTCCGTGTCCGTCGTCTGCGCCGCGAGGGTCGTGCCGATGACGAGCACCGATGCCACGGTGGCGAGGGGAATGCACGGCCGCATGGGAGACTCCGGAAGGTAGACGGAGCGGAAGGTGGCCCGGCAACCGGGCCGGCGCAACGGGAGAGGAATCCCTCGCTAGGCCCGCGCCGCGAACGCGCGCGGCATGACCCGCGCCAGCAGGAGGGCGAAGAACACGATCACCACGGCGCCGGTGAGCGCGAACATGATCCCGCTCGACGCGCCGAGCCACGCCGGCGCAACGTACGACTCGTTCGGCGCGAGCGCGGCGCGGTGGATGGCGGTCACGAGTCCGGACACATGGAGCCATACCACCAGGGCCGCGACACCGAGGTTGAGCCCGATGATGATCCGCCGCATGTTCCGGGTATCCAACGCGGTCCGTGTCACCGGCAGTCCGCGCCGTCCCAGGAATTCGCCGAGGACCCAGAACACGCCGCCGAGCAGGATCATGGTGTCGATGCCGATGGTGGCGCCCATGGCGTGGCCCGTGACGACGTAGGTGCCGTGGATGACCGCGTTGAGCGGGGGAATGGAGATCAGCACGGACGAAAAGAGGATCGCCACGGTCCACCACTTGGCCGCGGTGAAACACGCGCGGGTCGCGCTGAATGGGCGCGGGTCGTTGGCCCGCACGAGACACCACAGATCGTGTACCGCCCGCGCGAGCACGATGATCTCGGTCATGCTCACCACGAACGCGATCCAATTGACCCACGCGCTCTGCGGGAGATGGTAGGTGTGATGCCCGAAGTTCGTGAAGGAGTTGAGCAGGCCGACGAAGAAGAGCGCGTACGCGGTCTTCGAGTGACAGTACGTGTCGTCGCCCGCGATAAGCCCGCCGACGTAGATGATGGTACCGTACACGAACAGGTTGAAGCTGCCGACCAGCGTGCCGGTCGCCTTCCATTGGACGCGCAGATCGTGCACCGGATCGGCGAATACGCCGGGCAGCAGATACGCGTGTTGTTCGGCGAAGGTGTACAGGAAGAAGAACAGCGCCACGCCCCACATCATGACGTAGATCGGCTGTTGCCAGAACGATCGGCCGATGACCCGATAGACGTTCCACACGTAGCAGATCCACCCCACGACGATCAACAGCGAGAAGGCCGGGTGGAATCCGACGTACTCCCGCCCCGAGCCGATCCGCAACAGCAAGGTGCCGAGAATGCCCGCGCCGGCGCCGGCCCAACTTAAGACCTGTACGCGCAGTCGCCAGCGGTCTCCCGAGGTCGCCGGTCCGCCTTGATCTTCGAGGAAGCGGTACACGACCGCGGCGGCGCCGAGGAAGATCCACGACGTCGCGAACACCGTGTGGATCGGCCGCAGCTGGCGCATGTCCAGCCCGATCGACTGCATGGCCGGGGCCAGCGCGGGAATGGAGTACAGTGCCGCCAGGAAGCCCGCGATGAGCGTGATCGCGACCGCGACGAGCGCGCCGCGCAGAAACGTGAGCGTCGCAAACCGGCGCGCCGGATCGATGGCCTGCGTGACGGAAACCGGAGCGGGTTCGACCTGCCAGGCGGCGATCGGGCGGTCGGGCAGGGTGCCGCTCATCGGTATTCCCACCAGGGAAGGGCCCGCCAGTTCATCGACGTCCCGGTCTGCATCGCCATGCGTTGCGCGATCGCGTCGCGTGCGACAGCCATCCATCCGATGAACGCGATGACGTCGTTCAGCTCGCCCGGCTCGAATGCCGGTACGGGCGACGGCATGCCGCGCTCGACCCGACCGCCGGTCAGTACGGTCAAGAGGGCGTGGCGATCGAGGTGTTGGGTGGCGAGGGAGAGGTCCGGTGCGGCGGTGGGGGAGGGCGCGAGCGGTTGATGACATCCGGTACAGGCGCGGGTCGCAAACGCGGTCCAACCCCGCCGGACGGTCGCCTCGGGTTGGAGCGCGGAGACCGCCCCCGCGAACCGCGCCCACGGCGTGCCGCGTTCGGTACCGAGCCGGAGCTCGCCGCGTCCCAGGTCGGGTCGGTCCATCGACCGCAAGAACTCCCTGACATCGTTGACTTCGTCGTCGGTGAGCCGGAACGCCGGCATTTGTCCACTGCCGACCGTGAGCAACGACCGCAGCCGCACCGGATCGACCCGCCCGAACGCGTTGGTCAGATCGGGACCCAGAAACCCGCCGTTACCGTAGAGCTGGTGGCAGACCTGGCATGCGTCCCTGTGCCAGATCTCCCGCCCGCGAACCGCCGCATTGCTCAGCGGCTCGTGCCGCTCGTCGCTGTAGACCAGCGCGGTTTGCACGACGAAGCCGGTGAGCAGCACCGACAGCAGGATCTTCTTCGCGGTTGGTGTGACCATGTCGTTGGGGCAGGGTCCTCGCGATGCGTCGGGTGCTCAGCGCAAACGCTACAAGGTAGCGCCGCGCGCGAGGCCGCCCAAGGCCCGCGTGTCGCTCAGGGTGTGGGCCGCGGCTCCGCCTCGATCGCGTCGCGGACCGCCGCCGTGAGCACCGCGGCATCGACCGGCTTCTGCACGAAGCGGTGGATGGTGCCCGGTACGCCCCGCCAGGATACCTGTTCGCGCATCGACTCCGAGAGATAGATCACGCGGAGGTCGGGCGCGTCGGGGGTGAGTTCCTCGTTGAGCCGATCGACCAGGACGAATCCGGAGAGCCGTGGCATGACAACGCTGGTGACCAGCACGTCGAACGGGTCCGAGCCGTTGTGCAGCATCCGCGCCGCCTCTTCAGGACTGCCGGTTTCCGCGATCACGTATCCCGACGCCGTGAGGGCCGCCACCATCGCGTGGCGCTCGGCCGGCTCGTCATGCACCACCAGGACCCGCTTGGCCGCGTGCGGCGCGGACACGCGCGGCGTCGACACGCGTTGCTTGGCCGTCGCGACGTCTTCGGCGACCTCGATGCGGTTCCGGCCTGCTTCCTTGGCCGCGTAAAGCGCCCGATCCGCCGCCGCCACCAGCACCTCATGGGAGCCCATCCCCTCCCGGAACACCGCCACCCCGCCGCTGACGGTGACCTGGCCCCACTTGAATTCCGTGTTGCCGATGGCCTCGCGTACGCGGTTGGCGAAGATCAGGATCCCCTCCAGCGGCACGTCGGAGACGACCGAGATGAACTCCTCCCCGCCGTAGCGCGCGGAGACGTTTTGGCGGCGCGTGTAGTGCTGCAGGACTTCGCCGAACGCGCGCAACACGTCGTCGCCAACGGCGTGACCGTAGGTATCGTTGAATCCCTTGAAGTGATCGACATCGTAGATCACGACCCCCAGTTTCCGCCCCCGCATCGCGGCGGAGAACTCCCGCGCGAGCACGAGTTCCGCCTGGCGGCGGTTGGGGAGCTGCGTGAGCTGGTCGACCAGCGCGAGGCTCTCGGCCTTACGGCGCTCGCGATGCAGCGCCTCGGTCACGATCGCGAGTCCGATCGTGATGACGAGGAAATCGATCACGACGAGCAATAGCCAGTTCCAGTCGGGAGTGCCGAGGTCGAAGACACGCAGCAGTACCTGACTGATGGACAGCGCCGCCATCGCAGCCGCCACGGCCACGGCCGCGCCGCCGAGGCCACGGTAGTAGGCCAGCAGAAACGCGGGGACCAGGGCCGTGAGCCACACCAGCAGTCCCAGCTCTTCGCCCAACTCCGGCAGCGCCACCGCCGACACGATCGGCACGGCCAACGCGGCGAGGGAAAGCACCAGGGCCTTCGTCGGCACCGATCGCTGGATCGTGTTCTGACGGGCGTCTGGTGGCATGCTGCGGTCTCCGATAGCGGTGGGGCGTATTCGGTCGCGTGGTGAATCTGAAGGCCGAGCCAGGCGATCGCTAGGGCGAACCGGAACCGGCCCGGGCGGTACGACGTGGCTCGAAGACGGGCGAAAGTACGGCGCGGGCCGCGGAGAAAGAAGGGGTGGACCCGGCTGACGATCGCGCCCGCCCGCGGTATCTTACGACCTCGCCGGATCGTCCGGCGCGCCGGACGCAGTCGTACCGCCCCCACAGGGACCGATGGCCGATCCACGCCGTGCCCCGGGTATCCGGGCGCCCACGGACGTCAACCCGCGCACCGAGCCGGTGTTGGACTTTCCCGATGCCCCTTTCGGGACGCTCACGTCCGGCGATTACGACGCCATCGGGTTTCTCGGCGGTCTCGAGGTGCACCAACAGGTGCGCACCCGGTCAAAACTGTTCTGCCGTTGTCCTGCCGGCCGGAACGTGACGCGATACGACGCCGAAGTCCTGCGCCACATGCGGCCAACCTTGAGCGAGCTTGGCGAATACGACGGCACCGCGTTGATGGAGTTCAAGACGCGGAAGGAGATCGTGTACCAACTCGATCGCGGGTCGGTGTGCACCTATGAGATCGACGATACCCCGCCGTTCGAGATCGACGACGAGGCGGTCGACATCGCGATCGAACTGGCGCAGTTGCTGAATCTGAATCTGGTGTCGGAACTGCACGTGATGCGCAAGCAGTATCTCGACGGTTCGATTCCCACGGGATTCCAACGGACGGCGATGGTCGGGCTCACCGGCAGCATCCCGTTCGTGGTGCCGGAGTTGGGCGTGGCCCGTGAACTTCGTATCCGCCAGCTCTCGCTCGAAGAGGATTCATGCCGGGAGGTGAGTGATATCGGGCACCGGATCACGTTTCGCACCGACCGGCTGGGCATGCCGCTCACCGAAGCGGTGACCGAGCCCGACCTGTATACGCCGTTCGAGGTGCGGGCCGCCGGCAGGCTGCTCGCGGATGTGGCCCGCGTGACGGGGAAAGTGCGGCGCGGTCCGGGCGCGGCACGGCAGGACGTGAACGTCTCGGTGGCCGGTGGCCGCCGCATCGAGATCAAGGGTGTGCACCATCACCGTGGGCTGCCGTGCCTCGTACACATCGAGGCGTTCCGCCAACTCAACCTTCTGCGGATTCGTGCCGAACTGCACCGGCGCGGCGTGACCGCGGTAATGCTCGCGTTGCCCGAGAACGGCCGGCCGTGGGAGGTCTCGCCGCTCGTCGTCGAGGCGGGCAGTGTGCTGCGATCCTGTGACTTCGATCCGATCCGGCAGGCCCGCGAACGTGGCGACACCGTGTGCGCGGCGCGCGTCCCGGGTTTTGGTGGACTCCTGTCGCATCGCACGCAGCCGGGCGTCACCTTCGCGCAGGAATTCGACGAGCGCGTGCGGGTGATCGCCTGTCCGGTACACCGGCCGTTCCTGATCCACTCGGATCTGGGGGAATACGGGCTGCGTTCGAGCGAGTGGCTCGAGTTGCGCAAGCAACTCGGCGCCGGCACGGGGGACGCGGTGGTCCTGGTGTGGGGCTCGCCCGCGGACGCGGCGACGGCGGTGCGCGAGGTGTTCCTGCGCGCGCAGGACGCGTTGATCGGCATTCCGTCCGAAACCCGGCAGGCGCATCCGGACGGCACCACCGGATTCGAACGCATCCTGCCCGGCGCCGACCGCATGTATCCCGACACGGATACCCCGCCGATCCCGATTCCCGATGCCACGGTGAATCGGATACGTGCGCAACTGCCCGAGACCCCGTGGGATCGGTCGGCCCGATACCGTGACCTCGGTTTGACCGCCGCCGCGGCGGAGCGGATGACGCGCGCGTGGTGGGCGGATGCCTTCGACGCGGCCGCGCCGGCCACGTCGGACACGGCGCGACGCCTTGCGGCGTCGCTTGCAAAACGCCTGCCCTATCACCGGCGTGTCATGGGTGACGCGTTCCGACTCGATGGGAGCCGATTGGGGGCGGCGGCGCGCGTGATCGAGCAGGGAAGCGTGCGCAGGGAGGCGCTCGACCGCATGATCGACGCGCTGGTGCGTGATCCGGGTACGCCGGCCGGAGCGATCGTCGCGCGCTACGCGCGGCAGCCCGATGACGAGGCGGTGTTGGATGCCGCCGTGCACGAGGCGGCTCGGGGCGTCGGCGGTCTGATCACGAGGTCGCCCGACGCGACGACCCGGTGGGCCATGGGCCAGGTGATGCGGCGATATGTCGGGCGCATCGACCCCGCCGTCGCGCGCGCGCGGCTCGACGCGGTACTGGCGCGGCGGGCGCCGGAGACCGTCGCGTGAGCGCCGCCACCGACCGGTACCGCGGCTACCGCGGGCCCTGTCTCGACCTCATGAAGCGGTTCGACGTCGGGGTCTGGAGCGAGGTCGTGATGGAGACGTCGCGCGGGACCTTCGCGGGTCTGGTGTTACCGCGTTCCGAGACGAGCGACGAGCTGCACGTCGTGCTCAAGCTCGCCAGCGGATACAACATCGGCGTGCGCCACGACACCGTCCTGGCAGCCCGCGAGGTCGGCTATCGGGAAGCCAACTACAAGATTCCCGAACAGCAGTTCCCCACCAACGCCGATCTTCCCCGGGTGAAGCTGTTTGGCACCGGCGGGACGATCGCGTCGCGGCTCGATTACCGCACCGGCGCGGTCATCCCGGCGTTCACGCCCGGTGAGCTATACGGATCGGTGCCGGAACTGGCGGATATCTGTAACCTGGAGACCGAGAAACTGTTCGGCGTGTTCTCGGAGAACATGGGGCCCGAGCAGTACCTCACCTTGGCGGCGCGGGTCGGCGAAGCGATCGAGCAGGGATACGACGGGATCGTGGTGGGCCACGGTACCGACACGATGCACCACACCGCGGCGGCGCTGAGCTTCATGGTGCAGCGCCCCCCGGTGCCGATCGTCATGGTCGGCAGCCAGCGGTCGTCCGACCGGCCGTCGTCGGACGCGGCGCGGAACCTGATCAGCGCGACCTGGACCGCCGCCCACGGTCCCATTGCCGAGGTGATGGTGTGCATGTTCGGACCGACGTCGGACCGGTACAACCTGCTGCACCGCGGAACGCGCGTGCGCAAGATGCACAGTTCGTACCGCAGTACGTTCCGCACCCTGGGAGACGTTCCGCTGGCGATGGTCGAGGATGAGCGGCTCACGCCGATCAAGCTCGACTACGCGCCCCGGAGGGCCGACCGCGCGGTCGACATCCGCGCCGCGTTCGAGCCCCGCGTGACGCTGGTGTACTACTACCCCGGCATGCACGCGGACGTGATCGAGGCGATGGTCGACCGCGGGTACAAAGGCATCGTGATCGCCGGGACCGGCCTGGGACACGTGAACCGCCAGACCTACCCCGCGCTCGAACGCGCGCGCGCCGCGGGGGTCCAGGTCTACATGACGTTGCAGACGCTGTGGGGGTTCGTACAGATGCACGTGTACGAGACGGGACGCGAGATTCTCGAACTCGGTGTGATACCGCTGGCCAACATGCTGCCGGAAGTCGCCTACATCAAACTCGGGTGGGCGCTCGGCATGCATCCCGACGATCCGGAGGCGGCAAAACGGTTGATGACGACGACCATCGCGGGGGAAATGACCGAGCGGGAGCCGCACGACGGCTACCTCATTCTCCAGGGTGGGGTGCCCGAGGTCGCGGCGTTCTTCGGGAAGGTATGGAAATGAACGGCGACCGCACCCGCGGAACGGACTTTATTCGCGCCATGGTGGCGCGCGATGTGGCGGCGGGGAAGTGGGGAGGGCGGGTCGCCACCCGGTTCCCCCCCGAACCGAACGGGTATCTCCACATCGGCCACGCCAAGGCGATCTGCGTCGATTTCGGCCTGGCGGAGGAGTTCGGCGGGACGTGCAACCTCCGCTTCGACGATACGAATCCTGCGGGGGAGGACATGCGGTTCGTCGAGGCGATCCGGCACGATATCCGTTGGCTGGGGTTCGAGTGGGACGACCGGCTGCGCTTCGCCTCCGACTACTTCGAACAACTCCACGCGTTTGCGGTCACGCTGATCGAGCACGGCAAGGCGTACGTCGATTCGCTCAGCGAGGCCGAGATCCGCGCGTATCGCGGCACCATCGCGGAAGCGGGACGTGACAGTCCGTACCGGACCCGCAGCATCGCCGAGAACCTCGATCTGTTCCGCCGGATGCGGGACGGCGAGTTCCCGGACGGCGCACACGTGTTGCGCGGCAAGATCGACATGGCGCACCCGAACATGCTGATGCGTGATCCGCCGCTGGTCCGTATCCGGCACGCGACCCATTACCGCATGGGCGACGCGTGGTGCACCTATCCGTTATACGACTTCACCCACTGCCTCTCGGACGCCATCGAGCGGATCACGCATTCGCTCTGCTCGCTGGAGTTCAAGGACAACCGCGAGTTGTACGACTGGGTGGTGCACGAGGTAGGGATCGTCGATCCGCCGGAACAGACCGAATTCGCGCGGCTCAATCTGGAGTACACGGTGTTGAGCAAACGGAAACTGGTGCGGCTGGTGTCGGAAGGGCACGTGGACGGCTGGGACGATCCGCGCCTGCCGACGCTTGCGGGACTCCGGCGCCGGGGCGTGACCCCGGAGGCGATCAGGACCTTCTGCGACATGATCGGCCTGGCACGGACCGACAGTCGGGTCGACATCGGCAAGCTCGAGCATGCGATCCGGGACGACCTCAACCTGCGAGCGCCGCGCGTCATGTGCGTGCAGCAGCCATTGCGTCTGGTGATCGAGAACTATCCCGAGGGACAGGTCGAGGAGTTGGTCGCGCCGTACTACCCGCACGACGTGCCGCTGGACGGATCGCGGACGGTGCCGTTCTCACGGGTGCTGTACATCGAGCGGGACGACTTCCAGGAGCAGCCGCCGCGGGGGTACTTCCGGCTCGCGCCGGGACGCGAAGTCCGGCTGCGGTATGCCTACTATGTGAAGTGCGGGGATGTGATCAAGGATCCGATCACGGGCGCGATCATCGAGGTTCGCTGTACCTACGATCCCGCGACGCGAGGCGGGGGATCGCCCGACGGGCGCAAGGTGCAAGGCACCGTGCATTGGGTGTCCGCGGAGCACGCGTTACCCGCCGTGGTACGATTGTACGACCGGTTGTTCACCCGGGCCGACCCGGATGATGTCGCCGCGGGGCGCGACTTCATCTCGGCGCTGAACCCGGAGTCGTTGGTGGTCGTCACCGGCGCGCGGATCGAGCCGAGCGTGGCCGGCGACGCGCCCGGAACGCGATACCAGTTCGAGCGCCAGGGGTACTTCATCAGCGACCCGACCGAGTCCACGCCGGAGCGACTCGTGTTCAATCGGACGGTGGCGTTGCGCGACACCTGGGGCAGGACGCACGACGCGGCGGCGACGCAGGGTGGCCGCCTCACGACCCCGCGCGCGGCGCGCGCCGCGCCGACGGCCACACCGGCGGCGCCCGCGGGTGTCCCCGCGCAGGCCGGTCCGACGATCGATGCGACGGCCCAGGGCATTTCCACGGAACAGGCCACCATCCTCAGCCGGGAGCCCGCGCTGGGCGCGTTGTTCGCACAGGCGGTGAAGGGCCGGTCGGATGCGGCGTCCATTGCGAATTGGGTGGTCAATGACGTGCGCAACGTCATGCGGAAACACGCAGCCGCGCATGTCCCGTTCGACGGCGGCGCGCTGGCGGCGTTGCTCGACCTGATCGCACGAGGTGACATCTCGCGGTCGCAGGGCAAGTCGGTCCTCGGTGCCATGTTCACCTCTGGTGACGAGCCGGCGGTGGTGATCGAGCGGCTCGGGCTCCAGCGGGTGGCCGACCGTGAGGCGATCGAACCGTTGGTCGATCGGACGATCGCGGAATTCCCGGATCGGGTCGAACAGTATCGCCATGGCCGATCGGGATTGCTGGGCTTCTTCGTGGGACAGGTGATGCGCGCGAGCGGCGGAACGGCTGACCCGCATCTCGTGGAGGCACTGGTGAAGGCCAAGCTTTCGTGAACTTCTCATTGGAGGCGTGGGATGCCCGACATTGGCGTCTTTCATCCGCAGATCGTGCATTTCGTGGTCGCGCTGCTGTTCGTCGGGGTCGGGTTCCGGCTGCTGGCGTTCGTACGCCAGGCGACCTTCGCCGGCCCGGCGGCGACGATGCTGATCGTGGCCGGTACGGTTGCGTCGGTGTTGGCGGTCCGGTCGGGCACGGACACGCACGGACCGGCGGAGCGCATTCCCGGCGCACGGCCCGCGGTGGAGGAACACGAAGAGTTGGGCGAACGAACGCGGAATCTCTTCCTGGTGGTCGCGGCACTGGAGCTTGCAGCCCTCGCGTTGCGCCGCAAGGCGGCCTATCGCACCGGTGTGCTCGCGGCGTCCGCCGCGGTCGGACTCGGCGGCCTGTTTTTCCTGTACGAGACGGCGGAACACGGCGGCAAGCTCGTGTATGCCTATGCCGGCGGCGTCGGCACGCGGTCGGGTGATGACGCCGACGTCGAACGGCTGCTGCTCGCGGGTCTCTACCATCAGTCGGCGCGTGACCGGGCGACCGGCCATGGCGAGCGTGCGGCCGAACTGATCGAGTTGATGGGACGCCGCTATCGGGACGATCCGGGCATCGCGTTCATGGCCATCGAATCGGTGTTCCGTGACCGCGGGGACGCCGCGGCGACCCGCGCGGGGCTCGCCGCGTACGCCGTACCCGGCGACGACCGTCGCTTGCAGCTCCAGTACGGGCTGCTGTTGGCGGACGTGTACGAGGCGCTCGGGTATCCCGACTCGGCCCGGGCGGTGCTGGGACCGTTGCGCCAGGCCTCCCCTGACGACCCACGCCTGATCGAGCGGTTGGAACGGCTCGACGGCGGAGGCTGATCTGCTGAAACGGCCTCGAACCGAGACGGCGGAAACCGTGCTGACGGATGCGGTCGTGGGTGATCTGGCGCCGATCACGATTCACCATCCGCCGGGCACGTATCCCCTGACGCCGGCCAGCCGCATCTCGCTGCGGGCGATCGTCGACCATCGTGACCTGTTCCGCGGCGTGGGCCTCGATTGGGGCGCCGGAACGGGATGTCTCGCCGTGCTGGCGGCGAAGTTGCCGGACGTGCGCCACGTGACGGCACTCGAGATCGGTGAGGACGACGTGCGGATTGCGCGCGTCAATGCCGAACGGAACGGTGTCAGCGACCGGGTGACCGTCATCCACGCCGACTCCTACGAGCCGCGCACCGCCGAGGGCCGCGATGCCCTCGACCGTCTGGTCGGCGCGGTCGATTTCGTCCTGGCCAATCCGCCTGCCAGTCCAGGCGATGACGGGTTCACGTTTCGACGCCGAGCCCTGTGCGAAGCGCGGCGGTTCGTCAAGCCGGGTGCCGTCGCCATGGTGCAGGCTTCCGCGCAATACGGCGCCGGGCGCATCGAAGGGCTGGCGCGCGACGCCCCGGGTTTCGTGTACACCGGGTTGCTGGCGACGACCGATTGGATCGAATTCGACCAGTCGCGTCCCGACCTGGAGCACCAGGTAGACGCGTACGCGCAGGAGGAAGCCCGCGGTGGGTTGCCCTATCCGTTTGGCGACCCGCGTGACGGCGGTGCCACCATCATCGACGCACGACAGGCGCTGGAACTGTACCGGCGCACCGGCAAGCACCCGCTGAGCAAGTGGCAGGCGCACGGGTTTCGATTTATCGGTTGCTGATCTGACAATCGGTGTTGGCCAACAGACGGAGGGCGTCACCAATACGGGTCGACGCCACCGTCCGCGGCATCCTGCCCGACGCGATGGTCACCGTCGTCGCTGGGCCTTGAGATCGTCGAGGCCGGGACGCCGGCACGGTGGGCTTCGCGCTCATGATCCGGCGGCCGCGCCTGGCGTCGTCACCCGAGGCGATCTTCCAATCGCTGCGCCGCCATCGCACCGCCCGCCATCGCCCGACCGTCGCTCGACGCTACGATTGCATTCTCGCGCTGGTCGAGTTCGTGGACGGCGACACGCACCGCGTCCACTGCCTGCGCCGCCCCTTCCAACGGCGAGCCGGACTTCGGCGTCACCAGCGTATTTGTCATCTTGACAGTGACCAATCATGCAGTTATTATCACTGTAGTAATGATAAATATGCAACCTGCACTGGCGCAACGACTTGACGAGGCGATCTCGGCGGACCTGGCAGCGGTCGCCGGCACGCGGCGAGAAATCCACCTTCCCCGGATCCCCGGGAAGGCCCACGCGGTCATCGGCATGCGCCGGGCGGGAAAGACCACCTTACTCTGGCAGTGCCTCAGGGATCGTCTCGATCAGGGGCGGCCACGGGAGTCGCTGGTGCTCCTGGGGCTCGAGGACGACCGGCTGGCCGGCCTCGATGTTGCGCACCTTGACTGGCTCCTGGAAGAGTACTTCCGCCGATTTCCGGCGCTCCGCCACAGCGAGCGGGTGACGCTGTGCCTGGACGAAGTGCAGACCGTCCCGGGATGGGAACGCTTCGCCCGCCGGGTGGTGGACAGCGAGCTGGTAGATCTGTTCCTGTCCGGCTCGTCCGCGCGCCTCCTGAGCCGGGAGGTCGCCACCGCTTTTCGCGGCCGTGTGCTCGAAGTACTGGTCCATCCGTTCTCGTTCCGCGAGGCGCTGCGGCACGCCGACAAGGAACCGGCCGCGCCCTGGGAGCGGTTGCCCCCAGCCGAGCGGTCGGCCCTGGACCACGAGCTCCGGCGCTATCTGGAGCTGGGAGGCTTCGCGGAAGCGCAGGGCCTGGACGCGCGAGATCGCGGGGCGTTATTCCGAAGCTACGTGGACGCGACCGTGCTGCGGGACGTGATCGAGCGCCACGCGGTCTCGAACCCGGTGGCGCTACGCTGGATGCAGCGCCAGCTCCTCAGTACGCCCGCCGGCGCGTTCAGTGTGCAGAAGCTCTTTGGCGTCATGCGCTCGCAGGGGATCGCGGTGGGGAAGGACACGCTGCACGAGTACCTGTCGCACCTGGAGGATAGCTTTCTGATCCGGACCGTGTCGCTGCACACCGCCTCGGAGCGGCGGCGAATGGTGAACCCCCGCAAGGTCTATCCGGTGGACCCTGGGCTAATCGGGGTCTACGCCCGCACCGGACCCCAGACGGGGCATGCGCTCGAGACCGCGGTGCTGCTGGAGCTGGAGCGACGCGGCTATGAGGTCGGGTACCTCAAGACCGGCGAGGACTGGGAGGTGGACTTCTTTGCCTCGGGCCCCGGCCGGGAGACGCTGCTGATCCAGGTCACGGCCGATGCCCGCAATCCCGAGACGCTCGAGCGGGAAGTCCGCCCGCTGGTGAGCGCTCTCGAGGCCCACGCGGGTGCGCCGGCGCTCCTGGTGACGCTCGACAGCAGTCCGCCACCGGCCGGCCTGCCGGCGCAGGTCCAATGGTGGCCGGCGGCCCGGTGGCTGCTGGAGGAGATGTGAGCGTGCACAAGAAACGCATCGAGGTCGCCCTCCCGCTCGACGCCATCAACAATGCCTCGCCGCTACACTCCTGAACCGAATTGGCGCACCATGGCTCAATACGGGTCGGGGTACCGCGGTGCGCTCAGGTCCACGCCGCGTGGGCCCGGAACGTCGGAGCGCGCCGGACCTGGGTCACGCGCTCGAATCCCGACGCGAGTTTCAGCAAGGTCGGTTCGGCAAACGCGCGGCCGATGAACGATATGCCGACCGGCAATCCGAATCGATAGCCGGCGGGGACCGTGATGTTGGCGTAGCCGGACACGGCCGCAGGGCCGGAACTGGCGCCCAGGAAGTGGTCTCCATTGACCAGGTCCACGGTCCACGCGGGGGAGCCGGTCACCGCCACCAGGGCGTCGAGCTGCTGCTCGTCCATCGCCGCGTCAATCCCCTCTGGACCGGCAAGCCGCTTCGATCGTTCCAGCGCCTCGCGATATGCCTGGTCGGTCAGGGGCCCCTTCTCCTCGGCCGACAGGAAGATCTCCTGCCCGAAGTAGCGCAGCTCCTGATCGGCGTGCCGCTCGTTGAAGGCGATGAGGTCGGCCAGCGTCTTGCTTGGTTCTGCGGGGCCCCGGCTCGTGAGGTAGGCGTTCAGATCGGCCTTGAACTCGTACAGCAGCACTTCGAATTCGTCGTTGCCGTATTGGCCCGCGGTGGGGAACGCCGTCGGATCGATGACCACGGCGCCCGCATCGGTCATCGCCATGATGGCATCGGCCAGCACCCCGTCCGCCTCCGGGCTGTAGCCCGCGAACCCCTGGCGCAGGACGCCGATCCGCGCGCCGCGCAGGCCGTCCGGATCGAGAAAGCGGGTGTAGTCGGTTTCGATACGACCCTGCATGCCGCGCGTGCCGGCGTCCCGTGGGTCCTCTCCGGCCAGCACGTCGAGCAGAAGGGCGGCGTCCCGCACGGTCCGCGCCATCGGCCCGGCGGTATCCTGGCTGTGCGCGATCGGAATGATGCCCGATCGCGATACGAGGCCGATCGTCGGTTTGATGCCGACGACGCCGTTGGTCGCGGACGGGCAGACGATCGATCCGTCGGTCTCCGTTCCGATGCCAATCGCGGCGAAGTTTGCCGAGGTGGCGGCGCCCGATCCGGCGCTCGACCCGCAGGGGCTTCGATCGAGCGCGTATGGGTTCTTGCCCTGTCCCCCGCGTCCGGACCACCCGCTCGACGATTGCGTCGAGCGGAAGTTGGCCCACTCGGAGAGGTTCGTCTTGCCGAGGATGATCGCGCCCGCGGCGCGGAGTCGGTCCACGATGAACGCGTCACGCGACGGTCGCGATCCCATCAGGGCGAGTGAACCTGCCGTGGTCAGCATGTCGTCGGCGGTATCGATGTTGTCCTTGATCAGAACCGGAATGCCGTGCATCGGTCCGCGCACCTGCCCATCACGTCGTTCGCGGTCCAACCGGGTGGCGATTTCGAGGGCGCGCGGATTCGTTTGCAGGACCTGGTTCAATTGCGGACCGCTCCGGTCGAGCGTCTCGATGCGGGACAGATACGCTTCGGTGATCTGCACCGCCGTCCAGCGGCCGGAGGCCATCCCCCGTTGCAGGTCCGCGATCGTCAGTTCTTCGAGCTCGAAGGCGGGCACGTCGAACGCCGGCTCCCCTGCTTGGGCCCGCGGCTCCGCGACCGCGCGCGCGGGGTTGAATACGGTCGCGGCGCCGCCGGCGGCGGCGTAACGCAGGAAATCCCGGCGGGGTATGGCGCTCGGATGCATGCTCCTACTCCGGTTGGAATGGTCGGGCTCAAGGGTATCCCGTGGCGGGGGTCGCAACAAGGGAACGGCGGCTGACGGATATTGCTGGATTCGGGAGCGTGCCAACCATCGCGGGTCGCCGAACGTCTAATTGCCGAACCCTCTGCTCGGGAGTCCTTGATGTCGCCCTTCACGGATATTCGCTACGCGGCTCGCGCGTCGCGATCGGGACGGGTGCCGCCGCGCTGCTGTCGCGGTTCCTCATACGATTCCTGTACGAAGTCCAGCCGATCGATCCGGTTGTCTACGGGGCACTGGCGGCGATGCTTCTTCTCACCGCGACGCTGGCTGCGTACTTGCCGGCACGCCGCGCCACCCGGGTCGATCCGGCGGTCGTCCTCAAGCACGACGGCTGAGGAGCGGGCGGACCGCTACAGGATCAGCCACAGGATCAGGGAGAATCCGAGCATCGCGACGGCAATCGCGAGACTGGTGCGTGGTGAGGTCGCCGCGGGCGGCTCGGGAAATTCGCCGGTCCTCGTGTGCGGCCCCAGGCCCAGGACCCGCCGGCTCCAGCGCCGCAAGCTCGACTGGTGCGGTGCCTCGGTGGAAGGCAGGTCGCCCAGGCCCAACACCGCGTGAAACGAAGCACTCACCCGATCCGCCAGGCTCCGGCGGGCCGGAGGCGCGTACGCCCGGAGCGCCTCATACGCCTCGTTGATGCGCCGGACGTTTTCCTCCGCTTTCCTGCGCAGTCGCTCATCATGGGCGAAGCGGTCGGGATGCCAGACCTGCACGAGATCGCGGTAGGCGATCTTGACCTCGGCCGGCGACGCGCCCGGGGGCAATCCCAAGACGCGATACGCGCGATGTATCCCGATCATCCGTCGCACCCGCCCCTGTCGGATCCGTCAGGAAGGTGGCGCGAACGCTTCACAACAAGCAAGCTGTCCGCACGACGGAGCCCCCGGTGAACCGGGGACCGGGTGCGGGGTAGGGGATCGGCAACGAGGAAGCCTCACACATGCGTATACGACTGTACGGTCTGGGAGTGCTGCTCTGCGCGCCGCGGCTGGCGGCACAGCAGCCGGTCCGCCCGGATTCCGCCGTGCCGGTTCGGCCGATCGAAGTGACGGTCACGCGGGGTCCGGGCGAGGTGAGCACGCTCCCGTTCGCGGTGACCATTCTGCGCGGCGCGGACGTGATCCGCGCCGGGCCGGGCCTGTCCCTGTCGGCGGCGCTTGCGACGGTGCCCGGTGTCCAGGCGAGAAACCGCTATAACGCCGCGCGCGACGAAATCATCGCGATCCGCGGGTTCGGCGCCCGCTCGGCGTTCGGGATTCGCGGCGTGCACGTGCTGCTCGACGGCGTGCCGCAGACGCTGCCCGATGGCCAGGGACAACTCACCAACGTCGACATGCGCCGCATCGATCGCGTCGAGGTCTTGCGTGGCGCTTCGTCTTCGCTGTACGGCAACGCGGCCGGCGGGGTGGTCAGTTTGTGGACCCGTGAGCCCGGGCGGGGATTCGCTCCCGAGGCCCGCGTGGTTGGCGGGACGTTCGGGACGCTGGCGGTGGATGCCGGCGCGGGAACCGCGTTGGGCGCCGGCACGCTCACCGTTCGCGGATCGCGGGTGGTGCAGCCCGGATTCCGGGACCTGAGCCGCTCGGAGACGTGGCGCGGGAACCTCACGGTGCGCTACCCGCTGGGCCCGCGCACCACGTTGATCGCGGCGCTGCACCTGGCGGATACGCCGGTCGCCGAGGACCCGGGCGCCCTCACCGCCGACGAGTTGGCCGCCGACCGGACCCAGGCCAACCCGCGCAACGTAGCCGTGAACGCCCGAAAGGACCTCTCGCAGACCCAGGCGGGACTCACCCTCGACCATCGCTCGCCGACCGGACGGCGCGTGCGGACCACCGGGTTTCTCCTCCGGCGCGACCTGTTCAACCCCCTGTCGTTCGCGACGATCGACCTCCACCGCTGGGCCTTCGGGAGCCGCACCGAGGTCACCCTCCCGGTGACGGCGCCGCTCGACCCGGTGATCACGCTGGGGGCGGACGCGCAGATGCAGCGCGACGACCGCGTCAACACGAGTCCCGACGGTTCGGCCCGTACGGTCGACCAATACGAAACGGTGCGCGAGATCGGGCCGTTCGTGCAACTCCGGGCGCAGCCGCACACGCGCGTCTTCGTCACGACCGGCGCGCGGTACGACGTGGTGCGGTTCGCGGTGGATGATCGGTTGCTGAGCGACGGGGATGATTCGGGCGTGCGGTCGATGGATGCGGTGTCCGGTACCGTGGGGGCCGTCATCGAGGTGCATCCCGGCCTGCGGCCGTACGCGAACGTGGGCAGCGCGTTCGAAACGCCGACGACCACGGAACTCGCCAACCGACCCAATGGCGCTGGCGGCTTCAACCCGCGGCTCGAGCCGCAGCACGCCACGCAGTACGAGCTGGGTCTTCGTGGCAGCGTGGGCCGGGTCGAGTATTCCGCCGCGGCTTTTCTCGCCAACGTGCGGGGTGCCCTGGTCCCGTTCGAGGTGCCCAACGTGCCCGATCGGCGGTTCTTCCGGAACGCCGGGACCTCGCGCCACCGCGGCCTGGAACTGGGGCTTGGCGCCGGGCCGATCGATGGCGTGCGCGCGTCGATCGCCTACACACACTCATGGGTGACGTTCGGCGATTTCGAGACGGCCGACGGCGTCTTCGACGGCAACGACATTCCCGGCGTGCCGCACCGCTTCTTCTCGGGGTCGCTGCGCGTGGGGCGGGGTCCCGTCGCGTTCGACCTCGAAACGCGCGCTTCATCGCGGTTGTTCGTCGACGACGCCAACACGACCCGTAACGATGCGTGGTGGACCACCGGCGCGCGGGTATCGGCTGACGCCCGCATGGCACGGTGGTCCGTCTCGCTGTTCGGCGGGATCGAGAACGCCTTCAACCAACACTACGTCGATGCGGTGGCGGTGAACGCCGGATTCGGGCGGTATTACGAACCCGCGCCTGGGAGAACGGTCTTCGTGGGGGCGGAACTGGGGGCCGTTACCGGCCGAAACTGAGGCTGCCGAGCATCCGGGCGGACAGGTCGGTGGCCAGTCCCGCCAGCCGTTGCTGGTCCGCCGTCGCGGAGTCCCCCACCTGCTGGATCAACCCCGTGTAGGTCGCGTAGGTAATGTAGTAGATCGACAGGATGTTCTCGGAGGGTTGATCGGTCCATCCGCGCGGCCGCTCGCGCGCCGCACTCTCCGGATGGTACACGTCGAAGAGCAAGGTCTCCGTGCGCGGCAGGTCGAGCCAGCCGAACCCGGCGATCGCGTAGCGGCCCGGTCCACCTTCGATCAGTGCGGGCATCAGGAGCCGCGCGAATCCCTGCGACAGCAGGTACGGTGCCAATCCCAATTGGTCGCCGGTGGGACCGGTGGTTCGCGCGAAGTAGACCGGACGCTTGCCGAGATTGTGCTGAATGAGCTGGAGCGTGATGAGATCGGCACGACTGTACCGGCCCGGCTGAATGGCGGCTTCGAGCGCACCGACCCGGAACAGGCTGCGGTCCCGCACATCGAAGTACAGCGGTAGCGAGTCGACGCCCTCGACGGTGAGGTCGAGCGGTTTGCCTTCGGGCATCGGGCCGTCGAAGTCGCGGTACGGCAACGCGGCATGCTCGAGGTCGAACGGTTCCTGCGGCCGTCGCAGCAACTGGCGCAGATGCCAATCGGTGTTCATGAGTGACTGATTGAACACGAGCACGTCCCGCCGAATCCCCTCCACTTCCTGTGCGTACCAGAGTGGGAACAGATCGTTGTCGCCCGCGGTGATCAGAATGGCGTACGGCTCGACAGACTGCAGCAGGTCGACGGCGAAATCCCGCGCGAGCCGTTCGCCGGCCCGCGAGGCGGTCAGCCAATTGCCGGCCAGCGGGATGCAGGCCAGGAGGAGGATCGGCGAGGCGGCGACCCATGCCTGCGGTGACGGGACGCGCCGGCGCAGTGCCTGGTGCGCCGCCTGGTACAACGACGCGAGCCCCAGTCCCACCCAGATGCCCCAGAGCTGAAACGACGCCACGAAGAAGTAGTCCCGTTCGCGCACTTCTCGATCGAGATTCGCGCCGGCGTTGTAGGAGTAGCCGTATCGAAAATTCAGGTAGTAGACCAGCACCACCGTGACGGTGACCAGCACCGCGGTCATCGCGATGGCCCCCCGCCGGTCGCGTCGCCACTGGGCGAACGCGCCGCTCAACCCCAGCAGCCCGAACAGCATGGCGAGACCACGGCGGGTCGGCCCGCTCCAGTCGTGGGCGTACTGCCAGGTGAAATACTGGAGATAGTTACCGATCTGCGACGGCAGGTCGGCCATGCGCTGCGAGACCGGCGGTTTCTGGTATTGCTCGCGGTTGAGCACGTCTTGCAAGGCGGGCCAGGTCGTCGGTTCGCCTTCGTTGATGGCGGGATACTCCGCCGCGCGAATGGGCAGGAACGCATAGTTGAGCGAGATCCCGACCAGGACGGCCGCGACCGCCATGGAGAGCATGGGTCGGGCGAACGCCTTGGGCTCGCTCCACAACGCGAAGGCCAGCGCGCCGCCGATCAACGAGAACGTAAGCACCCGCGTCGTGATGTCGCCTGACACGATGGCGCTCAGCTTGCCGAATACCGCCAGCCCTGCGAGCACGGCGAGCATGACGACCCAGGGCCGCAGCACCTGACGCCAGTCAGTGAACAGGACGTAGGCGGCGACCGCGGGCGCGATCAGCACGCTCATCATGTGGTTGGTGGAGCCCAGGACGACGAGGTATCCGACCAGCAACAACAGTCGATCGCGTCGGGGGCCCTCCGTGAGATCGCCCCAGCGGACGATGAGCCACAGGACCAGCGCGATCGCGAGGAGGCTCAGCGTATAGACCTTCTCGTTCACGACCGACTGGTTCCACACCGTGTACGCCGTGGATCCCACCAGCGTCCCGGCCACCGCGGCGGCCCGCCGCGGCCAGTGCTCGGCGAGCAGGGGGCGGAGAAACCGTTCCGCGACCAGAAAGAGCAGCGCCCCCGAGGCCGCGCTGGTGAAGGCCGCGAACAGGTTGATGCGCAGTGCGTAATGTGCGACGACCGGCACCATGCCCCAGACATGCGCCACCAACACGAACAGCGGATTGCCCGGCGGATGGGGAATACCGAGGACCTTGGCCGCCGCGATGTACTCCGAGGTGTCCCAGAACTGGGTCGTCGGACCGATCGTGATCACGTATAGGGCCAGGATGGCCGTGCCCACGATGGCCGCAAACCCGTACGGCGGTCGAATCTCCGCGGTCTGTTCCGGTGCCGTCATGGACTCCTCATCGTTCGGGCGTCATGCCTCGGGTCCGCCGTGCCCTGTGCCGGCGGCGAGCCACTCAGGCCGCGAAACCTACACGCTTAGTGCCGGAATTGGCGCCGCCCGGTGAGTACCATGGCGACCCCGTGAAGATCCGCGGCCTCGATGACCTCGTCATCCCGGACCGATCCGCCCGGCTGGATGATCGCGGTCACGCCCGCCTCGGCTGCGCCGACCACCCCGTCGGCGAACGGGAAGAAGGCATCCGACGCGAGCACGGCGCCCTTGAGATCGTGTCCTTCCGTCCGCGCCTTGTGGACCGCCAGGAATGACGCGTCCACCCGGCTCATCTGGCCCGCGCCGATCCCGATGGCGGCTTCGCCCTTGGCCACGAGGATGGCGTTGGATTTGACGCCCGCCACCGCGGCCCACGCGAACCGGAGATCGCGCCATTCCTGTTCGGAGGGTTCCCGCTTGGTCCCGATCTTCCAATCGGTTTCGTTCCACGTGAAGGCAAAGCGGTCCTGAACCAGCAGCCCGCCCCGCACGCGTTTGTAGTCGAGCGCCGGCAGGCCGGGGTTGAGCGGCAACTCCACAACCCGCAGGTTCTTCTTCTCCCGGAAGATGGTGACCGCGTCGTCGTGAAACCGCGGCGCAATGACGACTTCGACGAACAGGTCCCGCATGGTCTCGGCCGTTTCGGCATCGACGATCGTGTTGAACGCCACGACCGATCCGTAGGCCGAGGTGGGATCGGTCGAGAGGGCCTTGTGATACGCCTCGACCGTCGTCGTGCCGAGGGCGATACCACAGGGGGTCGTGTGTTTGATGATGGCGCACGCCGGTCGATCGGGCCACGGTTCCAGGCTCATCGTTGCGCCGTCGATGTCGAGCAGGTTGTTGAACGACAGTTCCTTGCCGTGCAGTTGGGCGAGTTCGCGCACGCCCCGCAGTTCATCGGTCGCATACAACGCGGCGCGTTGGTCGGGATTCTCGCCGTAACGCAGTGACACGGTCCGCCGCATCGCCATCCCGAGTTCGACCGGGAACTCCTCGGCGGCCAGGTTGAGGTAGGCGGTAATGGCCGCGTCGTACGCGGAGGTATGCGCAAACACCTTGGAGGCCAGTTCGCGCCGCAGCGCGGCGTCCGGTCCGCCCGCGTCGAGCGCCGCGAGTACCCGGTCGTAGTCCCGTGGGCTGATGACCGGCAGCACGCTGTCGTGGTTCTTCGCGGCGGATCGCAGCATGGTGGGCCCGCCGATGTCGATCTGTTCGATCACCTCCGCGTCCGCCACGTTCGGCCGCGCCGCCGTTTCGCGAAACGGATAGAGGTTGACGACGACGAGGTCGATCGGGCCGATACCGTGTTCCGCCAAGGCGGCCATGTGCGCCGGCACGTCGCGCCGCGCGAGGATGCCCCCGTGCACGGTCGGATGAAGCGTCTTGACCCGGCCGTCGAGCATTTCCGGGAACCCGGTCACATCCTCGACCATGTCGACCGTGACGCCCGCATCCCGCAACAGGTGGCCGGTGCCACCGGTCGAGATGATCTCCCAGCCGCGCGCCTGCAGCGCCTGGGCGAACTCGATGATGCCCACTTTGTCATAAACCGATAGTAGCGCGCGTGGCACGATGGTCCCCTCAGTGATCGGGTGGATGGGTGACACGCGCCGGGGCGCCCAGCGTGTCGGGGGCGTCGCCGGTCACGAAGCCGGCAGCGTGCGAAGGTAATCGCACCGGGTGCCCGGTCTCGGCGGCCGCGAGCACCACGGCCGGCAACAGGCGATGTTCCACCTTCAGGACCCGGTCCCGTAGCGATTCCGGCGTGTCGTCGGCATGCACCGGGACCGGCCATTGCGCCAGGATCGGTCCCCGGTCGTAGTCCGCGGTGACGAGGTGCACGGTCGGTCCGGTCACGGTCGCGCCGGAATCGAGCACCGCGCGATGCACCGCGAGGCCGTACATCCCGTGGCCGCCGAACGCGGGCAGGAGTGCCGGGTGGATGTTGATCATGCGGCCGGAATATGCCTCGACGACCGTCGGGGGCACGAGCTTGACATACCCGGCGAGCACCACGAGATCGACCCGGGCCGCATCCAGAGCAGCGAGCAATTCCCGATCGTCGTCCGGGTTGACGAGGTGGTGCGTGGCCACGCTTGCGTCCACGGCGCGGGTGACGGCGCCCGCGTCGGCGCGATTGCTGACGACCAGCACCACGGCCGCGCGGGCCGGCGGCACGCACGCATCGAGCAGGGCCTGGAGGTTCGATCCCGATCCCGACGCCAGCACCGCCACGCGCATCGGTTCAGACACCGTGTGCCATCGCGTCGGCAATCACGCCGAACTCCCTGTCTCCGATCGTCCGGACGTCCAGCAGGATCGCCCCGGCGTCGGTTCGCACCACGATGGGCGGTTCGTGTTGTCGCAACGCCGCCGCTCGGGCATCCGGCGAGGCCGCCGGAATGGTGACCAGCCACGTCGGCAGCGCCACGTCAGGAAACGCACCACCGCCAACCGACGAGGTCCCGGCGCGGACCGACGCGCCCTCGATCCGGCGGGCGAGGCGCCGGGCGCGGCGTCGCAGGTGGTCGGCGGGCGCCGTCAACATCGCAAGCACCGGCACCTCCCGTCGTGCCGCGGCGGGTTCGAGGTACAGCTCGAGCGTGGCCTCGAGCGCCGCGATGGTTGCCTTGTCGGGCCGCAACGCGCGCATCAGCGGATTGGTGGCAATCGTGTCGATCAGGGCGGCCGGCCCGGCTATGATCCCCGCTTGCGGGCCTCCGAGGAGCTTGTCTCCCGAAAAGACCGTCACCGCGCCCGCCTCGACGGAGTGCGCCACCAGCGGCTCACCATGGAGCCCACAATCCGAGAGATCCAGCAGCAACCCGCTCCCCACGTCGTGAATGACCGGGAGGCCGCGAGGCGCGAACAACGTTACGAGATCCGTGACCGACACATCGCTCACGAATCCGGCCGTACGGAAATTGGACTGGTGGACCTTCATGGCGCAGCGGGTTCGGGCGCCGATGGCCAATTCGTAGTCCGCGCGCCGGGTGCGGTTGGTCGTGCCGACCTCGACCAGGACGCTGCCGCTGCGGGCGAGGATATCGGGTATCCGGAACCCGCCGCCGATCTCGATGAGTTCGCCCCGCGAGACGATGGTTTCGCCGCGGTCCGCGAGCGCGTGCAGGACGAGCAGCAGTGCCGCCGCCGCGTTGCTGACGACGACCGCATCTTCGGCGCCGGTGAGGGTGGTGAGGAGCGCCTGGGTGTGGCGTTGGCGCGATCCGCGGGTCCCCTGGTCGAGATCGAATTCGAGGGCGCTGTATCCCTGGGCGGCGCGCATCGCCTCGATGGCGGAGGCGGCGAGCGGCGCGCGACCGAGGTTCGTGTGCAGGACGACGCCGGTGGCGTTGATGACGGGCACCAGGGAGCGTCGCGCCCGCTCCGCGATCCGCCGCTCCACGGCGCGGAGCCAGCCTTCCGCCGGGACCTGGCCGCCGCGCGCGCGCGCACCGGCCAGGGTGTGTCGTATGGCATCGACGACGACCGCGCGCGGCGCGCTGGCGGTGAGTCCCGCGCGCTCGGCGTCCGCAAGCAGGGACGTCACCGCCGGGAGACGCCGCCGGGTGTCGTTCATCGTCGCTCGGTGGACGTGGAATCGGGAACCACGAGCAGCGCCCGCGACTCCGCGGCCGCGCCGTTCTGGTTCGTGACCACCGCGTCGATGACGTATCGAGCGCCGGGTGTGAGCGGGAGCGCCAGCCGGACTACCCACCGATCGACCAACGCCGGGCGCAGCGCGAGCAGGCTGTCGATGCGGACCGCCGCGCTGTCGACGGCGGTCGTGTCGGCGGTCGCCGTGTCCACCGCTGCCCGGGTGATCGCGGGGACCGGGGGGACGGTGTCGGTGACGGGGACGGTATCCGTCACGGCCCGGTCGGGCGCCGCGGCGGTATCCCCCGCGGCTGCCGCCGAGTCGGCGGCGGACGCTTCACGGGCGGCGCGGTCGGCCGCCTCGATGGCACGCACCGAATCGTAGACCGTCGGTGTCCACGCCTCGAGCAGGGCGATCGGAACCGAATCGGGCAGCAGCCGAACGGTCAGCGCGCTGCGGTCGGGTGGCCCGACGCGAAGCGATTGACTGAACTGCACGCGCAGCGTGACGCTGTCGACGCGGGTGACCTCCCGGAGTTGCGGACCGACGGTGTCGTGCGCGAACGCCCAAAAGACGCCCTGAAACGCGCTGTCCAGCGTCGTCGCCATGGAGTCGTACGGCTCACGCCGATCGCGCCGCCGATTGCTGTTGCCGTCGATCGTCGCGAAGAACTGGTAGGCGCCGCGCGGCAGGGCGGACATGGTGAAGGTGCCCGACGAATCCGCCTGCGCCACGTACACCAGCGAGTCCGGCATCAACACCGCCTCGACGTACGCGCGGGCCCCCGCGCGACCCGCGGCCCAGTCGAGCACCGTCCCGGACACCGACGTGAACGGAATCGGGCCGCCGGTGGTGAAGATGACGTGCCGGCCTTCGGTGAGACGGTTGTTGCTGAGATCGGTCGCGCCGGGCAACAGGGAGAGATGATATACGACGTGGGGCCGCCAGCCGCCGGACGGACGGACCTCGACGCGCGCGCGTTTCCACTTGACCTCGAGTTCCTCGGGTCGCGGCGACAGCAGGAACAACTGTCCGAGGGCATCGCCGGTGCCCTCGTTGACGACTTCGTCGAACTCGAACACCGCCCGGTCGTGAAAGCCCGGCAGGATGGCGCCCGAATCGGGAACGGTCCGCAGGAGGGTGGGCGCGACGAAGTCGGGCGGCCCGCCCGGCGGATCCTGCATGGACGCGCAGGCCGACGCGAGCGCTAGCAGCCCAACGCGCGCAGCTTGTCGCCCAGCGTCGCGCACTGTTCCCGCCACGTATGCTCCTTGGCGCGTTCCCGCTCGACCACGTCGGCGGGCGCACGCTCGGTGAACTGGAGGTTGGCGAGCTTCGCCGCGACGCGCTCGATCTGGTGCTCGAGCCGCGTTCGTTCGCCCGCCAGTCGGGCGCATTCCTGCGTGACGTCGATGGCGCCGCCCAGCGGGACGAAGACCGCCGTCCCGTCGCCCAGGACCGCGTGCGCCCCGACCCCCGTCATCGGCCCGAGCAGATCCAGCCCGCTGGCTTTGGCGAGCCGTTCGATCGTGCGCTGCTCGGCATTGAATGCCTCGGTGGTGTCCAGCGTCGCCGGGTGCGTCACGATCGGCACCGTCGCGGCCGGCGGCACGCCGTACTCGGCCCGCATGGTTCGCACGGCGGAAATCAACTCGCGGACCCGCGCGAAGCGCGTCTCCGCCTCCTCATCCGCGAGCGCGGGGTTGTCGGTCGGCCAGGCGGCCCCGGCCAGCATCGGTTCGTCGCCACCGGGGATGTGCGCCCACAGCTCCTCGGTCACGAACGGCATGAACGGATGGAGCAGGGTGAGCGCGGTCCGAAAGACATGGCACAGGATCGCCCGGGCGACGTCGCCGCCGCTCGCCTCGCCGTAGAGCCGCGGTTTCACCTGTTCAACGTACCAATCGGCGAAGTCATCCCACAGAAAGTGATACACCGTGCGGACCGCGTCATTCAGCCGGAACCGCTCCATCGCCGCCGTCGTTTCGGCGGCGATCCGTTGGCATCGAGCGAGAATCCAGCGATCGGCCAGTTCGAACTGCGCGGTATCGAGCGCGCCGACCGGCGCGGGGGCGCCGTCGAGATTGCCGAGGATGAACCGGCCGAGGTTCCACACCTTGTTCGCGAAGTGACGGCCGGCGGCGAACGTCGCATCCATGTCGCCACGGTCCATGATCACGTCGGTCCCCGCCGCCGCGCCGGCCACCACGGTGTATCGCAGGGCGTCGGCGCCGTACGCATCCACGACCTCCAACGGATCGATCCCATTGCCGAGCGATTTGGAAAACGCGCGATGCTGCGGGTCCCGCACGATCCCGTTCATGTACACCGTGTCGAAAGGACGCTCGTCGAGAAAGTAGTAGCCCGCCATCACCATCCGGGCGACCCAGAAGAAGATGATATCGGGGGCGGTCACGAGCGTGTGACCTGGATAGAATCGGGCCAGATCGGCGGTCCGCTCCGGCCAGCCCAGCGTGGCGAACGGCCAGAGCCACGACGAGAACCACGTGTCGAGCACGTCCTCATCCTGCCGGACCGGCCCGCCGCACGCATCGCACGCGTCGACGTCCCGTTCGGAGACCGTGATGTGGTCGCACCCGGCGGCCTCGCAATACCAGGCGGGGATCCGGTGGCCCCACCAGAGCTGGCGCGAAATGTTCCAGTCGCGGATCTCCGTGAGCCATTGCTCATAGACCTTGCCCCAACGGTCCGGCACGAAGCGGACGTCCCCTCGGTGGTGCGCGACCAGTGCGGGGGCCGCCAGGGGCTGCATCTTCACGAACCATTGGTCGGACAGCCGCGGTTCGACCGCGGTATGGCAGCGATAACAGTACCGCACGGCATGGGCGTGTGGGTCGACGCGTCCGAGCTGCCCGCTCGCCTCGAGCATGGACACGATCCGCTTCCGCGCGTCGAACCGATCGAGGCCGCGCAGTGACGCCGGCACCCGCTCGTCGTCCGCCATGCGCGCATCCTCCGTCAGGATGACCGGGTGTGGCGCGTTGGGCAAGATGGTGTTGGCGATGTCGAAGTCGTTCGCGTCGTGTGCCGGCGTGATCTTCAGCATGCCGGTGCCGAACTCGCGCTCGACCGCCGTATGGGTACCGATCGGAATGCGTACGCCGGTGAGTGGGATCTCCACGGTCAAGCCGGAACGCCCCGTGAAGCGGTCGTCCTCGGGGTGGTACACGAGGGCGATGTCGCCGAACATCGTCTCGGGACGGGTGGTGGCGACCGTGACGAACGCCGGATCGGTTTCGCCCGGATCCACCACCTGGTAGCGGATGTGATACAGGTGACCGCTCGTGTCTTCGAACGCCGCCTCTTCATCCGACAACGACGTGTGACACCGCGGGCACCAGTGAATGACGCGGTGGCCGCGATAGATGAGGCCGTCCTGATGGAGCGTGACGAACACGTGTCGCACCGCCGCCGAGTAGCCATCGTCCAGCGTGAATCGCGTTCGGGTCCAGTCGCACGAGAACCCCATCGCCTTGAGCTGCGCGATGATGGTGCCTTCGGTCTGGTGGACATGGTGCCAGACCCGCTCGACGAACGCCTCGCGTCCGACGTCGTGCCGGGACCGGCCGTCCTTCGCGAAGATCCGCTCGACGACGTTCTGGGTCGCGATGCCGGCGTGGTCGGTGCCGGGCAGCCAGAGCGCCTCGCGGCCCCGCATCCGCTCGAACCGGATCAACACGTCCTGGATCGTGTTGTTGAGGCCGTGACCCATATGCAGCACGGCCGTCACGTTGGGTGGCGGAATGACGATGACGTACGGTTCGCGACCGGAATCGCGATCCGCCGTAAACACGCCCGCGTCGAGCCAGCGGCCGTAGACGGCCGACTCGATGGCGGACGGGTCGAACTGGGGAGCCAGTTGCGTGGTGGTGGGCATCAGGTCAGGGCCGCCCGAAGGGCGGTCTGGAGTTCACGACGAGTTCAGGACGGGTTGCGGTGGCAGATCGCTCCCGTTGACGAGAATCCGGTTGACAACCACGTCCGCACCGGGGACGCCGCGGGCCACGTCGCCCGCCTCACGCCGGGCGATCGCATCGGACACCAGGCCGCTCAATTCGATCAGCCCGGGGCCCGGCGCGTGCACGGTGATCGCGAGATGACTGGTCGCATGATGGTCCCGTAACGCGTGCCGCACGGCCTGCGCGATGATCGACGGTTCCGCGGGAGGCGTGCGGCCGCCCCGGAGCCGGCGAACCGCGCCTCTGACGCGTTCGGAGTTGACGTCACCCGCCGCCTCGCCCACGAACATCCCGACCACCAGGCCGGAGGCGAACCCCAGCGCGGCGCTGAGCGCGATGCCGATGACGCCGTCTTCTCGGTTCCTGGTACGAATCGTCAACTGCTTCACCTCACAGTGCGATCATGATCCGTGGCATCGGCCAACCGGTGATGCTACAATTCCTAACAATGTGCAAACACCTGGGACAAATCAACGACGGACGTACCGCGCGTGGACGCCATGACGGATCAGATTCGCATCACACTCCCTGACGGGTCGACGCGCGTCGTTCCGACCGGCACGACCGCCCGCGAGGTGGCGGCTGGCATCGGCCCGCGCCTCGAGCGGGCGGCGCTCGCCGCCCGGGTCGGGGGCACGATATGGGACCTGGCGCGGCCGCTCCAGGCGGATGTCGAGTTGGCGATTCTCACCGAATCCGACCCGGAAACGCTGGATGTCCTGCGCCACTCGGCCGCCCACGTGTTGGCCACGGCCGTCCGGCAGTTGTTTCCCGAGGCACATATCGGGTTCGGGCCGCCGATCCAGGACGGGTTCTATTACGACTTCGACGTGCCGCGTCCGTTCACGCCCGACGACCTCCTGGCCATCGAGCAGCGCATGCATGAGGTCGTGGCCGCCAACTACCCGTTCGTCCGCGAAGAGGTCGATCGGGCAGCGGCGCGCGCACGCTTCAAGGACGATCCGCTCAAGCGGGAACGACTCGAGGAACTCGGAGCGGACGAGACCATTTCGGTGTATACCGACGGGCCGTTCGTCGATCTTTGTCGCGGACCGCATATCCCCGCCACCGGTCGGCTGGCGCACTTCAAGTTGTTGCACGCCGCCGGGGCCTACTGGCGGGGCGACTCCAACCGGCAGATGCTCCAGCGCATCTACGGCACCGCCTTCTTCCGGAAGGCCGATCTGGACGCGCACCTGCATCAGCTCGCAGAAGCGGCAAAGCGCGACCACCGCGTGCTGGGCAAACAACTCGATTTGTTCAGCATTCAGGATGATGTCGGCCCGGGTCTGATTCTGTGGCATCCTCGGGGGGCCACGTTGCAGTTCGAGCTGCGGCGCTTCATCGAAGACGAGATTCTCAAGCGCGGCTACGACCTCGTGTATACGCCCCACGTGACCCGCGAGGCCCTGTTCATCCGGTCCGGCCATCTGCCGTTGTACGAGGGGGTCCAGTTCCCCCCCATGGCCGCGGGCGAAGGGGAATCGGAGGACGTGCGCTACCGCGCGAAGCCGATGAACTGCCCCATGCACACGCTGATTTACGCGTCGCGTCAACGGTCGTACCGCGATCTCCCGATCCGGCTGGCCGAGGTGGCGAACGTGTATCGCAACGAACTGTCCGGGACGCTCCACGGGTTGCTGCGCGTTCGCGGACTGACGATGGACGACGCGCACGTCTTCTGCCGCGAAGACCAGATCGAGGACGAAATCTTCGACATGCTCGATCTGGTGGATCTGGTGCTCAACCAGACGTTCGGATTCGCGTACCGGCTCGACCTCTCGACCCGGCCGGAGAAGAAGATCGGCCAGGACGCGGCGTGGGACATTGCCGAAGCCGCGTTACGGGCCGCCCTCGACCGCCGGGGCGTCGCGTACGGGCTGGATGAAGGTGGCGGGGCATTCTACGGTCCCAAGATCGATGTCAAGCTCAAGGACGCCATCGGCCGGGAATGGCAGGGTGCCACCATTCAGCTCGATTACCAGTTGCCGGAACGTTTCGAGCTGGAGTACACCGGCGCCGATAACCGGCCGCACCGGCCGGTGATGATCCACCGGGCCATCTACGGCACCCTGGAGCGATTCGTCGGCACTCTGATCGAGCACTTCGCGGGGGCGTTCCCGGTGTGGCTCGCCCCGGAACAGGTGCGGCTGTTACCGATTACCGACGAACAGACGGACGCGGTGCGCGCGATGGCCACCCGGTTTCGCGAGGCGGGTATCCGGGTCCACGTCGACGACCGTTCGGAAACGCTCAATTACCGGGTGCGCGATGGCGAGATGATGAAGGTTCCGTATATGGGGGTGGTCGGTCGCCGCGAGGTCGAACAGGGAACGGTCGCCGTGCGTATTCGTGGTACGGGGAGAAAACAGGACGTGGTTGCCGTCGACGATTTTCTCGGCCAGGTGCGTGATCAGATCGCGACCCGCGCGTTGAGTCCGTCCGGGTCGGGTTGAGCCAACCCATGACGGCCCGTTAGCTTTCAGCGGGTTCGCGGGTCCGGCGACGTGGGCCGTCAGTCGGCGGCGACCTACTCACCTCACCATCAAGGAAGTCCCGTGTCAGATACGCATCGTATCCCGGTCATCCTCAGTGCCACGCGGACGCCGATCGGGCGATTCCTCGGTGGGCTGGGTACGCTGCCCGCCCCACGTCTCGGGGCGGTGGCGATCCGGGAAGCCGTGCGGCGGGCGCGGGTGGAACCGGGCGCGGTGGACGAAGTCATCATGGGGAACGTGGTGCAGGGTGGATCCGGTCAGGCGCCGGCGCGTCAGGCGGCGATCCATGCCGGCATCCCCGGGGAGGTCCCGGCCCTGACCATCAACAAGGTGTGTGGATCGGGGTTGAAGGCGGTCATGCTCGCGGCGCAGTCCATCAAGGCGGGCGACGCCGAGTGCGTGGTCGCCGGCGGCATGGAATCGATGTCACAGGTCCCGTACTACGTGTACGGGATGCGCAGCGGCGTGAAATTCGGCACCCAGCAGATGGTCGATGGGTTGGTCCACGACGGCCTGTGGTGCTCGTTCGGCGACTGCCACATGGGGAGTCACGCCGAATACACCGCCCAGAAGGCGTGCGTCAGTCGCGAAGACCAGGACGCCTTCGCGTACGAAAGTCACATGAAAGCGGTCGCGGCCATCGCGGGGGGGAAGTTCAGCGCCGAAATCGTCCCGGTGGAGATCGCATCCCGCAAGGGCACGACCGTCGTCGATACCGATGAATCGCCCCGCAAGGACACCTCGGTCGCAGCGCTCGCGACGCTCAAGCCGGCGTTCGAGAAGGACGGCACCGTGACGGCCGGCAACGCGCCAGGATTGAACGATGGCGCCAGTGCGCTGGTGGTGGCCTCGCAGGCATTTGCCGAGGCGCACGGGTTGCCGGTCATGGCCCGTATCACCGGCTATGCCACCGGCGGCGGCGAGCCCAAGGATTTGTTCTTCGCCCCCATCGTGGCGGTTCGTCGCCTGATGCAGCAGGCGGGAACGTCCATCGACACCTACGATCTGATCGAGGCGAACGAAGCGTTCGCCGTGCAGGCGCTCGCCGATGGAGCGGGTCTGGGATGGGATTGGGAGCGCGTCAACGTGCACGGTGGCGCGGTGGCGCTGGGGCACCCGATCGGGGCGAGTGGTGCTCGCGTGCTGACCACGCTGCTGTATGCTTTGCAGGACCGCGGCCAGTCGACCGGGCTGGCAACGCTGTGTCTAGGCGGCGGCAACGCGGTGGCCCTGAGCGTGGAGCGCGCATGATCGAGATCGCCGAATCAACCCGCGTCGTGACGCCGCGTGGCGCACTCAAGCGGATGACGCTGGCCGTGGCAGGGGCGTTGCTGGTGACCCTCGGCGCGCAGATCGCGCTGCCACTGACACCGGTACCCATCACCTTCCAGGTGCCCGCCGTGCTCATCGTCGGCGGGCTGCTGGGTCCGGGCCTCGGTGCGGCGAGCCTGGCGGCGTATCTCGTGATGGGCGCGCTCGGGCTGCCTGTGTTCGCACCGGGCGGCGCCGTGGGCGCAGCCCGGTTGTTCGGGCCGACGGGCGGATATCTGCTCGCGTTTCCACTCGCGGCGGCCGTGGCGGGTCGGGTCATCGGCGATGCCAGATCGTGGCTGCGGTTGGGGCTCGGACTGGTGGGGGGGACCCTGGTCATCCACGCCGGCGGAGTGGCCCAGCTCGCCATACTCGGCGGCGATCTCGCCATCGCGATTCGGGCCGGCTCGCTGCCGTTTCTGGTTGGGGACCTGGTCAAGCTTGCGGTCGCCGGACTCCTGATCCGGCGGGTTGGTCCGGCGATGACACGCGCGCGCTCCTAGCAGGGCGCGCGTTGTCGTTTCAGGGCCGAGCGGCCGACGCCGGGCGTGCGGTACTCGCGCTGGCGGGGTTCTACATCGCGTTCTCCGTGGTCGGGTACGGGTTGACCGTCCTGCAGGATGTTTTGGTCGCCGAGTCGGGATCCCCGAGCGCCGGGCGCGGCGTCATCGGTGCGGTGGTCCCGGGGCTCGCCGGGATCGGGATCGTGTACGCGGTGCTCGTGGCCCGCACCGCTTGGTCGCCGGCACGCCTGCGGCTGCTGACCGGCGGGTCCGTGGGCCGGGCGTTCGGACGCGGGTGGCTGTGGGGGGTCGGACTGGCAGGCGCGGCCCTGCTCCTGGCGGTCGTGGGCGGCGCCCGATTGTTGGTGGGTCCGGCGCCGGGCGAAGGCTACGTGACGGTCGCGGCGGTGGTTGCCGTTGCGCTGGCGCTCGCGGCCCTGCTCGAAGAGTTGTTGTTCCGGGGGTTCCCGCTCGCACGGCTGTCCGAGGCGGTGGGGCGGGTCGGCGGGAGTGTGGTGCTGGCGGTTGGGTTCGCGGTGGCGCATCTGGGCAACCCCGACGTCTCGGTTCTGGCGTTGGTGAACATTGCGCTGGCCTCGTTGCTGCTGAGCGCCGTGTTCTTTGGACCGGGCGGACTGCCGGCGGCGTTTGGCGTGCACCTTGGATGGAATGTCGGATTGGTGCTCGGCGCCGACGCCCCGGTGAGCGGGTTGCGGTTCGGGTTGCCGACGCTGGAGTACTATTCCGGCTCGCGCGATTGGCTCACCGGCGGCCGGTTCGGGCCGGAGGGCGGGTTGGTCGCGACGATCGTGCTTGGCGGTGCGCTGTGGTGGTGGACGCGACGGCTCTCCAACGCGAAGGCGGTGACGGTGTGAAGCGCATAGCGGTGGTTGGCGCGGGCACCATGGGCAACGGGATCGCGCACGTGTTCGCGCTGAACGGCTCCCAGGTGCGACTGGTCGATATCGACGCGGCACAGCTCGAGCGGGCGCTCGCGACGATCCGCAAGAACATGGATCGGCAGATCAAGCAGGGCGCGCTCACGGAAGCCGATCGGGACGCGGCGCTGGCGCGCATCACGAGTTCCGGGTCGCTTGCCGAGGTGAGCGACGCCGAACTTGTGGTGGAAGCGGCCAGCGAGCGTCCCGACCTCAAGTTCGCGATCTTCGAGGAGCTGGATCGCGCGGCCGGTGACGAGGCCATCCTCGCCACCAACACGTCGTCCATCTCCATCACGGAGATCGCCGCCCGCACGCGGCGGCCGGACCGGGTCATCGGCATGCACTTCATGAATCCGGTGCCGGTCATGGTCCTGGTCGAGGTGATTCGCGGGCTGGCCACATCGGAGGCGACGACGGCCACGGTGATGGAGCTGGCGCGCGCGCTCGGCAAGACCCCGGTCGAGGTGAACGATTATCCCGGCTTCGTGTCGAACCGGGTGCTCATGCCGATGATCAACGAGGCGGTCTACTGTGTGATGGAAGGGGTGGCGCAACCCGAGGCGATCGACACGGTGCTGAAGCTGGGCATGAACCACCCGATGGGGCCGCTGGCCCTGGCTGACCTGATCGGTTTGGACGTCTGTCTGGCGATACTGGACGTGCTGCACCGCGGGCTGGGGGACGACAAGTACCGTCCGTGTCCGTTACTGCGTAAGATGGTTGCCGCCGGCCGCATCGGTCGTAAGAGCGGTCACGGGTTTTACCTCTACAGCAAGTGAGTGATACGTGAGCACAGATCTCAAGGATCCCAATGCCGCGGTAACGGCGCGGGCCGCCGAAGTGTTCGACAAGCTCGCGGTATACAATCACGAGCAGGTCAGCTTCTGGTACGATCCGGTGGCCGGCTATCGGGGCATCATCGCCATTCACAATACCGCCCTCGGCCCGTCGCTTGGCGGCACGCGGTTCTGGGCCTACCGGAACGACAACGAGGCGTTGCGCGACGTGTTGCGGCTGGCGCGGGGGATGACCTACAAAGCGGCCGTCGCCGGCGTGAACCTCGGGGGCGGGAAAAGCGTGATCATCGGGAACAACAGTACCACCGACCGCGAAGGGATCTTTCGGGCGCACGGCCGGCACGTCGATGCGTTGGCCGGTCGGTACATTACTGCCGAGGACGTCGGGACCGGCACGCAGGACATGGAGTGGATTCGCCAGGAAACCACGCATGTCGTGGGACTTGCCGACGCGTCGGGGGACCCGTCGCCCGTGACCGCGTTCGGCACGTTCCGCGGGATGCAGGCGTGCGCCAAGTTCCACTACGGCAGTGACGATCTGTCGGGCAAGACGGTGGCCGTCCAGGGTTGTGGCCACGTCGGGTACTATCTGTGCAAGCACCTGCACGAAGCAGGCGCTCGCCTGATCGTGACCGATATCGACGACGAGAAGGTCGCGCGGGTCGTGAAGGAATTCGGCGCGACCGCGGTTGCGACCGACGCCATCTACGGGCAGGACGCCGACATCTTCGCGCCGTGCGCGCTCGGCGCCGTCGTCAACGACGACACGCTCGCCGTCCTCAAGGTCGCCATCGTGGCCGGGGCGGCCAACAACCAGCTCGCCGACGCGCGTCACGGCGACGCATTGAGCGCACGCGGGGTCATCTACGCGCCCGACTACGTGATCAACAGCGGCGGCCTGATCAACGTGAACGGCGAGGTCGAGGGGTGGAGTAAGGAGCGGGCGCACACCAAGGCGGGCGAGATCTACGATACGATCCTGCGGATTCTCGAACGGGCGCGCGAACAGGGTATCCCGTCGTATCAGGCCGCCGACCACATCGCCGAGGAACGCGTGGCCGCGGCCGAACAGGCCCGCGGTCTACCTCACAGGATCTGACCATGAACCGCGTACACCTCGCCGACGTCGATCCGGCCATTGCCGAGCTGGTGCAACAGGAGTTGGACCGGCAGGAAGAGGGGCTCGAGCTGATCGCGAGCGAGAACTTCACGTCGCGCGCCGTGCTGGAAGCGGTCGGTTCCGAACTGACCAACAAGTATGCCGAAGGCTATCCGGGCAAGCGGTACTACGGCGGGTGCGAGGTGGTCGATAAGGTCGAGCGCCTGGCCATCGCGCGATGCAAGGAGTTGTTCGGCGCGGCGCACGCGAACGTGCAGCCGCATAGCGGGTCCCAGGCCAACATGGCCGCGTACCTGGCGGTGATCGCGCCGGGCGACCGGCTCATGGGGATGGAACTGTCTCACGGCGGCCATCTCACCCACGGATCGCCGGTGAACGCGAGCGGCCAGCTGTTCCAGGCGGCCCAGTACGGCGTGGATCCGGTCACTGGCCGGCTCGACATGGATCGGGTGCGAGATGCCGTCTTGGCGTTCCGACCCAACCTGCTGATCGCGGGCGCCAGCGCCTATCCACGCATCATCGATTTCGCCGCGTTCGCCGCGATCGCGCGGGAGGTCGACGCCGTGTTCCTCGTCGATATGGCGCACTACGCCGGTTTGGTGGCGGGCGGCGCGTATCCGTCGCCCGTCCCTCACGCGGACATCGTGACCAGCACGACCCACAAGACCCTGCGCGGCCCCCGTGGCGGATTCATCTTGTGCCGCGAGGAATACGCCAAGGCGGTCGACAGGAAGATGTTCCCCGGCACGCAGGGCGGGCCGCTCGAACACGTCATCGCCGGCAAGGCGGTAGGGTTTGCCGAGGCGCTGCGCCCCGAGTTCCGGCTGTACGCGGAACAGGTCGTGCGGAACGCCCGCGCGCTGGGCGACGCGCTCGCCGAGCGCGGATTCACCCTGGTGTCCGGCGGAACCGACAGCCACATCTTGCTGGTCGACCTGCGGTCCAAGGGGGTGACCGGGAAAGGGGTCCAGGCCACGCTCGACGCGGTTGGCGTCCATACCAACAAGAACACGGTGCCGGGCGATCCCGAATCGCCGTTCGTCACCAGCGGAATCCGCATCGGGACCGCCGCGCTCACGACCCGCGGGATGGCGGAACCGGAAATGCGACAGGTGGGCGAGTTCATCGATACGGCGGTGCGGGAGCGGGAGAACCCCGACGAACTCACGCGGGTCCACGCCCGCGTGCGTGAACTGGCGGCCGCGTACCCGATGTACGCCACGGCGGCGGGCGCAACCGAGTGAAACCGCCCTTGCTCACGGGCCCTCTCCGTCTCACCTTAGTAGTGTGTTCCAGCTTCAGTTAGCCGACGAGATCGTCGATCAGATTCAGGCACGCGACGGGCGTTACGACCCGCGTGCGTACCTGTTCGTGCTCGCGGCACTCGAGTATTGTCAGGAACATCGCCCCGTTCGGGGCCATGTTACCGGCGACGAGTTGGCCTGGGGGTGTCGCGATTTCGCGCGCGAGCAGTTTGGCCTGACGGCGCGCAGCGTCTTCGGGCACTGGGGGATCCACAGCACCAGGGACATCGGACACGTCGTCTACACGCTGATCGAGATCGGCCTGCTGATTGGGCAGCCGGAGGATCGCATCGAAGATTTTGAGGAGGTGTACCAGTTCCCGGAAGCGCTGGAGCAGCATTATCCGTGGTCGGGGGTGGAAGGAGCCGGCTGCGATCGCTAGCCACCTGGGTACGCGTGCAAGGGGGAATCATGGAAGCGAAGGATTGGCCGGGGTGTCAGAAATGCAACGCCGGCGTGCTCATCCCGCTCTCCGACTACGGGCGCGACGGGGCGCCCATCACCTACAAGGCGTGGGTATGCACCAATCCCGAGTGCGGTTTCAACCTCCGGATTGACAACGGCGAGATCTCGCTCGGGCGTGCCATCGGGCAGAGCTTCAAGTAGGACGCGGCCAGCAGCGTATTCCCTAAGCCGCGGCGCCGCGTGACGGCGCGCCGCAGCCAACCCGACCGACGACATCGTGATTGATCCGCGATCCGTTCCCGTGCTCACCGCCGCCGAGGCGGCGGCATGGGATGCGCAGGCGCGGGAACACGCCCAGATCCCCAGTCGCGTGCTGATGGAGGCCGCGGGCCGTGCCGCGGCCGGGATCATCGCGCAGACCTTCGCCGACCAGCTCGCCCGGAGCGTCATCGTGGCGGCCGGCCCCGGGAACAACGGCGGCGACGGCTGGGTGATTGCCCGCGCCCTGCACGCCGCCGGCGTGCGGGTCTCCGTCGCCGACGTCTCGACCGCGCGGTCGCCCGACTGCGAGGCCAACCGCACCCTCGCGCTCCAGCAGGGCGTCGCCCTGCTCGATCCGGCCGCGCCGTGGCCGCCCGCCGGCGTGCTGGTTGACGCGCTGCTCGGTACCGGGGCGAACGGCGCGCCGCGAGCGCCGCTGGCGGATCTCGTCGACCGCCTATGCGCGCACGGCGCACCGGTGGCGGCGGTGGATGGGCCCACCGGCCTCGACCTGACGAGCGGCGAGCACCACAGTCGTCTCACGGCGGCGCTCACGGTCACGTTCGGCGGGTTTCGGCGCGGCCACCTGGCGGCCCGCCACGCCGCCGGCCGAGTGGTGGTGGTCGACATCGGTTTTCCGCCGCCCGGGGCCGAGTGCCCCGGCTTCGTCACCGATCGGTGGGCGGGCAGCGTGGTCCCATCCATCGGGGCCTCGATGCACAAGGGCGAGCGCGGTCGCCTGCTCGTCATCGGCGGCGGTCGCGGCATGGCCGGTGCCGCGATGCACGTCGCGCGCGCGGCCTTTGCCGCCGGTGCCGGCCTCGTGAAGTTGGCGCTCGATGCAGAGTCGGTCCGCGCGGCGCAGACGAATTTCCCCGATGCGCTCACCCTCACGACCGCGCTCGCCGGGAACCCGGAGCCCGCGTTGATCGAGGCCATGAGTTGGGCGGATGCCATCGTGCTGGGGCCCGGGCTGGGCCGCGGCCCGGAGCGCGAGGCGTTTGCCCGCGCCGTGGTGACGCGCTGCGCCGGGCCGATCGTGATCGACGCCGACGCGCTGCACGTCCCGGACGTGGCGGGTCTGGGAGAGGCGCCGCGCGTGCTGACCCCGCACGCCGGCGAATTCGCGGCCCAGTTCCCGGCGCTCGCCGACCTCGCGCGGACCGATCGCTATGCAGCGGCGATGGCGGCGGTGGTGCAGGTGTCCGGTCGTGCCGCCGTCCTCTTGAAAGGGGTGCCCACGGTGATCGCGGAACGCCAGCGCACCCGCGTCGTCGCCGCGGGTAATCCGGCGCTCGCAACCGGAGGCAGCGGCGACCTGCTCGCTGGCTGCATCGGGGCGTGGCTCGCGCGGGGTCTGGCGCCCGGTGATGCCGCGGCGCTCGGCGCGCAGGCATTGGGTCGCGCCGCGGAGCGAGCGTCGGCGCCACTCGGCGTCCGGGCGACGCGGCCCGAAGACGTGGCCGCCGCGTTTTCGGGTGTGTGGCAGGCGTGGAACGACCAGCGCCCGCCGGCGCCGCCCATCCTCGTCGCGCTCGACGCCCCGGCGGTCGCGTAGGTGCCGCCGGTCCTCGCTGTCGCGGCCATCGCGGTCGCGCTGCATCCCCACGCGCAGGGGAGTCGGGTCTGGCGCCCCGAACACCGCTCGGTCGTCTCGGATTTCAGCACGGTCGATGCGCTCGCCGTGTCGGAATCGCACCTGTTCGTGGCAACGCCCAACGGACTCGCCATCTACGATCGGCGGTTTCATCGCTGGGACGCGCCCGCCACGGTCGTCGACGGGTATCCGACCGAACGCGTCAATGCCGTCCTGGCCGATCCCGCCGATGAATCAGTCTGGCTTGCCACCCGCAACGGGCTCACGAAATACCGTCCCGCGTTTCGACAGTTCGAGTCGATGATCGTACCGGGTGGCGTGCAAGAACTGCTGTACGACGGGGATGACCCGTTCAACGGGATCTACCTGCGCGGCCGAACCGGGTGGGCGTTTCTCGCGCGTGGGTCGTTCATTCCGGCGCCGAGCCGGAATCTGCCGCCGCCCGGTCGACGTCGCGGATCGATGTCCGTCGAGGCCGTGCTTGCCGCGCAACCGGTCGCCGACGCGATGCGCGCATCGGTCCTCACGGACGACCGCCTGCGAACCTACCGCTACACCAGCGCCGCGCGCGCGCCGATCGTGGGCGACTATTACCTCGGCACCGATGGATTCGGCGTGGTCCACCTCGACCCGCTGACTGCGCAGCTCGAGCGCGTGCCGTTCGGCCTGCTCGACCAGGGCGTCGGCGCGGTCGTTACGGTCCCCGGCGGCGTCTGGGTCGGTACCGACCATCGCAGCCGCCGCTCGGGGTTCACCTTCGTCGATGATGACTTGCAGCGCTTCGAGACGGTCCAGGGGCCGCGCGCGACGGGCCTGGGGTTCAACGGCGTTCGCGCCTTGATGGCGCGGGAGCATGAGGTCTGGGCCGCGACCGACGCCGGCGTGGTCGTCTTCGGGCCGGATGGCGGCACGCGCCGGCTGGGCACCTCTCAGGGACTGCCCGATCGCGACACGTACGCGCTCGCCCAGGGCCCGTCCGGTGTCTGGGTGGGTACCGCGTTCGGATTGGCGTTCTTTCCCGCGGGAGGCGTCGGCGCCTCGGCGGGCCAAACACGCGTCCCGGTGCTGGCGTTGTCCGCGGCGCGAGACACGGTATGGGTCGGCACCACCAGCGGCCTCGCCATGGCCGCGCCGGGAAGTGACCTGCTCGTGCCGACCGAGGTCGCGTCGAATGTCGACCTCACGGTCGCCATCGTGGCCGTGACGCACGCCGCCGATACCGTCGTGGCGGCGAGTATCGATCGGATCGTCTGGCGCGCGCCGGCTGGGACATGGCAGGTCGAACGCCTGGTGAGTTCGGATATCGGACCCATCTTCGCGCTGGCCGGTGATCGCGGCGGGGTGTGGATCGGTGCCCAGGGCGGCATCGCGTTCTATCGCTTTCGCCAGCGTGATTATCAGATCTTCCGGGCACCCGCGGATGTCCCGGGATCGGTGCGCGGGCTGGTGGTGGCGGGTCCCTACCTCTGGGTGGCGACCGAAACGGGCCTGGTGCGGTTCGCGCGGGAGGCACTGCTTCCATGATGCATGATCCGTTGCACACGCCGCTTGGCCCGGGCGCCGAGTTCGACCGTATCCGCGCCATTTGGCGGCGGCTCGGGTCTCGCGTAGCGGCCGCCGGCGATGACGCCGCCATCGTGCAGCTCGGTGACGCGCGTGTCGCGATCTCGTCTGACATGTCGGTGGAAGGCACCCACTTTCGCCGCGCCTGGGTGTCACCGCGCGAAATCGGGTGGCGCGCCGCCGCCGCCGCCCTGTCCGATCTGGCCGCGGTCGCCGCCCAGCCGATAGGGGTCATGGCCAGTGTGGCCGTTCCCGCCGACGATCTTGCCCTCGCCGAGGAATTGATGGAAGGCGTTGCCGCGGTGGCCGCGCCCGCGGGGGCCGTGGTCTGGGGCGGCGACCTGGTACGTGCCGACCGGATCGTGGTCGATTGCACAGTGGTCGGGACGGTGACGCGCCCGGTGTTGCGGGCTGGGGCGGAGCCCGGCGACCTGGTGTTCGTGACCGGCGCGCTGGGCGGGCCGGCGGAGGCGATCGCCGCGTGGGAAGCTGGGGAGGAACCGGAGGCTGGACACCGCGCCCGGTTCGCGACCCCCGAGCCGCGGATCGGGCCCGGTCAATGGCTACGCGACCGCGGCGCGAAAGCGATGATCGATCTGAGCGACGGCTTGTTGGGGGACGCCGGCCACCTGGCGGCCGCTTCCGCGGTGCGGTGCACAATCGTGACGGATCTGGTGCCGCTTTACCCCGACGTGACTCGATGGCAATCGATGCTGGGCGGCGAGGAGTACGAACTGCTCGTCGCACTCCCCGCCCAGGTCGCGTCGGAGGCGGCGGGCGAGTTTGGGCGGACGTTCGGGATCCCCCTCTCGCGTATTGGGACCATCGACAGCGGCACCGGTGTGCGGCTCGAGCGCGAAGGTCGGGAGGTAGCCCCGCCGCACGGGTTCTCCCACTTTTAGCCGATGCTCCTGCGTACCCTGTTGTACTATCCGACCGTTCTCGTCCTGACGGTGTTCTGGGGGACGGCCGCGATCGTGGCCGCCCTGTTCGGCGTGAAACACCGTACGGACGGGATCTACGACCAGGCCGCGCGTCAGTGGTCGCGCGGGCTGCTGCGCGCGGCGGGCACCCCGGTGACGCTGGTTGGATACGGCAATGTGCCCACCCCCCGGCCGGTCATTTACGTGTCGAATCATCAGTCGTTCTTCGACATCCTGGCGCTCGCCGGCACCGTGCCGGGTACGCTCCGGTTCGTGGCGAAGAAGGAAATGGCGTCGATCCCGTTGCTCGGTCAGGCCATGAAGGCCGCCGGTCACATCTACATCGATCGACAGAACCGGGCGGCCGCGTTCGACGCGTACGAAGAGGTCGCGCTGTGGATTCGGGACGGACTCAACACGGTGGTGTTTCCGGAAGGCACGCGCAGCCGAACCGGCGAGATGCTGCCGTTCAAGAAAGGGCCGTTCGTCCTCGCGATTGCCGCGCAGGTGCCGGTGATCCCGGTGTACTGCGCCGGCACGTTCAACATTCTCCCCAAGGGCTCCGTGTTGCTGCGGCCCCATCCCGTCACGTTGTTCTTTGGGTCGCCGATTGAAACCGCGGGCCTGACCTACGACGATCGTCACGAATTGCTGCGCGAAACCCGCGCGGCCATCGAAACGCTACGCGACCGGGCGCGGACGCGGGATTCGATCGAAGTCTCGTCGCCCGGGTAGTGCAGGCGTCGGTCCCCACGGCGAGCGCTCGCCTGGCCGGACGGCTGTTGGTATCTTCCGCTTCGTGTCGTGGCCCCAACCCCGATGGAGCGATCAACCCTATGGTACGCGCCCCCGCTTTCCCGATAGCCATGCTCGTTGTGGCAACGTCAGCCGTGGCGGCCCAGGACAAGCCGGCGGCACGGCAGATCGCCGAGGCCGTCTCCGCGTTGCCGGCGCCCATGCGCGATGGCGCCGCGGTCCTTGGCTACCGTGACGGCGCGCTCGTCACGCTGCGGGGTGGTTCCAACGGCATGGAGTGTCTGGCCGACGATCCCGCGGAGGAAGGCCTGCACGTCGCCTGCTATCACGAATCGCTCGCGCCGTTCATGGCGCGCGGACGGGCGCTCAAAGCCGAAGGCAAGAACACGGCGGAGATCAAAGCCATGCGCGAGGCGGAGATCGCGGCGGGCGCGCTCCCGATGCCCGAACGCGCCGCGGTGCTCTACTCCATCACCGGCGATGACGACGCGTTCGACGGCACCACCGGCGAACTGAACGGGAGTGGGCTGTACGTGCTCTACGTCCCCTACGCGACCGAAGCGACACTCGGTATCTCGACGCGTCCGGCGGTCGATCGGCCGTGGCTCATGGAAGCGGGCAAGCCCTGGGCGCACGTGATGATCCGGCGGTAGTCCGCTGCCGCGGCCGCGGTGTGGGCGCGGGCGTCACGCGCGTTGACGACGTTGCACGAGGGCCGTTAGCTTCCGCATTCCATGACCACACACGCGCGGCGAACGCCGCGATCCACGAACGTCCTCAGTGATCCATGACGACTATTATCGACGTAACCGGGCGCGAGATCCTCGACTCGCGCGGCAATCCCACCGTGGAAGCGGATGTGGTGCTCGCGAGCGGCGCGACGGGACGCGCGGCGGTGCCGAGTGGCGCATCAACGGGGGGAAACGAGGCGGTTGAACTGCGCGATGGAGATCAGGCGCGCTTCCTCGGCAAGGGGGTCCTGGACGCGGTACGCAACATCAACGAGGAGATCGGTCCCAGGCTCGAGGGCATGGACGCCTCGGAACAGATCGTCGTCGACGGCGCGATGCTGGAGTTGGACGGCACCCCCAACAAGAGCAAACTCGGCGCCAACGCCATCCTCGCCGTCTCGCTCGCCACCGCCCGCGCCGCCGCCGCGCATTACGATCAGCCGTTGTACCGCTATCTGGGCGGGCCGATGGCGCACCTGCTGCCCGTGCTGCAGATGAACATCCTCAACGGCGGTGCGCACGCATCGAACAACGTCGATGCCCAGGAGTTCATGATCGTGCCGGTGGGCGCGGACCTGTTCGAGGAGGCGCTGCGCATGGGCGTCGAGGTGTTTCATCATCTCAAGAACGTGTTGGCGGAAAAGGGATTGTCGACGGCGGTCGGTGACGAGGGGGGCTTCGCGCCCATGCTGCCCTCCAACGAAGCGGCGCTGGATGTGGTTGTCGAGGCCATTATCCGCGCGGGCTATGCTCCCGGTGACGACGTGGCCATCGCGCTCGACGTCGCCGCGAGCGAGCTCTACGAAGACGGCACCTATGTCTTCAAGAAGGGTGACAAGTCCACGCGGTCCGCCGACGAAATGATCGCGCTGTACCAGCAGTGGTGCGATGCCTATCCGATCATCTCCATCGAGGATGGGCTGGCGGAAGACGATTGGGATGGTTGGAAGCGGCTCACCGACGCGCTGGGCGAGAAGGTGCAACTCGTCGGGGATGACATCTTCTGTACGAACGGCGAGTTGCTCGTCCGCGGGATCACCGAGGGCGCGGCCAACGCGATCCTGATCAAGGTGAATCAGATCGGGACGCTCACCGAGACGATAGAGTGCATCGAGTTGGCGCGGTTGAACGGCTACGGCACGGTCATCTCGCACCGGTCCGGCGAGACCGAAGACACGTTCATCGCGGATCTGGCCGTTGCGACCGGCGCGGGCCAGATCAAGACCGGCTCCGCGTCGCGCACGGATCGCGTGGCCAAGTACAACCAGTTGTTGCGCATCGCCGAACAGCTCGACGATGTCGGGCACTATCCCGGCAGGCGGATCTTCGGGTCGTGAGCCGCGCCCGCCTCGCCGCGCTGATCGTGCTGGCCGCTGGGTTGGCGTTCGGGTTCATGGGCGGCGAGTACTCGACGCTCGATTGGTGGCAACTGCGGCGCTCGGTGTCCGCGGAACAGGCCGCGCTCAATCGGCTGTACGTCGAACTCGACAGCCTCTCGGTCGTTGCCGAAGCGCTGGAAACGGATTCGACGACCCAGGAACGGGTGGCGCGCGAGCGGTTCGGGATGATTCGTGACGGCGAGGCGTTGTACAAGGTGGTGCCGTAGCCAAGACGGTTCGAAGGACGGTCCGAGGGTCGAAGACTGGCGGTGCCGCGGGCTCGCTCGGTTCGGCGTCGAATCCTCCCGATGCGCCACTATATTGCGAGTCTGGGCGGAGTAGCTCAGTTGGTTAGAGCAGCGGAATCATAATCCGCGTGTCGGGGGGTGAACCGTCACGCATGCGCGTGCCGGTTCCCGTCTCACCTCGGGTCGCCCGCGGCCCGCGGGCTCGCTCGGTTCGGCGTCGAATCCCTCCGATGGGCCACTATATTGCAGTCAGGGCGGAGTAGCTCAGTTGGTTAGAGCAGCGGAATCATAATCCGCGTGTCGGGGGTTCGAATCCCTCCTCCGCTATTGGTTTGTGGTTCGTCCCACGAATCGGTGCGGGATGAGGGTCGCTGAACGTTGAAGAACATGAGTCCCATCAGGTACTTAGGAGTTGGGAAACCGCCTTCGTATCTGAGAGGGGACTCATGCTCGTGGCAAATCTGGTCAAAGCAACGGTGGAGTTGCAAGGGTTTCGGGTCGTGTCGGTGGTGGGGGACACGGGGGGCTTGTCGGTGGAGCTGGCGCCAGACGGGCGCTTCGGGCCGCGCTGTGGCCAGTGCGGAGCACGGGGCTGGTACCGCGACACGCGCCCGCGCACGCGCTTTCGCCACGTGCCGCTGTGGGGGATCTCGGTGGAGCTGGTTTACGAGCCGAGACGGGTCAGCTGCGAGCACTGCGCGGGGGTCCACGTCGAGGCGATGCCGTGGGTCCTGGGCAAGCAGCGCTTCACGCGCGCGCTGATGGTCACGATCGCGACGTGGACCCGGGTGCTGCCGTAGCAGCAGGTCGCGCGGCTGTTCCGGTGTTCGTGGGGGACGGTGGCGAAGGCTGTGGCGGCGGGGTGGAGCACGGGTTGGCGCATCGCGATCTCTCGGGCGTGATCTATATTGGCATCGACGAGATCTCGCGGAAGAAGGGTCACGTCTACGTGACCAACGTCTATGACCTTGAGCGCAAGCGGTTGCTCTGGAGTGGTCGGAGCGACGCCGGTGTCGCTCATCACGAAAGTGATGAAAGAGGAAGCCGTTGCGCCGAGCGAACTGAATCCCGAGGTGCCGCCGGCGCTGTCGGCCGTGATCATGAAGCTGTTGGCCAAGGACCCGGAGAATCGGGTCCGGTCGGCGGCGGCGTTGGTCGCCCAGCTCGGTCACATCGAGTAAACCATCCCCGCCCGTCTCCACCCGCCGGCGACCATCCCCCGCTTGCCATCCGCTATTCCGTCGAGAACCCCGAGAACGCGAACCGGTACGTCCCGGCCGTCGAATCATAGGTCGCGACGAAACTCGTTGGCCACTTCACGCCGGCGCCCGGATGGGTCCGCGTGCTCACGATCGCAGTCGACCGCCACCCGTGTGGCCCGTCACTGGCTCACCTAGCCTTGAGCGACGGGGTCGATCCGAGAGTCGACCAGGACCGCCTGCAGCAGGTGCTGGGTGCGGAGCGGCGTGGCATACGAGAAGACCCGGCCGAACTCATGGTCCGGCTGTGGAGCGATTGGAGAAGGCACCCCGGCAAGATTGAATCCGGTAGCTCGTTCGGGAGGAGCGCCTCTCTTCGAGCCTACCGCCGCTCCTTAAGGATGTACGGTCGCCTGCCCTGCCGGAAAGAACGCTGTCCGGAAGTATGTGTGAAGGTCCGGCGTGAACTTCAGGCTTGCTGTGAAATAGTAGGTTCCGGCGGGCACGGTATCGGGTACGGGGAGATCGCCGCCCATGAACAGGCGCGATTCCCCGGGGCGGATGTCCACCGACTCGAGAAACTGCCGGGGGTTGAAGAGGGGGCCACTCCACACAGGATCACCCGACCGCTCCGGCGAGGCGTACGCCCGGAACCACCAATAGTCGGGGTGGGTCTCACCAACCAGGGCAACCGCCCCAACGTTCCTCGCAGTCACCTGCGCCCCATATTCCCGGAACCGCGAGCCGGCACGGATGGGTTCACCACCACTCCTTCGGACTTGCACCTGGAGCTCCAGAATCCCATTCCACTCCGGCAAACCGAGGAACGATTTGAAATCGGCTGCGTCGGTCGTCGTCCCGTCGTTCCCGGCCGGGTCGAGCCCTTGCGTACAGGCAGCCACGAACGCCAAGGCGCTCGCGAATCGGACCAAGACTCGTCCCCTCATGCAAACCTCGCTCTTTCCGAGTTCAACCTGGGCCGCCCGGGGGCCCTTCGCCACCGTCGACGGAGACGCTCAGACCTTCCAGCACGCCACTGAAGTCCAGGGATATGTACCGCCACGGACTGAAGTGCGTAGATGTGAAACACCCGTCGCAAGTCAGCCCGTTGTGGATGCCGCGGAACGTCACGGTGTCGCTCAACCCATCCCACGTGAACACCGGGCCTCCGCTATCTCCACCGGCACCCTGGTAGTTCGCTTGCGTCTGACAGAGTAGGTCCGCTGTTACGTTGTCCCCCCTCGACGTGTCGAACCACTTCAGGTATCGAAAACACGTACCCGTGACGGTGCCGGTCCTGGCGCCACCGGCCTGCCCACTCTTGTACACGACGGCGCCCAGCGGCAGGATGGTCAGCGGCGCGCTCCCGATGACGAACCGCGGCTTGGATGAGTTGATCGTCGTGCTCCCCGTGAAGTTGGTTGGACGCGCGAGCAGACCGAATTGATGGCTGGTCCCGACCGCATACGCAACGAACGCCGCATCGCTGTAGCGACACCCATCGGGTGCAGAGCAGCAAGAAGGATTGATGACCGGATTACAGTACGTCTGCGGAGGAATGAGCGGCGGGTCTGCCACCTCGAACCCGACGAAGTTGCCCGATCCAATTGCATTCTGGTAGAACGCCCTGCCGTCCACCACCCCCCAACCCGGCGTGCAATGCGAACTGATGATGAACCCGGACGAGGTCCCCGTCTCGGCATTGGCCCCGATGGTGCATGCGAGCGCTCCGTCAGCCTTCACCCCCCCGGGTATCGGCCGGATGCGGTCACGCAGGGATGTCTGCCGCCGCGGGCGTCCCGTGACATCTATCTGGAACATGACCCGGGGTATCCCGAGACCGACGGCTGCGGCTTCGACACGCACAATAGCCTCGCTGTTTTCTACTCCGATGGCCACCCGGTTGTTCATTTCATCCGCGTCAAGCCAGACCATCCCTTCCGGACGCAGCATGTATAGGGAGTCTACCCAAGCAAGCAGCTCCCGGAACGACACGGCGGCGAACTCGAAACGCGTCCGCCCGTGTTCGATCGCAGACCGTACCCCTTCGACGGCCGCAAGCGCATCATTCGTACCAAGCGACGCTAAGACCTGCGCCGCCCGCTCCGGTCGAGTCACTTTAAGCACCAGCGTGCTCGTCGAGTCAAAGTACAACCCGGCGAACTCCGGTACGGCTTCGTTGAGTCTGATGTACACCTCATCCAGTGTGCCACCGCTTCGGTCCGACGACCTCATAGCGAGAGTGGGAGGCTCCGTTGGTTGGAGTCCGTCATCTTGCGTGCAAGCAACAACCAAGAGCGAGATGACGGCGAATAACAAGGCGGGGTCGCGCGGAGAAAGCGGGATCATGACACTCGATTCGGTCGGTGGGCGGGACGCGTCGCACGCAGAAGAACCCTGCGTGCCAATGTAAAGTAAGTTGTTTTGTGCCGTCGCGCAGCACCTCGGAGCAATCGCCCGCATTTCGGTACCGGCCTTCACTGAGGGTCGCGGGCGCTCGTCAGAGCCGCTAGCCAATCACGAGACCGGCCAGCAGCCCGACGACGAGCGCGACGACGGCGATGATGGCCACGATGGTGACGTTCGTCGTCGTCGACGCCACCTGGGGTGCCGTATCCCGCCGAGTGGTGAAGAACTCCACCGCGTCGAGCGCACTGCCAAGTTTCTTCGCGGTGGCGAACCGGTCCCACTGGTCCTTTGCCAGGCATTTCATAATGGCGTCCGCGAAGTCTTTCGGTATGGTGGGGTTGATGTCGCGGATGGGCACCGGGGCGTCCTTGATGTGCTTCAGGAGTATTTCGGTGGCATCCCGCCCGCTGAACGGGGGCCGCCCCAGCAGCATGCGATATCCGAGGGCGCCCAGCGAATAGATGTCCGACCGGTGGTCGATCTCCGGCAGTCCCTGTGCCTGTTCGGGTGACATGTACGCGGGCGTCCCCACCACCGCCCCGAGCGACCCTTCTTCGACCTGTTCCGTGACCGCCATGGCGGTCCCGAAATCCATCAGCAGCACTTTCTGGTGGTCGCCCTCCAGGAACACGTTGGCCGGCTTGATGTCCAGGTGGACCATGTTGGCCCGATGGGCCGCCGATAGCGCGTCGGTCAGTTCGCTGAGGATGCGTCTCGATTCGTACGGTGGCAGGCGCCCCCGTTCCAGCCGCTCCTCGAGGGTCGTCCCCTGGACGAACGGCATGATGTAGTAGATCAATCCGCCCCGCTCGCGAATGTCGTAGATCGGGACGATCCCGGGATGACGGAGCTTCGCCAACGCGATCCCTTCGGATCGGAAGCTCTCGACGAAGCGCTTCGTGTCGACCACGTCGGGCCGAATGACCTTGATGGCCACCAGCCGGTCGAGTCGCCGGTCCCGTGCCTTGTATACGCGCGCGAACCCACCCTGGCCTATCAAGGAAAGCAGTTCGTATTCCGCGCCGAGTACGTGCCGAAACCGGACCTTGAAGCTGGCCCCCGGGGGTGGCGCTTCCGAGTCGGGGACCTCGGCGGCGACGCCAAGCGACGCCGAATCTTCCGACCCGTCATCGACGACGAGGGTGACTTCCGGATCGAGGTTCGTGGGCGTCGGCGTGCCGCACCGGGAACAGTACTGGTCGTCCGGGTCCAGCGGCCGGTCGCAACCGGCACAGCGCGGTGATGAGTCGGTCACGCCCACGACACCTCGGGGAGCCGGGCTGCCGAAGGGGGCAACCCGGCGCCGCTGCCTACTTTCCCGGTCTGCGGGAGGGGCGTGAGAACGGTGGCACGGTGAGCGGCCGCTGGTTCGCGGCCTCAACCAGCCGCAGGGCCTCAGCGACCGCGCGTTCCAACTGCGGATCGCCGCCCTGCGCTACCGACCGCGCGTCGTTGATCACCTCGATGTCGGGCGGAATGCCCTCGTTTTCGGCCATGTAGCGTTGATTGATCGGATCGTACACTGCGGGGTACGGTGCCGTCACGCGCCCACCGTCAATGGTCGGGTACGGCGAGGAGTTGGCAACCAGACCGCCCCACGTGCGTCGCCCGATCAGCGGCCCGATCTGCAATTGCCGGAAGGTCCACGGGAAGTAGTCGCCGCCCGATCCCGACTCCTCATTGATGAGCAACACCTTGGGCCCCAGCACGCCCTGCGGCAGCGGCATGGGTGATCCGCCGTCCGCCTCGTTGGTGAGTGCCCCCCGCAAAAAGCGCGAGAGGTGGTCTACCATGTAGTCGTCGGCAAATCCGCCCTGGTTGTACCGCTCGTCAATCACCGCTCCCAGTTTGTCTTGCTGGGCGAAGAAATACCGGTTGAACGAGGTATAGCCGCCCTGTCCCGTGTTGGGGACCCAGACGTAGGCCAGCCGCCCGCCTGACAGGGAATCGACCTTGCGACGATTGTCCTCGACCCAGGCGCGCTGGCGCAACTGGAACTCACTGCGGATCGGCTCTACCGTCTCGGTCCATGCCCCATCCGCGTTCGGTTGGCGGCTGAACTGCAGCACCGTCTGGCGCCCGGCCGTCCCGTCCAACAACCGATACGGATCGTCAGCGGCGGTCAGCTCAACCCCGTTGACCTGGAGCAGGTAATCGCCTTCACGCACCCGCAGGCCCGGCCGGTCCAGCGGGGCCGACAGGCCGGGGTTCCAGCTTTCGAGTCGGTAGATGCGCTGGATGCGCCAACGGCCGCGCTCGGCCACCAGGTCCGCGCCCAGCAGACCAACCCGGATGGTGTCGACGTCCGGGAAGTCCCCGCCGCGCACGAAGGAGTGACCCACCGAGAGTTCGCCGTTTACCTGATCGAACACGTAGTTGAGGTCGGCCCGGTGCCGCACAAACGGGACCAGCGGCCGGTAGCGCTCACGCACGGCATCCCAGTCGTTCCCGTGCATGCCGGGATCGTAGAAGTACTCCCGCTCGAAGCGCCACACGTCATCGAACATCTGGCGCCACTCGGCCATCCGGTCGAGCTGCATGCGGAGCGCCACGGTGACGGTGCCCTTGCCGGGCTCGGGTTTGGTTCCGGTCCCGACCACGCGCCAGGTCCTGTCGACCCGGAACAGCAACTTTTTTCCGTCCCCGGAAATCGACACCTGACTCACGGCGCTGGCGAATTCGGACGCCTTGGCATCCTTCAGGACGAACTTGTGCAACAGCTCGCCCGGCTCGTTCTCCACCGCCTCGCCGATGAATACCGATCCCTTGGGCCCGGCCAGCACCGTGCCGTAGCGCCTGGCCGGCATCGGTAACGCCACGATGCGGCGCGCGATGCCGTCAAAGTCTATCCGCACGGTGACGGATCCGGAGTCGGCCTTGGCGTTGGCATCGTCCCCGGGCGGTTGTGCCGGTTCCTCATCACTGCGGAGTGGGAACGGCGTCGGGTCATCGTTCCTGAGCACCATGGCGTACGGTGCGTACCTGGGGTCGGCCTGAAGACTGCTCAGGTTGAGCCAGCCCGATCCGAGGGCCAGGTCGGTCGAGGCCAGAAAATAGAGATGCCGTCCGTCGCGGTCCCATGCCGGGGCGATGGCATCGGCCAGCGCATCCGTGATTGGACGCGCCGCTCCGTTTTCCACCGACCACACGACGATGCGGTGATACTGGTTGGGGAAGACCTTTGGATACGCGAGCCACTTGGAATCCGGCGACCACCGAAGACCTCGGTTGCCAAGGTCGAAGACCGTACCGTTGACGTCTGCCGTTCTGATGTTCCCGGTTGCCGCCTCGATGACCCGCACGCGGGCATCGTCGTCCGCGAACGCGATGAGGCTCCCATCGGGTGACCATACCGGGTCCCAGCCCATCTTGGACGGGGCGATCGATAGGCGGCGTGGTGTGCCCATGCCGTCCTGGGCGGCGATGAGGAGGTCGTAGTTGCCGCCGTCGCTCGAGAACCACGCCACCTGCAACCCGTCCGGCGACCAGATCGGCGTCCGGTCGGCCGCGGCGGAACTTCGGGTGAGGTTCCTGGCATCCCCGTGTTCAACCGGCACGGTCCAGATCTCGCCGCGCGCTTCCATCAGCACCCGCTGCCCCGTTGCCGACAACGACGCGGCGGCCACACGGTCCGACACATCTTCCCATCGCGGCTCGGCCCACGGGAAATCGCCGTGGACCGTGATGTCCACGCGCCGGCTCTCTCCGGTGGCCGGGTCCAGCAGATGAATCCAGCCGTCGTGCTCATAGACCAGTTGCCCCGCGCCGGCGGCGAGGGCCTTGATGTCCACGTCGGCTTCGTGGGTGATCTGGCGCAGGGTGCCGCCGGCCACATCGTAGGCCCACACATTGGTGGCCCAGTCACGATCGGACAGGAAGTAGATCGTGTTCCCGAGCCACACGGGCTCGATGTCCATCGCGCGGTCGGTGTTGGGGATCATCACCTCGCCGAGATCGCCGAGTGTGAGGATGGTGAGCGCCGTATTCTGGCCACCGCGATAGCTGCGCCACTCGCCGTCCCACCGGCTCATCCGGTCCACGACGAGGCGTCGGCCATCCGGGGAATAGGAACCGTCGAAGCCCCAGGGTGCCGGCACCATCGTGGACGGGCCGCCGGTGCGCGCCACGGACCACAGGCGGTTGTAGAATTGGGGTGCGGCGTCGCGCGCAGAAGCGTAAAACACCCTGCTGCCGTCGGGCGTCCACCCACGAGCCAGGGACGGAGTGGGATGCCACGTCAACCGGGTCGGTTCCCCGCCATCCCGGCTCACGACATAGACCTGCGGCATGCCGGAGCGGTTGGAGGTAAAGGCGATCCGTGATCCGTCAGGAGAGAAATGCGGGTCGCTCTCGACGGCCGGTGTGCTGGTCAGGCGGCGGGCCTCCCCGCCTGAACGGGCGACGATCCAGAGGTCGGCCCCATAGGTGAACGCGATCTCTTGCTGGCTCACGGTGGGTTGGCGCAGCAGCCTCGTCCCCTGGGCCGCCAGTGATGGCGTGAGGGTAACGGTGAGCAGGAAGGTGATCAGGGGCAGACGTAACACGGTCGACTCCAGGCGATGGGTGGCATGCAAACTCCATTCGAGAGGCGAAGGCGCAAGGGTGGTGAGGACCGTCTGGCGTCACACAGGTGTCGTGGCATCAGGGGGCCGGAGTTCCTTTACCGCCCGCATCTGCGTCAACACGCGCTCCGTAAAGTCGAGCCGTTCGGCGAGTTCCGTGAGCTGGTGGGCGTTCTCCGCGATTTGCCGCCCCTGCCGCTCGCGCAGCTCCGCAAAGCGCGTCTCGATCAACTCCTCCGTATCGGCCAGGCGTTCGGCGACTGCTTCCAGCCGCTTGAGGTCTTCCGCCTGGATGTGCGAGCGACGCGACCCACCGCCGAACCCGAGCGCGACGAAGAACCGTTTGGGGAGACCGAGGACGTAACCGAGCATCGACCCGGCGTAGAACAGCGGGTTGAAGGTGCGCGCCAGTGCGCCGAACCGGCCGGCCTCGTACACCCCGATGGTCATGTCGATGATGTCGAGCACCTCCTGGCCTCCGGTGCCGGCATACCGGTTCGTGAAGATGTGCCGCAGGGCATCGGGCTTGCCCAGGGCCGTGCCGGGATCGCGGGTGGCCGCGGTCGTGATTCGCGCCGCCTCGATCACCTGGATAATGCGCGGGAGCATCCGGTTGATCTCCGCGCGGGCGGCCTGTGCACCCTCCCAGTCCCGCTGGAGGTCATCCGCGTCGTAGGCGGATCGCTCGTAGTAGGTATCCACCATCTCGCGGAACACGCGGAGCTCGCGCACGCGATGGCGATTTCTGATGATCGTGAGGTCGTCGCTGGGCTTCATGGCGTCTCCCTGGATCTCGATCGGGCGGCGGCGAATCGGCTTCAAATGATAACATCCGGCCGGCGTGCCTGCTCTCCAAACCGCTCACCTGGCGGGATTGGGAACAGGCGGGCGGGGCAAGAAAATTCCGGGTCTTCAGGGAATGGTGTGGGTTCCTGGCCGGGTTTCCTGGACGAGGTTAAGGAGGGGCACACTCCTCGGCATCGCCCCTCCCCCCGCGTTGGACCGCAGAGAGCGCAGAGGGCGCAGAGGGCTTGCGGCACCCGCGACAGGTTCCAGCGTCCTCCGCGGCATACACGGGCGGGGGGTGGGGAGCCCCCTGCGGCCGCAACGGTCTTCGCGAGCGCCCCCTACCCCTCCGCGGGGTGTGGCATCGGACCTGTGACAACCCATACGAAACACCGAAGACCCAGGAATTCCAAGGTACTCGAAGTTGAGTAACCTGTTGTCAGAATTCGCCTTATCGGGGTAGCCGATCCGCCGGCGTGCCGTCGCCGGTGTCACTCCGGCGGACGACATCGAGGCAGGAAGTCCCGTCCCAGCGATCGCGATGGTCGATCCCGCGTGTAACGTCGAGGGGATGAGGTGCATCTCCATCTCGGGCGATCCTGCGAAGGAGGTGGAGCGATGGCGCGCTATTCGGTAGTGGTCTACACCCAAACGCCTGATTCCTTATTGATCGAGGCGGAATTCGTCGTCGAGCGCGGCGCGGTGTACCCTCACGTGCTGACATCGTGCTCGACCCGCGAAGAGGCCGAGGCGCTGGCCGAACGCCTGCGGGAGGCCGGTGCCCATGTCGAGGTGACGCGGGAAGCCGACGAACTCAAGAGGCGGCCCGATTCGGGCCCGGTGTTCCTGGACCTGGAGGAAGCGCACGAGGCGAATGGCGGTGGCGCCGGTCCCGGTAGGGACGATGATGGGGGAGCGCCCCCTGCCGAGAGCATGATCGAATCGTCCGGAGCCCACACCCCGCGTGCCGCACCTCCGGTGTACGCCCCGCCCGTCGGCGCGACTCGAACAGACACGAGCTCCGGTTTCTCGGCGCCGGTCTCCCCAGACGCCGTGGCCGTCGAGGTCTTTTACGGCACCACCCGTAACCGCACGTTTCGTCGCAAGCCGGAACGGCGCTACGGGCACTGGCGCGCGACGCGCGTGGACCTCGGCAGGTGCGTCGTGACGTTGCCGACCGACCGGCGCCTGGGGGAACTTCCGCGGCCGCATTGGTGGAAGTTCGAGTTCCGTGAGGACCCGGCAAAACACGTGATGCTGCGCCTCGTCGAGCGGCTGGCCGAGGACGCGTTCTTTGGCGCCGTCAACGGTCGGATCGGCGACCACAAAGAGGCGCTGGTCTTCGTCCACGGGTACAACACGTCGTTTGCCGATGCCGCGCGGCGCACCGCCCAACTGGCGTACGATCTGCACTTCCCCGGCGCCCCACTCTTCTTCAGTTGGCCGTCGCGGGGCAAGCTCACCGCCTATCCCGCCGACGAAGCCACCATCGAGGCGACGACGCCGCATCTCAGGCGCTTCCTCGAGGACGTGTCAGCCCGGTCAGGCGCCGAACGCATCCATCTGATCGGTCATAGCATGGGCAACCGTGCCCTGACCGAGGTGCTCGAACGGCTCGGTGGCGAACGCGGGGATCGTCTGTTCCAGGAAGTGATTCTCGCGGCGCCGGACATCGATGCGGAGGTGTTTCGCAATCTCGCCGCCGCGATGAGCGCCGCGGCGCACCGCGTGACGCTCTACGCGTCATCACGCGACAAGGCCTTGGCGGCTTCGGAGAAGTTTCACCTGTACCCGCGTGCCGGTGACAGCGGCGAGGAGATCGTCGTCGTGCCAGGCGTGGATACGGTGGATGCGGCGGCAATGGATACCGATTTCCTGGACCACGCGTACTTCGCCGAGAATCGGTCCGTGGTGTCCGACATGTTCAATCTTGTCCGCAACGGTCTGCCGCCCAATCGGCGGCCGGGGTTGCACGCGGTGAAGCGGGACGAGTTGACATACTGGCGCTTCACGGCGTGAGCGAGGCGCACGCGCGCGCGCTGGAAGTCGCGCCGCTAGCGTCGAACGATCTGGGGCAGGTGGTCGAAGTGCCGATCCCTCGCATAGAGGATGAGGTCGTGCTGCAGCACGAGCGCGCCGACCCACATGTCGTTGGTCGGGATCGGCGTTCCCTGGGCGCGGAGTTGACGAAAGACGGACGCGTAGTGATGCGTCGTCTGATCGTCGGGGAATAGCACGGACACACCGGGCTTCATCAGGAAGCGGCGCAGGCGCTGCTCGTTTGCCGGACCGCGGCTGCCGACCGCGAAGCCTACTCGGAGTTCCGCCAACGCGGTGAACGGGAGCAGCACGGCTTCGGCGCACTCGAGTATCTCTGCCACGTCGGGCACGTCTCGACAGAGATCGACGTAGCGATTCGTGTCGATCGCGATCCTCATGGCCACAGCGACTCGTCAATCGTGTCCTGGGCTTCAAGCGCCGCCTCGCATTCCGGATCCGACGCCCACGACCCTCGCAGGTCGTCGAGCGCGCGGTGTGTAACCGCTTCCTCGGTGAACCCAAGCGCCCGCGCCATGGCGCTGACCGCGACCGCGTTCAGGCTCTTGCCCTCCGCGCGGGCTCGCTGGCGTAATGCCCGGTCGAGCGCGGGCGGAATGTTCCGGAGCGTGTATTGCATGCAGGCAATGTAGTCAATTTATGCCTGCATCGCAACATACTATAATTCATTAACTTACGACCGTGAGCCACGTTTTCGCTTGGGCCTATGGTTGGCGTTTCGGATGGCTCGTGCGTACAACGCCTGCAGGTGTTCCGCCGGGATGCCGGCACGCGTAGGCGCGGCGCGTCCGGCCCATGCTGGCCCGTACCTCACGTGACGACGTTGTCAGTCGCGGACCTGTCTTATAGTGCCGGACGATCCAGGGGCTGCGGATCATTGCGGCGCCACGCGGTTTCGCACTTCCGTCCCGGGAGAACGTGGCGCGACGCCGCGTTGACCGGTCGATTGTGCGTCCCCGGTCGCCGGTTCGCGTTCTGAAGGCCGTGGTCGCGGGTGGTCGCCGACCCGGACGTCTACTCGGTCCGGAGCGCCTCGATCGGATCCCACGACGCGGCCCGCTGTGCCGGGTAGACCCCGAACACCAGCCCGACGGCGAGCGCCGATGCGACCGCCATGACGACCGACGGAATCGTGACGACCGCCGACCATTCGGTGAACGTCGCCACGACCCAGGCGGCGGCGAGTCCCAGTCCGAGTCCGGCGAGCCCGCCCGCCCCACCCAGCGTCAGCGCCTCGACGAGGAACTGCGTCCAGATGTCCTGACGCCGCGCGCCGACCGCCACCCGGAGCCCGATCTCCGAGCGGCGTTCGCGCACCGACAACAACATGATCGACAGAATGCCGACCCCGCCCACCACCAGCGCGACCGCGCCCATGCCGGTGATCATGAACCGGAACGACGAGACGGTCTCCAACTCCGCGGCCAACACGAGGTTCTGATTCTGCATCCTGAAATCGTCGGGTTGGTTCCGGCGGTTCAGCCGGTGCCGCTCCCGCAGGATCGCCGCGACCTCGGACTCGGCGGCGTTCATCATCGCGGGGTCGGCCACCTCGAGGTAGATCAAACTCAGGTAGTCGAGGTTGAACACGCGGCGCAACGCGGTGGTGATCGGGATGATGACCTGCGCGTCCTCATCGGTCCCGCCGGTGATACTGAGGCCTTTCGCCTCCAGGACGCCGATCACTTCGAATGGGACGCGTCCGATGCGGAGCGATTGGCCGACCGGCGTCTCGCCGGGGAACATGCGGTCGCGCACGCGCGCCCCGATGACCGCGACGCGCATCCCCGCGCGGTTCTCTTCGGCGGTGAAGTAGCGTCCTTCCGCCGTGCGGAAATCGCGGATGGTCTCGTAGTCGACCGTCGTCCCGCGCACCGTCGCGGTGGTGGAGCGGTCGCCCAGGTTGAGCTGGATCGGACGATCCTGTGACGGCGCGGCGAGGGCGATCAGACTCGATTGCTCGATGATCGCATCTCGATCGGCGACGGTGAGTGTCTGGACCGTCGCACCGCGCGCCACCCGCCGGCCCGGCACGCGTTCCTGCGGGCCGGCGCTGACGACGAGCAGGTTGCGGCCCAGGGCGCCGATCCGGGCCACCACGGCGCGCTCCGCCCCCTCGCCGATCGCGATCATGGCGAGCACGGCGGCCACCCCCACCGCCGTTCCGCCGAGTGCCAACACGGTCCGCGTGCGATGCCGCCACAACGCCTTGCGCGACAGCGCGACGTTGCGGAGCAGTCTCATCGGAGCGACGCGATCGGATCCATCCGGGCGGCGCGCCGCGCCGGCATGACGCCGGCGATGACACCGACGAGGACGGCGATGCCCATGCCCATGAGGGTGACCTCCCACGGGAAGATCGGCGTGGTGTCCATCGCACGCGCGATGAACTGCAGGGCCGCCGCGCCGACGGCGAGCGCAAGCACGCCGCCCAGCGTCGTGATGAGCGTGGCCTCGAGCAGGAACTGCCACCACACGTCACGCGCACGCGCGCCGATCGCCTTGCGCAGGCCGATCTCGTGCCGCCGCTCGTTGACCGACATCAGCATGAGGTTCGCTACCACCACGCCGCCAACGAGGATCGAGATGATGGCGACGATCGGGAGGAAGACGGTGAAGGTCTTGTTGGTCGCCTGGATCATGTGCCCCACCTGCACCGGCGTGATCATGTGGAAGTCGTTCTGCTCGTCGATGGCCAGGCCGTGGCGCTCGCGCAGCATGTCTTCGATGGCGAAGACCGTCGCATCCAGGTCCGCGTCGGGCTCCACCAGGATCTTGGCCGACGCCAGATAATCCATGTTGTTCAGCCGTCGCATGACCGTCGTGACCGGCACGATGATCTCGTTGTCCTTGTCGAGCCCGTGCGGATCGATCCCGAACGGTTCCAGAATGCCGAGCACCTGAAACGGCACGTTCCCGATCCGAATCTGCTGGCCGATCGGGTCGACATCCGCAAACAGGTCTCGCGCCACGCGCTCACCGATGAGCGCCACGCGCGCGGAGGCCTGGACATCGGCCGCGGTGAAAAACGATCCGCGGCTGACCCCGCGATTCCACACCACCCCGGCGTTCTCGGACTGCCCGATGATCCGCACGTCACTCGCATTGCTCTGGTACACGACCGTGCGGGTCCCGCCCATCTGCATCGGGTCCGCCATCGCGATGGCCGGGACCGCCGCCGCGAGCGCGTCCATGTCCGCAAGGGTCAGGGTGGAAGTGGGGCCGCCGGCGCGCGGGTCGTCGCCCATCATGCCCGATCCGGCGGACAGCAGAATCGCGGAGCCGGAGAACATGCGCGCGATCCCGTGCAACAGCTCGGTCCTGGTTCCCTGTCCCAACGCGACCACGACGGTCAGCGCCGCCACGCCGATCAACGTGCCCAACATCATGAAGAACGTGCGCAGTTTGTAGCGCGCCATCGTGCGGAAACTGCTGGCGATCATGCGGCTCGTTTTCATCGGTATCCTCGCTCGCCGGCGACATGGTGGATCTCGATCTTCGTGCTCTGGTTGACCGTTGCGGCTGCTCCCTCGTCCCTCGGGATGCTTCCTTCGGTAATTTCCTCACCGGTCATCCGCACGAGCACGCCCGATTCGGCGTCAAAACACCAGTGCGCCGTGCCGTGCAGTTGCCCCGTGAACGCCACTGGGTCGCCGTGCGCGTTCCCGTCCGACAGCGTCCCGGTCGAGGCCGACGCGATCGTGAGGCAGCGAGTCCCGTCGATGTGCTCGCGACCGGTCACGCGGTAGGTGGTCTCGACGTTCGCCGTCACCCAGATGGTGGCCTCGAGCCGCCGGCTGGTTCGCGTCTCGCTCCACGTGGAACCGGTGCTGACCGGCTCCGCCGGCAGCGTGGGGAATCCATAGTCGATCAGCAGGCTGGGAGCGACGCTGCCGCCTCCCAACTGGCCCATGTCCATCGTGGGCAGGCTTGCCGGGTCGTAGGTTGGCTCGCCGCCGTTCGGCGCGACGGTCAGGGCGAACTCGCGCCCCGCCAGGTGACGCGTGTCGATGCGTTGCTCGTTCGGGCCCCAGATCAGGGATGCGCGGACGGTGTCCAGGCGAACGATGGCGCGCAGGTCGTGTCCCGCATGCGGGGCGTCGGCCATGATGCGGTAGCGGGCGTGCAATTCCCTCGTCCCATCCATCGCATGGTCGCCCATCCGCACGCCAAGCGACTGACTGAGCGTCGTGCTGAACGCCTGACCGGGTGCGGCGTCGAACCGGTAGACCAGTTGCACGGGGTCGTCGCCACCGCTGCACGCCATGAAGGCGAGGGCGAAGAACATGGCTGAGGCGCGGGCAGTTCGTACGCGGATCGTGGTGGGCACGTTCGAGTCTCCGGTGGTTGGGTCCGTAGGGCGCCGTTCACGGCGCGTCGGCGCGACCGCGCTGCCGAGCCCGGCGTTCACGCCGGGAATCGCCGCCGTAGCCGTCCGTCCAAGGTGTGCGGCGCGTTCTCCAGCCCTGGCCCTGGTCATACTTGCGCCGGCGCACCCCGCGCGGTGCGTGCGTCACGCCGGTCCCTGATGACGTCATCCTGCGCAATCCGGCCATCGACGATCCGGATCAGGCGCCGCGCGACCTTGGCCAGTTCGGGGTCGTGGGTGACCAGCACGATGGTCTTGCCGAGGTCGTTCAGCTCCTGGAGAATTCCCATTACTTCCAGGCCGGCCTGCGAATCGAGGTTGCCGGTTGGCTCGTCTGCGAGAATCAGGTCGGGATCGTTGACCAGCGCGCGCGCGATCGCCACGCGTTGTTGCTGCCCACCGGACAACTCGCTCGGCAGGTGGGTTGCGCGGTCGGCCAACCCCACGCGTTCGAGCGCCTTGTGGGCGAGGCCGGACAAATCCGCCCGGTCGGAGTAGATGAGCGGGAGTTCGACATTCTCGACCGCGGGCGTCTTCGGCAGGAGATGGAACGCCTGGAAGACGAACCCGATCTGCCGATTCCGCATGAGCGCCAGGTCATCCGCCTCCAGCGCGCGGACGTCGCGGTCTTCGAAGCGGAAGACGCCTTCGTCCGGCCGGTCGAGCAGGCCCAGCATGTGCATCAGCGTCGACTTGCCGGATCCCGACGGTCCGACCACCGCGACGAACTCGCCGCGGTCGACGTCCAACGACACGTCCGCGAGGGCCGTGACGACGTTGGCGCCCTTCGTGTAGCGCTTGCTGACGTGTTCGAGTGCAAGCATGCGTGGCATCCTCTCACTTTCGTTCGTGTGGGATGGTTATCGGGCGGTCGATCCGGCGATGATCCGGTCGTGCTCGTCGAGGCCTTCGAGGACCTCGGTGTAGTCGCGCCCGCGGTACCCGGTCCTGATCGGTTGCCGGGCCCGTTCCTCGTGGCGGAGCACGAACACGTACGCGCCCTCCCGGTCGCGCCGCACGGCGCCGTTCGGGACGGCGAGGACATTCTCCCGTCGCTCCAGCATGATGTTGACGGTCGCCGTCATCTCCGGGCGGAGCGTGCGTCCGTGTCCGCCGGCGATCTCGATGACGGTGATGTAGTTGACGACGTTGTCCTGGATCTCGGCGGTCGGGCGGATGGCCGTCACCGTGCCGTCGAACTCCGTGTCGGGATACGTGTCGACCGTGAAGAGGGTCGCTTGGCCGACCGCGACGCGCCCGATATCCGTCTCGTCCACGTACGCCCACACCTCGAGCCGATCGAGGTCGACGATCGTGACGAAGGTTGGCGCCGCCAGGCTCGCCGCGATCGTCTCGCCGACCTGTGTCGACACCGTGGCGACGACCCCGCCGATCGGCGCGACGATGTTCGTATAACCGAGTTGGATACGCGCGGAGGCGAGTTCGGCTTGGGCCTGACGCACCATCGAGATGCGCACGTCACGCATCCGTCGCGCCTGCGCGAACTCCGCTTCCGTAATGACCTCGCGGCGAAAGGAGTGCTCGGCCCGCGTGAATTCCCCGGCGGCGTAGGTGCTCTCGGCCCGCGCGTTCTCGAGATTCGCGACCGCCTGCGCGTAGCGCGCCGCGAATTCCGCCGAATCGAGCTGGGCGAGCAGTTGTCCCCGGCGCACCTGATCGCCGTCGGTCACGTAGAGACGCTCGAGCACGCCCGACACGCGCGAGCCCACGCGCACCTCCGCACCGACCTGGGGCCGGATGACGCCGGTGGCCAGCACCGTGGCGCCGATGTCACGACGCGTGACGGTGATGACCTGGCCCGAAGCGGCCGGCGCCTGCGCCGGCGGGTCCGAGCGACCGGCAGTCACGAACCAGAGGCCGGAGCCGGCGGTCACGACGGCCACGATCAGCAGGAACGGCTTCATCGGTCGTGTCCTCAATGCCGGAACGCGGGATGCTCGGTGCCGTGCATGCGCCGATGCTCGGCCGCCAACCACTGCTGGAACGTCGCGAGTTGGTCCGCATCGAACAGCGCTTCGAAGGCTTGGCGCGCGCTGTCCATGGTCGTCTGCAACCGTGGTTGCATCGATGCCCAGGTCTGCTCGACGGTGCCCTGGTAATGGTCGAGGATGCTGTCGACGGCGACGCGCTGACTGTCACTCAACTCCATGTGGGCCAGCATGGCATGAAACCGCTCGGCATGCTCGGTATCGAGCACGATCTGCGCCCGCGGCGTCCCTCGGGAGTGGAGGGCGAGCCACAGGCGGTCGCCGGCGACACCCAACGCGAAGCCCAGGACCGTCAACGATGACACGGCGAGAAGCGCGCGAAGAGACATACGCATGGTCATTCCTCGGTCCCCAGGATCATCAGGGTCATCACGTCTGGCAACGACGGCGTGATGAACGCGTTTTGCAGGAGGTCGGTCGGGTTGGCAACGGTTTCGGGCCGGGCATCGTCATTCGATGCGGCGGCGGGACCGCCCGCCGGCAGTGCAACGAACGTCGCGGCGGCGGCGGCAATCGCCCCGATACTCAACGCGGGCCCGAATCGGTCCAGCGGATTCCACCAGGCTTGCCCCACCCGGAGTTCGGCAAACACGGGGTCCGCCGAGCGTGTGATACGTTCCGCCAGGGCGGACCAGTACGCCGGGTCGTGCGGCACCCGTGCCTCGAAGGCGCTCCGCTCGTCGTGTGCGGTCATCAGGCTTTCCTCTCGTCGTTCAATCCCTGCAACGCCTTGCGCAACGCGGCTCGCGCGCGGTGGCGGTGGGTACGGACAGTCGCGGCATTCACGCCGAGCATCTCGGCGACCTCGTTTCCTTCGAATCCCTCGATATCGCACAGGCGGAAACAGGCGCGCTGCATTGGCGGCAGCAGGTCGAGCCCCGCACCAATCCGGTCGCGCAACTCCGCGCGATACGCGTCGTCGAGTGGGTCGGGATCGTCCGCTGGCAGTTCGTCCGGGATCGCGACCGAGTGCCAACGGGCGTGTGTCGCCGCCGCGTTTCGGGCCACGTTGCGGATGATCGTGAACAGCCACGGGCGGAACGGTTGCCGCGTGTCGAATCCGTCGAGCCCGCGCAGGGCCCGGTGGAATCCCTCTTGAACCAGGTCCTCGGCGTCGTCGCGCGACGGCGCGTATTCCCAGGCCACCGCGAGCGTCGGGCGGAGATAGCGTGTGACGAGCACGCCAAAGGCCTCCCGGTCGCCTTCGCGGGTGCGTCGGACAAGTTCGCTATCGCTCGCATCGATCGAACTCATGGTGCCTGAGTGTGCATGCTGCCTCCCTCGTGTACCAGTACAGCCGAGCGGCCGGCGCGTGTACACGGCAGGTCGGCGGATCGGCGGGTCCAGGACGACCACTGGCGCGGTTGCGGCTCGCGGACCGAGGCATATCTTTCCGCCCTCGAACTCCCATGACCTGGCGCGCATTTGTAGCGATTCTCGCACTGACCGCCGCCGCGAGCGTCTCCCCTCAACTCGCGGCGCAGGCCGACCCCCGCCTCGCATCACTGAAGGCCGAGGTGCTCGGCATGGTCGACGCGCGGGCCAAGCTCGTGCAGGAGATCATCGATCACCTCTTTTCGTTCGGTGAGCTCGGCATGCAGGAGTTCGAGACGCAGCGCTACCTGACCGAGCTGCTGGCGGCCAACGGCTTCGAGATCGCAAAGGGCGTTGCCGGCATGCCGTCGGCGTGGACGGCCCGCTGGAGCAACGGAACGGGCGAACCGGTCATCGCGCTCGGGTCCGATGTCGACGGGATTCCGCAGTCCAATCAGAAGCCAGGCGTCGCCTACCGTGACCCGATCGTGCCCATGGCGCCGGGTCACGGCGAAGGCCACAACTCGGGTCAGGCGGTCAACATCGCGGCGGCGCTCGCGGTGAAGGAGCTGATGGCCCGCGAGCACATCGATGGGACGCTGCTGCTGTGGCCGGGGGTTGCGGAGGAGCAAGTGGCGTCCAAGGCGTTCTTCGTACGCGCCGGGGTATTCGCGGGCGTGGACGTGAACCTGTTCACGCACGTCAGCAACAACTTCGGGATGAGCTGGGGCACCGGGGGCGGCAACGCGCTGTGGTCGGTGCAGTTCCGCTTCACTGGTGAGACGGCCCATTCCGCCGGCGCGCCATGGAGAGGCCGCTCAGCGCTCGATGCGGTCATGCTCATGGCGCAGGCCTGGGAGTTCAAGCGCGAACACCTGCGGCCGGCCGCGCGGTCGCACTACATCATCGTGGATGGCGGCGACCAGCCCAACGTCGTACCGCAGACCGCGACGATCTGGTTCTACTTCCGTGAGCGGGACTACGAACTGACCAAGGAGCAGTATGACGCGGCCGTGTTGATGGCGCAGGGCGCCGCGCTGATGACCGGCACGACGGTCGATACGATCATGACCGTCGGCTCGGCGTGGGGTCGCCATTTCAGCAAACCGGTCGCGGAGATCAGCTACGCCAATATCCAGGCCGTCGGCCTGCCGGCGTGGAGCGAAGACGACGTGCGGTTCGCCGAGGCGTTCCAGCAGGAGATGGGCGTCGACGTCACGGGTCTCGCCGATTCGATTCCGGAACTCGCCGGTCCGGTCGACCTCTCACGCTCGCTCGGCGGCGGGTCGGACGACATCGGGGACGTGTCGTGGAACATGCCCACGGTGACGTTGCGCTACCCGTCGAACATGGAGGGTGGCCCCGGCCACCACTGGGCCAACAGCATCGCCATGGCGACGCCGATCGCGCACCAGGGCGCTATCGCCGGCGCCAAGGTGCAGGCGCGCACTCTGCTCGACCTCCTGCTCGACGGTGTCACCGTGGACGCGGCGTGGGACTACTTCAACAACGTCCAGACCAAGGACACGAAATACATCCCGTTCATCTCACCGACCGATCAGCCGGCGGTCTGGTTGAACGAGGAGATCATGGCGCGGTGGCGTCCCCGGATGCGGCCGTTCTACTACGACGCGTCACGCTACGCGTCGTTGCTGGAGCAGCTCGGGATCACCTATCCCACCCTGAGGGAGAAGCCCGTTCCGGAAGAGTGAGGTTGGGAGGGTGCGATGTCGGTTCCACCCCGAGGTGAGCATACCTGTGTGGTCATGCTCAAGCTCCGGACAGGCGGAGTCGTTCAGTCTAATGGTTGACGTACTATCGTACTCGTTGTATGATTTTCCATATGAAGACGACCCTGATCATCCCGGATCCGTTGATGCGCGAGCTCAAGCGCCGGGCGGCTCGTCAGGGGGAGACCCTGTCCGCCGTGGTGGCCGAAGCCCTTCGGCGCGGGCTCGCCGAGCCGGCTGCCGGCCGGCTGCCCCCGCTTCCGGTCCACCCGATGGGGCGGCCGCTCGTGGATGTGGCCGACCGCGACGCCCTCTCCCGTACAATGGATGGGGCCTGAGCGGTGTTCGTCGTTGACACCAACCTGCTGTTGTACGCCGTCAATCCCGACTCCCCCGACCACAAACGTGCCCGCGCGCTGCTGGACGACTGGCGGCGGGGCGAACGCACCTGGTTTCTCACCTGGGGCATTGTGTACGAGTTCCTCCGGGTCAGCACCCACGGTTCCGTGTTTCCGCGACCACTCGAACTCCCGTCGGCCCGGGCCTGGCTTGCGGCCGCGCTCGCAGGGCCGCGCTCGGCCCTGCTCGTGGAGACGGATCGCCATGCCGAGGTGTTGGAACAGTTGATCCGCGAACATCCCCGCCTGCGGGGCAATCCGGTGCACGACTTGCACACGGCGGCGCTGATGCGAGAGCACGGGGTGACGGAGATCCGGACCGCCGACACCGATTTTCATCAGTTCACGTTTCTCGCGGTGGTGAACCCGCTGACAGCCTGATCGTCCCGACACGTCGGCGGGCGCTCGCGGTCCCGTTCGTAACCCGCGCCGTGGCGCCGGCCTTGGAGCACGCGCGCAAGCAGGGCGCGGTCCCTCGGGACGTCAAGCCCCGCGGGAACGGCTCGACCTACCGCCGTACCGGCGAGAGACATGTACCTTGACAGGTCACATTCACATGACCATTATAGTCATATGAAGCGAACCTCGATCTCCGATCTGAAAGCGCGGCTCAGTGCCTATCTCGACATCGTACGTCGGGGTGGTGAGGTCCTCGTCACCGACCGGGGACGCCCGATCGCGCGCATCGCCCCCATCGAGGGTGACCCCCGTACCGGGAGCCGTCGCGACCTGCTCGTGCGCAGCGGACAGCTCAAGCCGCCGGCCCGCCGGCTGCCGCGTGACTTCTGGACCCGCGTGCGTCCGCCCGACCCCGCGGGGCGCTCCGTCGCCGTGTTGCTCGAAGAGCGTGGCGAAGGCTGGTGAGGTTTTGGGACTCGTCGGCCATCGTGCCGCTGTGCCTGCAGCAGCCGCTGACGGAGCCAGCGCGCGCGCTGCATCAATCGGACGCGGAACTTGTCGTCTGGTGGGTGTCGCCCATCGAGTGCGCATCGGCCATCGCGCGGTTGCACCGGGAAGGGCATCTCACGGATGAGCAGGAGGTCGCCGCGCGTGACCTGTTGGCGACCGTACGGGTCAGCTGGTTCGAGATGCAACCGGGTGACGCGATTCGAGAGCTAGCGCTCCGCCTGTTGCGCGTTCACCCACTGCGCGCTGCGGATGCGTTGCAGCTGGCGGCCGCTCTCGAGTGGGCCGGCTCACCAGTCAGCGACGCATTCGTCACATTTGACGGACGTTTGAGCGCGGCCGCCCGGCGCGAAGGATTCACAACCCCGTAAGGTCTCCGACGCGATTGTCTGATCTGACTAGTCAGACTATATTTCGCCATGTCCGACACCTACTCCCTCTACGAGGCCAAGGCCAAGCTCTCCGCCCTCGTCCGTCAGGTTCGGGAAGGCGCCCGGATCGTCATCACGGTCCACGGCAAACCGGCGGCCGAGTTGCGGCCCTACGAGGAGCCTGCGGCAAGGACCATCGATGAGCGCATCGCCGACCTGAAGGCGCGCGGGATCATCGTGCCCGCGTCGCGCCCGCCGGCTGATTTGGCGGTGCTGAAGCCGCTCGCGCGACGCCCCGGAGCACTCAAGCGCTTCCTCGACGAACGGGACTAGGTGCGCGCCTACGTCGACACGTCGTGCATCGTGTCGGTCGCGCTGGACGAGCGAGGCAGCGAGGCGGTCCGGCAGCGCCTTGTCCAGTGCGACGAACTCCTGGCCGGTGGCCTGCTCGAGGCCGAGCTGATGTCGGCGTTGCGGCGTGAGGGGGTGGATGTCGCAACGCCGCCGATCCTCGAGCATCTCGACTGGGTCATTCCGGACCGACACCTGAGCACGGAGATCGCGCGGGTTCTCTCCGTGGGGTACCTTCGTGGCGCCGACTGCTGGCACCTTGCCACTGCCTTGTATCTGGCCGGGGATGATCCGGCGTCGCTCGCGTTCCTGACGCTGGACGAGCGCCAAGGCGCGGCCGCCTCGACCCTCGGATTCGGCACATGATCCGCCCCGGCCGCCTCGCCGCCGCCCTCGCTGCGGCATAGCCACCATCAGGCTGGCGTGCTCGGTGGTCGCTCACACCCATTGCCGAGCTGAGCCGGAGTTGCTACGTTCGCCGCTCCTCAGACGAACGAGTCGAGGTATTCGCCATGCTACGGATGGCGCGGTGCCTGGCACTGTTATCCGCGCTGGCCGCATGCAGCGACGGGCCGACGCGACCGGGCGACACGACCGACGATACACCAGGCGGGCCCTTTGTGCCCCCGAACGTCGCGGGCACCTGGACGATCACCGCTTCGAACTCCGCGACCATTCGGCAGACCGACGTCGCACTGCAAAGCGTGATCTCGGATGGGGCGGCCACGTGCAACATCAATGGATGGAAGGTGGTACTCACGCAGGACAGTCTGAACGTGGCGGCTGACTTCAGCGGGCGGAGCCTGGTGTGTGACGGTGAGGATCTCTCGGCGGCAACCCCAACGGACGGAAGCTTTCGGCTGAGCGAAACGCTGGCCGGATTCTCGGTGCCGGGCTCGTTCAACGGCGCGGGCCAGTTGACGTTCGCGCCCCGTAACGTGTGTACCGAGGATCCCTCGTTCGCGGTGGATCAGGTAACGCAGTGCTCTTTCAGCGAGATCCTGAAGGGGGAGATCGTGGCCGGCCGGCTGAGTGGGACGTACTCGATCCGATTCGAGTACACGTTCCTGTCAAGCAAGAAACTCTACCTTGTCCAAGCCGGGACCTGGACCGCTAAGCGATAGCCCTCCTTCGTCAGCTGCGCTGCCGGCCCCCGTGCACCCCTAACGCCTCTCGGCGCCGCGGTGTAGACTCTTCCTGCTGTCTTGTCGGTGGTCACTCAAGCATGGGAGTGTCGCTCCGCGGGCGAAAACCACCACGAAGGACGGTCCTCTTGCGTCCTGTGTTCGTTGTACGGTGCGTGAAATAACCCGACCCGCCGTCACCCAGATCCGCCGTCTCGCTACCGCCGTCGTCCTTCTTGCGACGGCGCTACTTGTCCAGACGTGTCAGTTGGGTGAACTGGTGGCGCCGCCCGACTCGGGTGGTCTCGCGCTGTCGTCGGCGCAGCTGGTCGATTCCGCCGCGGTCGGGAGCCGGGACGTGCATACGGTGGCGTTCGACGTCAACCATACCGGGCCGACGGCCCTGGCGTGGACCGCGTCGCGCGCGCGGGGGAGCGCCTGGCTCGTGCTGAGTGCCGCCGGCGGGACGACGCCGTCCTCCGTCTCGGTCTCGCTGAATCCGGCGGGGCTCCCTGTCGGTGTGCACCACGATACGATCATTGCGGCCCTGGTTGAGGGTGCCGGCGATCCGACCCGGATCCCCGTGCAGTTCACCATCTATCCATGTCGGGTCGGAGCGATCGTGGCCGGGACGACGATCACGGACTCGTTGAGTGCGAGTGACTGCGCGTCTCCCCACCGATCGGGGATGCCGGCCAAACTGTTCCGCTTCAGCGCCACGTTCGACTCGGTGACGATCGTGATGCGATCGGAGGCGTTCGACGGCTATCTCGTCCTGGCCCGGGATGGGATCGCGGGAGCGCCGGTCGGTCAATCGGATGACTGTAACGGCGTCGCCGGGAATCCGTGCCTGGTCTACCAGTTGCTGCCCGGAGCCGGCAACTACGTGATCGAAGCGGTGGGAGACGGCCCGCAGGCCTCCGGGCCCTTCACGCTCGAATTCACCCCGCCCCGGCCACCCGCGTCCCCGACGACGGCGGCACAGTTCGCCGCCGACAGCACCACCCTCGTTGCGGTTGGCGGTGCGGTCGACAGTTCGGCGTTGGTGCTCCAGGGCAGGGTGTCCGATCCGGACACGACCGACCTGATTCGACTGGAAGTCGAAGTGCGGGCGCTCGGCGAGGCGTTTACGGGTGTGGCGATCGGGGGAGTCGGTGTGCGGCCCGACAGCAACGCCCTGGTGGCCGTGAGTGGCTTGCTCGACGACACGGACTATCGCTGGCAAATGCGGGCCGTCGACCAGACCGGCCGAGCCAGCGCGTGGTCGTCGTTCGGGGGGAACAGCGAGACGGAGGCGGACTTCCGGGTCGCGGTACCCGAGGCGCCCGCCGATCCCGTCAACCCGGGTCAGCGCAAGAGCGACGCCAAGACGCCGCTGAACGTGGCGGACACGACCGACGAGCGCACGGTCGTCTTCCGAGCCGACCTGAGCGACGTGGACGTCGGGGACCTGGTGCGGCTCGAGGTCGAGGTCATCCCCGTTGGGATGCCGTTCGGCGGGACTCCGACCGGGTCGAGTGTCCAGGTCTCGAGCGGCGACAGCGCCGTCGTCACGATCACCGGCTTGAACGACGACGTCGACTATCACTGGCAGGCTCGCGCGGTCGACCAGACAGGATTGACGAGCGATTGGGTCGCGTTCGGCGGCAACCCGGAAACGGCACCGGATTTCTCCACCGCCGTGCCCGACCCGCCCGAGATGCCGACCGACCTGGCGCAGCTGGCAACCGATTCCACGACGGTGGTCGGGCCCGGCGACACGATACTCGTCGCGTCGCTCGTCCTGCGCGCCGGCGTCGCCGACGCTGATCCCGCCGCCATGATCCAACTCGACATCGAGATTCAGCCCATCGGAACCGCGTTCAGCGGCGTGCCGACGGCGTCGAGCGATCCGGGGCTCGCCGGTGTGGCCCACGTGGCCGCCACGGGGCTCGCCGACGATCGAGCGTACCACTGGCGTGCGCGCGCGACCGATCAGACGGGACGCATGAGCGCCTGGGTCGCGTTCGGCGGCAACGGCGAGTCGGAGCCGGATTTCGCGGTCGCCGTGCCTGCGGATCCCGCCGCACCGACCGGCATGACACAGTTCGCCGGCGATAGCGTCACGGCGATCGCGCCCGGCGGGCAGACGGCCGAGGCAGTTGTCGTGCTGCGGGCCGACCTCGCTGATCCCGATCCCGGCGCCATGCTGCAGCTCGAAATCGAGATGCGGCCGCTGGCGACGCCGTTCACCGACACGTTCACCCATGCCGGACCGGTCACGCCGAGCGGCGGGTCGTCCGTGGTCCGGATCGATGGGCTGATCGATGACACCGAGTATCGCTGGCAGGCGCGTGTCGTGGACGAGACCGGCCGGTCGAGCGCCTGGACCGCGTTTGGTGGCAACGCCGATACCGAGCGCGACGTGGGCGTGGCGATTCCCGAGCCGCCGAGTTCGCCGGGTGGATTGGAGCAGCTTCGGGCGGACGGGGTGACCGCGGTGGCGGTCGGTGACACGGCGGTGGATGCGACCGTGGTGTTCCACGCAAGCGTGGCCGATCCCGATCCCGGCGCGACGCTGCGGCTGCAGGTCGAAGTCCTGCCGATCGGGACACCCTTTACCGGGACACCGAGCGCCACCGGCTCGCCGGTGGCCAGCGGCGGGTCCGCGTCGGTGAGCGTCGACGGCCTCGCGGACGACACGGCCTATCACTGGCGGGCCCGCGCGATGGACGAAACGGACCGCGCCGGGGCGTGGGAGGCGTTCGGCGCCAATCCGGAAGCCGATGTGGACTTCTATCTCGTCATTCCGGCGGTGGCATTCGTCTACACCGTGCAGCCGGCGTCGACGATCGCGGGCGCGACCATCGCGCCTCCGGTCGTCATCGAGGCGCGCGAAGCGTCGGGCCTGGTGGACACGAGCTTCGCGTCGGTCGTCACGATCGCCATCACCGACGGGACCGGCGCGACCGGCGCGATGTTGTCCGGCATGACCGATGCCCCGGCCGTCGCGGGCGCGGCCTCGTTCGCCGATCTCGCCATCGACCTCGCCGCCGGCGGCTATTCGCTCACGGTCAGCGGCGGTGGACTGCCCGCCGTCGAGAGCAGCCCGTTCGACGTGTCGTCCGGCGTCGCCACCGCCGTCGTCGCCAGCGCGGGCGTCGGCCAGTCGGCGGGCGTCGGCCAGGCCGTGTCGGTGCCTCCGGCCGTCCTCGTCACCGATGGGGCGGGGAACCCCGTGCTTGGCGTGACCGTCACGTTTACGGCGTCCGGGACCGGGAGCGTCACCGGCAGTCCGTCCGTGACCGGCGTCGACGGGATCGCAGCGGTGACCGCGTGGGTGCTCGGCACGACGGCCGGTGACCAGAGCGATACCCTGCGAGCGGTGGTGCTCGGGGTGGGTGCCGTGGAGTTCGTGGCGACCGCGACGTCGGGCACCGCCGATCCGACGACCTCCGTCATCGATGCCGGCGCGGCGTCGTTGATCGCGGACGGGTCGAGCAGCACGACGATCACGGTCGCGCTGCGTGACGGCAACGGCAATCCGCTCACGCTTGGGGGCGACGTCGTCGCCCTCGCGACCGATCTCGGTGGGTTGAGTGGCGTCGCGGACGCCGGAGACGGGACGTACACGGCCACGTTGACCGCGGGGCCCTCCGCGGGGACCGCGACGGTGACGGGATCGGTGAACGCGGCGGCCCTGACCGACAACGCGGTCGTCGAGTTCGTGCCGGGACCGGCCGACGCGTCGACCTCGACCATTGCGGCGAGCACGGCGTCGCTCAGTGCGAACGGGGCCAGCACCGCCACCATCACTGTCACGTTGGTCGACGCCAACGGGAATGCCCTCGCGGTGGGCGGTGACGCGGTCACGCTCACCACGGATCTGGGAACGATCGGCGGCGTGACGGATCAGGGGGACGGGACGTACGCGGCGACGCTGACCGCCGGCACGAGTGCCGGGACGGCGACGATCACCGGGACCGTGAATGCGGCGGCGATCACCGACGACGCGGTGGTCGTGTTCACGCCGGGGAACGTGGACCGGACGACGTCGACCATCGACGTGAGCGCCGGGTCGCTGACCGCCGACGGCGTGAGCACGGCCACGGTGACGGTGACGCTGCGCGACAGCAATGGCAATCCGCTGGGTGTCGGTGGTGACGTGGTCGCCGTGTCGACGACCCTCGGCAGTACCGGGTCCGTGACCGACGTGGGGGATGGCACGTACACCGCGACCCTGACCGCCGGCACGGTCGCCGGGACCGCCACGATTTCGGGGATGGTGAACGGGCTGACGATCGTCGACGACGCGGTCGTCACCCTCACGCCCGGCGCGGCCGATGGGACGACCTCCACGATCGAGGCGGGCGCGCCGTCACTCACCGCCGATGGATCGAGTACGACCGGCGTCACCGTGACATTGCTCGATGCCAACGGGAACGCGCTGGCCGCCGGCGGTGACGTGGTCACCCTGGCGACCGATCTGGGCGCGGTGGGCGCCGTGAGCGACCAGGGTGACGGCACGTACACCGCGACGCTGACCGCGGGGACGACGGCGGGCATGGCGACGATCACCGGAACGGTGAACGCCGCGGCGATCGTTGACAATGCGGTCGTGGCATTCACCCCCGGCTCAGGCGATCCCACGACCTCAACCATCGAAGCGAGCGTGGCGTCCCTGACCGCCGATGGGAGCAGCACGGCGACGATCACCGTGACCCTGTTCGACGCCAACGGGAATGCCCTGACCAGCGGTGGCGCGGGGGTGACGGTCGCGACGGACCTCGGAACCGTGGGCTCGGTGGCCGACCAGGGGGACGGGACGTACACCGCGACGCTGACGGCGGGAACGACGGCGGGTACGGCGACGATTACCGGCACGCTGAACGCGGTCGCGCTCGCGGACAACGCGGTCGTCGCATTCACGGCGGGCGCGGCGAGTGCCGCGACCTCGACGATCCAGGTCGCCGCCGATTCGATCGTCGCCGATGGCGCCAGCACGACCGCTGTCACGGTCACCCTGTTCGACGAGAACGGTAACGCGCTCACGGCGGGCGGCGACCTCGTCACGCTCGCGACCGATCTCGGCGTGCTGGATGCCGTGGTCGACGGAGGCGACGGCACGTACAGCGCCACGCTGACGGCCGGGATCGCGACGGGGACCGCGACGATCAGCGGAACCGTCAACGGATTGGGGCTGACGGATGACGCGGTCGTCGTGTTCGCGGCGGGTCCGCCAACCACGATCGCCGTCGACGCCGGCCAGGATCAGACCGGCACGGCCGGATCACCGGTGCCGATCCCACCGTCCGTCCTGGTGACGGATGCCAACGACAACGGCGTGCCTGGCGTGGCCGTCCAGTTCTCGGTCGATCAGGGAGGGGGCTCGGTGGTGCCGACGGGGCCCGTGCAGACCGATGTCGACGGTATCGCGGCGGTGACGTCGTGGACCCTGGGGCTCGCCGCCGGCCCCAACACGTTGCTCGCGACGGTCGATGGTCTGATCGGGAGTCCGCTGACGTTCACGGCGGTGGGTGAGGCCGGGTCGGCGGGGCAGCTTGCGGTCGTGACGCACCCGTCCTCGACCGCGCGCAGCGACTCGGTGTTCGCCATCCAGCCCGGCGTGCAACTGCAGGATGGGTCTGGGAATCCGGTGCCGCAGGACGGCGTGGTCGTGACCGCCGCGATCGCGTCGGGACCGGGGGGAATCCTCATCGGGACACAGACGGCAATCACCGCCGCCGATGGCTTGGCCACCTTTGCCAATCTTGGCATATCCGGTCCGGTCGGTACCTACCGGCTGAGTTTCACCGGCACCAATCTCACCGGCGCCGTGTCCAATGCGATCACACTCGCCGCGGGACTCGCCCGCCAGCTCGTCGTGACCACCCAGCCGTCACCCTCGGCGCAGAACGGCGTCGCGTTCCCGCAGCAACCGGTGATCGACGTGCGCGACCAGGCGGGGAATCCCGTCGACACCGCCGGCATTGACGTGTCGGCGATCATCGCCTCGGGTGGTGGGACGCTGAGCGGGGGCAATCCGGTTTCGACGAATGCCGGCGGGGACGCGGTCTTCACCGACCTCGCCATCGCGGGGACCGTCGGGCCGCGGACGTTGTTGTTCGCCGCGGGCGGACTGACGACGGCGACTTCGGCCCCGATCACGATCGGGCCGGGACCAACCACCACGACGATCAGTTCGGTCGTGTCCAGCCCGAGCCGCGTGGGTGAGCCCTACACCGTGAGCTTCAGCGTGACGGCGCCCGGCGGCACACCCACGGGGACGGTGACGGTGGCCGACGGAACCGCGGCGTTGTGTCAGAGCACGTTGACCAACGGCGCGGGGTCGTGTCCCCTGACATCGACGACGGCGGGCGCGAAGACACTGGTCGCCACCTACAGCGGCAGCACCGACTTCAGCGGCAGCGTCTCGAGCGGGACGGCGCACACGGTGAGCGCGGCGAGTACCACGATCACCATCACAAGCGATGCGCCCGATCCGTCGGAGTTCAATCAGTCGGTGACGGTGACATGGACCGTGACCGTCGACGCGCCCGGCGCGGGAACACCGATGGGGAACGTGACGGTGACCGACGGTAACGGGGCGAGTTGCCTGGCGGCGGTGGGGGTCGGGACGTGTACCGTGACGCTGGCGACGGTGGGCGCGGGCACCCTGACGGCGACGTACGCGGGCGACGCCAATTTCGAGACGAGCCAGGACACCGAAGCGCACGCGGTGTCAACGGCGGCGACGACCACGGCAATCACGACCGACCTGTCCGGCGCGACGGTGACGGGCGAGCCGTACACGGTGGCGTTCACGGTGACCTCGGCGAGCGGGACGCCGACGGGAACGGTGACGGTCGGTGATGGGCCGGAAACCTGTCAGGGGGTGCTGGCGGGCGGGGTCGGCTCATGCGACCTGACGTCGACGACGGCGGGCGCGAAAACGATCACCGCGACGTACGCGACGGACGGCGAGTTTGCCGGCAGTGTGTCCAGCGGGACGGTGCATACGGTGAACGCGGCCGGCACGACCACGACGATCACCACGGACACGCCCGATCCGTCGGAGTTCAATCGGCCGGTCGCGGTGACGTGGACGGTGACCGTCGACGCGCCGGGCGCGGGGACGCCGATGGGGAACGTCACCGTGACGGATGGCAACGGGGCGAGTTGCACAGAACCGGTGGGGGCCGGGGCGTGTACGCTGACGCTGACGACGGTGAGCGCGGGCACTCTGACGGCGACGTACGCGGGCGACGCCAACTTCGTGACGAGCCAGGACACCGAAGCGCACACGGTGTCAACGGCGGCGACGACCACGGCAATCACGACCGACCTGTCCGGCGCGACGGTGACGGGCGAGCCGTACACGGTGGCGTTCATGGTGACGTCGGCGAGCGGGACGCCGACGGGAACGGTGACGGTCGGTGATGGGCCGGAAACCTGTCAGGGGGTGCTGGCGGGCGGGGTCGGCTCGTGCAACCTGACGTCGACGACGGCGGGCGCGAAGACGGTGACGGCCACGTACACGAGCGACGGGGAGTTCGCCGGGAGCGCGTCGGGTGGAACGGCGCACGTGGTCGACAAGGCGCTCACGACCGCGACGATCGAGAGCCATCTGCCGGATCCGTCGGAGTTCAACCAGCCGGTGACGGTGTTATGGACGGTGACGGTGGACGCGCCTGGGGCGGGGGTGCCGACCGGGGATGTGACGGTGCAGGACGGTAACGGCGCGAGCTGCACGGCGCCGGTGGCCGCTGGCTCGTGCGATATCACCTTGGTGACCGTCGGGGAGGGCACCCTGACCGCGACGTACGCGGGCGATGACGACTTCGAGACGAGCGACGATACGGAGCCACACACCGTCGTCGAGGCCGGCACGACGACGGAGATCACGACGGATTTGTCGGGTGCGACGGTGACGGGGGAATCGTACGAGGTGGCGTTCACGGTGACCTCGGCGAGCGGGACGCCGACGGGAACGGTGACGGTCGGTGGTGGGCCGGAAACCTGTCAGGGGGTGCTGGCGGCCGGAGTGGGTTCGTGCATCCTGACGTCGACGACGGCGGGCGCGAAAACGATCACCGCGACGTACGCGACGGATGGCGAGTTCGCCGGCAGTGCGTCGATCGGAACGGACCATACGGTCGATCAGGCCATGACGACCACTCTTGCGACGGTCGAAACCGCGAGCCCGACGGTCGTCGGACAGCCGATCACCGTTTCGTGGACCGTGACCGTCGATGTGCCGGGAGCGGGCACGCCGACGGGGAACGTGACGGTGGGCGACGATGACGCGAGCTGTACGGCGCCGGTTGATGACGGGACGTGCGACCTGGTGACGCTGAGCGCAGGTGTGGGGAAGACGCTGACGGCGACGTACGAGGGCGATGCGGACTTCGTCGCGAGCGCATCCGCCGGAGCGGCCCACACGGTCGGTAGTGCTTCGACGACCACGACGATCACGGACGATTCCCCCGATCCGTCAGGTGTGAACCAGGCGCTGACGGTGACGTGGTCCGTCACCGTTGACGCGCCCGGCGGCGGAACGCCGACGGGTAACGTGACCGTTGATGACGGCAACGGCGCCGAGTGTACCGGCCCGGTCGGCGATGAGGAGTGCGACATCACGTTGATCATTGCCGGCGAGTGGACCCTCACGGCCACCTACGCGGGCGACGGGAATTTCGACGGGAGCTCCGCTACCGAGCCGCACATCGCGAGCGAAGCAGTCACGACGACCACGATCACCGGCAGTCCTGGATCGGCGACCGTGGTGGGAGAACCCTACACCGTCGACTTTACCGTGACCTCGGCGACGGGCACGCCGACGGGCGACGTGATCGTCGAGGATGGCCCGGACTCGACATGCACCGGGACGTTGTCGGGTGGGGAGGGATCTTGCGCGCTGACATCGGGCACGGCGGGCGACAAGATGCTCATCGCCAGATATCAGGGCGACGCGACGTACGCAGGCGGGGCCTCGTCGGGGACGGAGCACACGGTGGGCAAAGCGATAACGACGACGACCATCACCGGTGACGCATCGGATCCGTCGCCAGTCAATAGCACAATAACCGTCATGTGGTCGGTGACGGTCGATGCACCGGGAGCCGGAACGCCCGCGGGGGACATGACAGTTGATGACGGGAATGGTGCCGTATGTACGGTCCCGGTGGGTGATGGAACGTGCGACATCACGCCGACGACCGCCGGTACCGGGACGTTGACGGCCACGTACGGAGGCGATGACAACTTCGCGACGAGCGAGGGAACCGAGCCACACACGGTTACAGCGGCAGGCCTGCTGGCGCTGGATGGGGGCGGCGGGCAGAGCGCGACGGTAGGGACGGCGGTGCCGACGGCGCCGTCAGTGCTGGTGACGGATTCGTTGGGGAATCCGGTGAGCGGGGTGGTGATCACGTTTGAGGCGAGCGAGGGTGGTGCGGTGGTGACGGGAGCGGCGGCGACGAGTGACGCGAACGGGATCGCGGCGGTGGACAGTTGGACGTTGGGGACGACGGCGGGGACGGAGAGCGACACGCTGTTTGCGATCCTGGGGGTGTTCGACACGCTGGCGATCCCGGCGACGGCGACGGCGGGCACGGCGGTGAGCCTGGCGGTGACGGGGATCAGCGATCCGTTCCCGGCGGGGACGAGTTCGGACGTGACGGTGACGGCGCGGGACGCCAATGGGAATGTGGCGACGGGCTACACGGGGACGATCGGGTTTACGACG
>DASWIX010000075.1:0-2297 GCA_036397455.1 Gemmatimonadales bacterium | reverse complement strand
CGTGGTATCGCGCGCTTGGCCGGCGTTCCCCGAAGGACTCACGCTTCTGGCGGTGATGGACGCGTGCTTCGCGGCGGGCGCGGCGTGGTTCGTCGGTGTCACCGCCAAGCAGCTGGGCGCCACTCGGTCCTCGACCGCCTTGGGCGTGCTCCTGGGATTCACTCCGCTGCTCATCCTTCTGAGGGACCTGCGGGTCGGTCCATACCCACTCGCGCTCCTGATCGGGACGGCCGCAATCCGGCTCGGCCTGAACAAGAGTGAGCGCGCGGTCCTGGGGGCGGGTGTGCTTGCGGGAGCGGCGGCGCTCGTCTGGCCGGGCGCGATTGCGCTGCCGCTTGCCGTCGGCGCGTCCTGGTGGCGGCGCTCGACTCGTGTGGCGCTGATAGGTGCGCTGATCGGTGTCATCCCCGTGGCGAGTTGGTGGGCAATCGTTCTCATCCGGTTCGGACTTGATCCGGAAGAGACGCTGCTCGCGACGCGCGTCGGGTCGCTGCCGTCGTGGGTTATGTGGGTGACGCTCGCCGCGGGGTTGGTGGCGATCGGCCCGCTGGTATCGCGATTCCGCCGCGTGTCGGCCGTGCTTCTGTTTGCGAGTGTGGCGGCGCTCATCGGCGGCGTCGGTTTCGGCGTGCCGGAAGCCGCCGTCGCGACGGCCTTCCCGTGGCTCATTCCCTTGCTCGTGGAGTGGCTTGATGACGGGCGCGCCGAAGGGCGCGCGCGCACGTTCCGCACGGTGTGGACCGGCGGCGTCGCGGTCCTGGCCCTCGCCGGTACGGTGCTGCTCCAGCGTGAGACCAACCGTTGGCTGCAGCTGAGCCAGTGGGAGGGACGCGACCGGATTCGCCTGCCCCAGGGGATACCGGGGGCGGTACGCCTCGACATGCTCGCTCAGGGGACGATCTTCGGCGTGGAGGAGCCTCCGGTCCTCGCGTCTGACCTCCGCGCCCATCTGTCGGTGCGGCTTGACCGGCCCGTCCGCGCGCTGCGGCGACCCTGCGAGGACGGTGTCACGCATCTGGGGTTGGTGTACCCGCAAGCTCAGGCAAGTTGGCTGGCGCGGCAGGCAGACGTGGGTGCTTCGATGGAGCCGCTGTTCGAGATCACCGACGGCCCTGCGCTCTTGGCGGTGCGATGCGGCCACTGACCGATCGTGTCGCGTGCGCCGTCACAGCGACCGTGGCCGCCGCGGTCTACCTGCGCTCGCTGTGGAACGGGTTTGCTGGAGACGATCTCGTCGTCCTGCCGTCGAATCCGGCGGTCAAGAGTGTCGGCGCCGCCCTGACTGCGTGGTTCGCCCCCTACTGGCCGGGCGATTTACGTGTCCTCGGTCTGCACCGTCCATTCACGATTCTCACCTACGCGATCGACTGGTCTTTGCTCGGCGGGGCACCGTGGTGGTTCCACCTTACGAACATTCTCCTGCATGTCCTGGCGTGCGTGATGGTCTTCTGGTTCGCGCGAGTCTGGTTGAGCAGTGCCGGATCGCTACTGGCGGCCCTGATCTTCGCGGTCCATCCGGTGCATGTGGAGGCGGTTGCCAATGTCGTGGGTCGCGCGGAGCTGCTGGCGGCCGTCGGTCTGCTGGGGGCGATGCTCTCCGCACGACGCATGCGAGCGGCCGCATCGTCAAACGGGGCGTTCGCTTGGGGTGCGTCCTGCGTAGCGTTCGTGGCCGTGGCGCTGTCATCCAAGGAGCACGCCGTCGTGGCCATCGCCCTGTTGGCCGCGGACCATGCGTTGACCCCTCGGAACGCAGCCGCCGAGCGCGCGTCGATTCGATCTGTCCGATGCTACGCGGCCGTAATTGCCGTGACGGTGTGCTGGCTTTTCGTCTGGCGAGGTGTCGTTGGTGGATATGTCGGGTCCGGTGCGCATGAGGGGCTGGCCGATCTGTCGATGGGTGAACGCGTGGCCACCATGCTGCCGATCTCACTCGAGGCACTTCGGCTCATGGTGTGGCCGTTGCGCCTTGCGTCCGATTACGCGCCGTGGGTTACCGCCGTGCGGCTGGAGTGGAGTTGGCCGGCTACGGTCGCCGTCGTGACGATCGCGGCGCTGGCCGCCGTCGTGATCGCCGGCCGGCATCGATGGCCAGCCGCGTCGGCCGGCGTTATCGTCGGCGGACTGAGCGTTGCGCCGACATCCAACATCCTGTTCGTGTCCGGTGTCGTGCTCGCCGAGCGAACGCTGTACCTCGCGGCGCTCGCGCCCGCACTCGCGATGGCGGTGGGTTGGACCGCACTCGCCCGGCGGATGAGACCGACGGGGGTCGCCGTCGCGACAGGATATCTCGTCCT
>DASWIX010000074.1:0-87433 GCA_036397455.1 Gemmatimonadales bacterium | reverse complement strand
CTTCGGCTGGGGCAAGACCATCGGGGGACTGCGCAAACTCCATCATCGTGGCCGGGAGAACGTCGGCTGGATCTTCACGTTGACCAACGCGGCGTACAACCTCGTACGGATGCGGACACTCATACGGGCGGGAGCGTGCGCATCATGACCGCCACGCCACGACAACGCCACGGACCCGGCCCCTCCGGAGAGGAACAATGGGTCGACCAGGCCACGAGCACCCGCCCGCAACAGCCATAACCACATCAATACGGCTCCCAAGGAGTGATTCCGTCCACATGCTCAGTTTTTCCGCAACCTGCTAAGCGATTGTCGTTGAACAGTTTGCACGGGTGCCTGGCTCGTGCGGCGCATGGCATTGGTCTTGCTTTTGCCGGTCGCGAACCACAACAAAGTGAGACCAGGTGCTTGAGAATCAGATGATGTCGAACCATCGCGTCCTGATCGTCGACGATGAGCAACCCGTCCTCGATGCGGTACGTGACTACCTCCAGGCGTATGGACTGGAGGTCGACACCGCGCGGGAACGGGAGGAGGCGGAGGCGCTGGTGTCGGCGATCGATTACGGTCTCGTGATTGCCGACATGCGTCTGACCGGGATTCATGGACGCGAGGGCCTCGAGCTGGTGCGCTACATTCGCGAGCACCGTCCGCGAACCCGCATCATCGTGATCACGGCGCACGGGTCGGGCGAACTGCGGGCGGAGGTCCGCCGCTGCGGCGCGGACACGTTCCTCGAGAAGCCGATCCCCCTGTCCGATCTCGTGTCCGAATCGTTCGCACTGCTGGGTCTCGGAAAGGCCTCCGATCTGTGGAGCGGCAGGCGCAGCATGGAGTCGTCGAATGGCTGAGACGATGCTCGACCGGATACTCCAGCCCGGCAATCTGACCGTGGTGTTCCAACCGATCATGCAGCATCGCGCGACGGGCTGGCACCTGCACGCGTTCGAGGCATTGGTGCGCGGTCCCAAGGGAACCAACCTGGAGTCGGCGGAGGTGTTGTTTGCCTACGGCCGCCGGAAACGCGCCGAGGCCCAGATCGATCGGATGTGCATCCGGCAGATCCTCCAGTCCGCGCTCGCCCTTGGCGGCGGGGTGCGGCTGACCCTGAACGTCCACGCGATCACGCTCGAGCAGGACGAAGGATTCGTGCGGTTTCTGCTCGACCTCGTCGAGGCGTCGCCGTTCTCCGCGTCACGGATTACGCTGGAGATCGTGGAGCACTCGCCGTCGTGGTCGGAGCAGCGCTTCGCGAACGTGCTGCTGCAGTTGCGGGAAGCGGGGTTCAGTTTCGCGCTCGACGACATCGGCCTCGGGCAGTCCAACTACCGCATGATCCTCGGGTGCCGTCCGGACTACTTCAAGATCGATCGCTTTCTGGTCGCCGGATCCAGCCGGGACTTCTATCGTCGCGCCGTCCTGCGGTCCATCGGGGACCTGGCGGGGAGTTTCGGTGCCTACGCCGTCGCCGAAGGGATCGACAACGTCGACGACCTGGCGGCGGTGCTCGGCGAGGGACTGGACACGGTGCAGGGATTCCTCCTGGCGAAACCGGCGGCGGCCACCACACTGGGTAGCGGCGATTTCGTGCGGCACGCGGCACGGCGGCTGCCGGAGGATGGGGCCGTTCCCCCCTGGGCGGGCACGCTGAACTGGCTCGCGCTGGCGGGGCAACAGCTTGCGTACGCGGCCAACGACAGCCTCGCGGTCGCGAGCTGAGTGGTAGGGAGGAGAGGCATGATGCTCTTTCGGAACCACGGAAACAGTAAGGGACGCGGCACCGACACGGCCGCCGGCGCTCTCCAGCTCTCGGTCCTGGCGCCGGGGCTCACGATCGTCGGGACGGTCGCCTGCGACGGCGCGATCCGCGTTGACGGCGTCGTCAAAGGGTCCGTGCACGCCGATGGCGACGTGCTCGTCGGTTCGACGGGACTGATCGAAGGCGACGTGGTGGCGCGCTGCGCGCCGCAGTCGAAGAAGGCGCACGGATCAACGGGACGTTCCGGGTCGCCCACGATACCCTCCCATCAGCAGGTGACGACGCGCTCGCCGGTCTCGTACCGGTGCAGGCGGCGTCCGCCTGAGGAATCATCGATGACGATTGGCACGACGGGAGACGAACCACGACCGATCAGTGACGAGCTGCTGGCGATCTTCTTGCAGGAGGCTGAGCAGCGACTTGGCGAGATGCGCACCGGGTTGTCGGGGTTGCAGAAGTCACCGCCGGCCTGGTCGGAAGCGGAATCGCTCTGGCGCGGCGCGCACGCCGTTCGCGGGAACGCGGCGATGGTCGGATTCAACGCGCTTTCGGACCTGGCCGGCGCCACCGAGCTGGCTGCCAAGGCGGTGAGCGCGCGTGCACAGGACGTGGGGTCGGCTGTGACCAACGTGTTCGCTCACTCGATCGCGGGTATGCGATGCCTCGTATCGGACATCGCGGCGCAACGCGCCATGCGCCCGGTCGATCGGGCGCTGATCGAGAAGCTGGATGTCATCCGCCGGGAGCACGAAGCGGCGACCGCGTAGCTCGTCCGCATCCGGTGTGTCGGCTTGAGAAGCGCGCTCGCAAGGGCGCGCTTTGTCGTTGTGGTATCGAGACACGGTGCACCGCGCGTCCAGCTTTCGGACTTCCCTCTCCGAGAACTGGTCGTTCGCCGCGCGCCGCGCGGGTCGCCAAATCCGTAACGACAACACATGCAACGGTTTAGCGCAGACGGTCGGCGATGGCACAGCGGTTGCTTTCCGCTCGTTCCGGCGCGGTATGCTGCGCGCCCTCGGAACCACACCATGAGGTTGATGCGATGCAACGGAAGGTATTGGTGGTCGACGATTCGCTCCTGCTGCACAAGATGTATGACCTGGCGCTCAAGGCGTACCGAGGCTGCGACGTGCTGCCCCTCTTCGCCAGCGACGGTCACACCGGCTTGTCGCGGCTGCACGAACACACGGATATCAGTCTCATTCTGCTCGACGTCAACATGCCGCAGATGAGCGGGCTGGAGTTCCTCCGGCACGTGCGCGCCGAACCGGCATTCCGGTCGATCCCCGTGGTGCTGCAGAGCACCGAGGACTCGGCGGGGGACATCGAGCGCGGACTCGAGGCCGGGGCGCAAGGGTACCTGACCAAGCCGTTCACGCCGGCGCAACTCCACGACCTACTCGACGGAATGCTGGTCTAGTCCCATGGAAGGGTTCGCAGCGCTTTTCGGTGATTTCGCGTTGGATGCCCTGGAGCGGGTCGAGCGCGTCGAACAGTGGCTGCTCGACCTCGGGGCGCTCGACGGCGATCCGAGCGAGGAGCGGCTGCTCGACGTGAAGCGCGAGCTGCACACACTCAAGGGCAACGCCGGCATGATGGGACTCGCGGCGTTACAGCAGCTCGCGCACGACATGGAGGATCGGCTGCTGGGGTCGACGGACGAGGGGGCGCTCGACATCGGCGGGTTGTTGGCGAGCCTCGATGCCTTTCGCACGCAGACGAAGGCGTTGCTGCGGCAGGACGGGCCCGCGCCGTCGGGCGGTGCCCCGGTGGCGGCCGACGCCGATTCGGGTGAGACCGGGCATGCGAGTGTCCGCGTGCCGTTCGCGGCGCTCGATCAACTGATCGACGTCCTCGCGGAGATGGTGATTCTGCGCAACCGGCTCACCGATACGGTCGGCGCCTTCGGACGACTTGACGAGGGCGTCGCGAACGGCCGCCGCGAGGTGTGGGACGACGTCGAACAGGCGCACGGGGCGCTCTGCCGCACGCTCGACGTGGTGCAGGACCACGTGATGGCGCTGCGCCTGACGCCGCTCAAGACCGTCTTCGGGTCGTTACGGCGCATCGTGCACGACGAGGCCACCCGCCACGAGAAAACCGCGCAGCTCGAGACAGCCGGCGGCGATACGCCGCTCGACAAGGCGCTGCTCGATCTCGCGAACGAGGCGCTGGGTCACCTCGTGCGCAACGCGCTGGTGCATGGACTGGAGTCGCCCGGCGCACGCGAGGCGGCCGGGAAACCGCGGTGCGGGACCGTGTGGGTGAGTGCCGCGGCTCGCGGGGACGAAGTGCGGATCGAAGTCGCGGACGACGGCGGCGGCATCGATCGTGATCAGCTACGCCAGGCAGCGGCGGCCCGGGGATTCACCTTCGGCCCGGACGAGGACGTGTTCCCGGTGCTCTTCGAGGCGGGATTCACGACGCGCCTGCATGCCGACATGAGTGCGGGGCGTGGACTCGGACTGGCCGCGGTGCGCGACGCGGTGCGCCGCCAGGGTGGCGACATCGAGGTGTCGTCGACCGTTGGCGCGGGAACGACGTTCCGCTTGCGGTTGCCGATGTCCGTCTCGATCGCGCGGGCGCTGTTGCTCCGCGCCGATGACGAGCTGTACGCACTGCCGCTGACGTCGGTGGTGGAGAGTCGCCGGTTGCGCCCGGGGGACTGCCATCGTGTGAACCGTGCCGGCGTCCTGCGTTGGCGGAACGAGGTCATCTCGTTGCTCGATCTCGGGACGCATTTCGGCACCGGCACGGCCGCCCGGGATGGGGGCTACGTCGTCGTGGTCGGGGCGGGAGGCAAGCGACGCGGGCTGGTGGCGGATGCGATCCACGGCCTGCAGGAAGTCGTCGTCAAGGGACTCGATCCGATCGTCGGTCGTCCGACGGGGATCGCCGGATCGACGGTGCTGGGCGACGGGCGGCCGATCCTCATTCTGGATCCCCGCGCGCTCGTTGATGTCGAGCCGTTTACCACGGAGCAGGGATGACGCAGACGAAAGTACGATCCGCAACGCGTGGGGCGGGGACGCCCGCGTCGACCGATTGGAGCGGGCCCGAGCGGCTGTATGCGTTTGCCGACAGCGTGCACGCGGATGCCGATGCAGGGCGCGACGCCGATGCCACGGCCGCCCAATGGGAGACGTGGGTCACGTTTCGCCTCGGTCGCGAGACGTTCGGCTTCGGCGTGGAGACCATACAGGAAATCGTGCGGGTGGATACGATCACCCGCGTCCCGCACGCGCCGTATGTCGTGCGGGGGATCATCAACTTGCGGGGACGGGTCGTGCCGGTGGTCGATTTGCGGGTTCGGCTCGGGTTACCGGCGTCCACGATCACGTCGCAGAGTCGCATCCTGATCGCCGCCTCGCGCCAGCGTGTGCTGGGGTTGTTGGTCGACGCGGTCGAACAGGTGGTACGGATCGATCGGCACAAGGTGGATGCGCCACCAGACGACGTGATGACGTCGCAATCGGAATACATCATCGGGGTGCTCGAGCGGGCTGAAACGCTGCTGATCCTCCTGGACTCGGCACGCGCGCTGCTCGTGCCTGACGGTTTGGACACAGAAAGGACGGAACTCACATGAAGGTGCTCAAGGTACGCAAAGTCACGCTGTGGTTGGCGCTTGCCGGCGCGCTGTTCGGGGTTGGCAGATTGCACGCGCAGGCGGGCTTCCAGGTGATCGTCAACGACGCGAACGCGGTCCGTTCGATGACGGCGGCGGAGATATCGGATCTCTTCCTGCGCAGGACGACGCAGTGGCGCGATGGCCAGGCGGTGATACCGGTGGACTTGCCGGATCGCTCACCGGTGCGGGACGCCTTTACCGTGGCGATCCACGATAAGAGTACGGCGCAGGTCAAGGCGTTCTGGCAACGGCAGGTGTTTTCGGGTCGCCAGGTGCCGCCGGCGGAGCAGGGCAACGATCAAGCGGTCCTCGCGCTGGTGCAGGCGAATCCGCATGCGATCGGATATGTCGCCGACGGCCTGCGGCTGCCATCCGGCGTGCGGCGGGTCGACATTCTGGGCGGCTCGGTTGCGAGCGGATCCGCGCATGAGATCTACACGGTCGCGACGGTGGATTTGCTGCCGGAACTCGTATCGAGTCCCGCTGTGCGGTATCCCTCGTCCCTCCGGCGCGATCGGATCGAAGGGGACGTCGTGTTGAAGTTCGTGGTCGATCCGTCAGGGCGGGTGGATGCCGAATCGATCGAGGTGATCGAGTCCACGGTCGGCATGTTCGAGCGGCCGGCGATCGATGCCGTGCGCCGCAGTTCGTACCGGCCGGGCCGGTTCCAGGGTCGCTCGGTGCCGGTCGAGGTACAGCAGACGGTGCGATTTCGTTTGAGCACCGATCAGTAGGTGTGGCACCTGCCGCATCTGAGGGCGTGGGTGGGTTGTATACGGTCAACTTGAAAGGGCAACGGAGATGAAACGGAAAGTCTATAGCGTGCTGTGTCTCAGTGCGTTGATCGGGATCACCGCGCCGGCAACGGCGCAGGTCGATTCCCAACTGTCGATTCACGGGTACCTCACGCAGGGATACGGGATCGCCAACGGCGGCACGTTCCTCGGGGTATCGGAATCCGGAACGGGTGACTATCGCAATGCCGCGATGCAGTTCCGCTATGCGTTGACGGACAAGGGCAACGTCACCTTGCAATTCAGTCACCGCCGGTTGGGCCAGAGCCCCGTCGTGACGGATGAGGCCGACGTGAAGTTGGACTGGGCGTTCGTCGGACACCGCTTCGGCGATGTCGATGTGCGGATCGGGCGGACCCCGATTCCCGCGGGCATCTACAACGAGGTCCGCGACGTGGGTGTCGTGCTGCCGCTGTATCGTGCGCCGTTCAACTTCTATCTCGAAGGCGCGTTCACCAGCGAAACCGTCGACGGGGTCGTGGCGTCCTACGACGTCGTCCCGGCGGCAGGGTGGGGCCTCGAGTTCTCCGGGTTCGCCGGTGGCTGGGGCATGATCAATCGTATGACCATCGACTCGTCGTACGCCGGTCTCGCCGTACGGGTGGAGCAGGGCCTGGGCGGGCAGTTCTGGCTCACCACGCCGATCGATGGGTTGCGGGCCGGTGTCGGCGCGAGCCGCCAGGAGATCGATCAGGGTGACTTCGCCGGTACGTGGAAGGAATGGCATGCGTCGGTGGACGGCACGTTCCACTGGTTCACCGCGCGGGCAGAGTATCGCGTGTTCGATCTGCCGATCCTCGATTACGCCGCCTACTACGGGTACCTCGGGCTGCATGCGACCGAACGACTCACGTTCCATGGACAGGCCGATTTCGCGGACCTCGAGTATGCGCCGCTGCCGTCGGTCGACTTCAATGACGCGTACACGGCCGGCGCGAGTTATGCGTTCCAGCCGAACCTGGTGTTGAAGGGCGAAGCGCACTTCACCAAAGGCTATTGGGCCGACGCGCCGGTGATCGATTTCACCAGTGATCGCCCGGCGTCGGTGAACTACGTCGTGATCAGCCTCTCGACCGCGTTTTAGGGGGCTGCCATGCGGGGAATGAATCAGATCGTGATGGTGCTCGCCGCGCTGGTGCTCGGCGCGGGTCGGGTGGCGGCGCAGGACGGGTTCGTGGTCATCGTGAACGAAGCCAGTTCGGTCACGGAGCTGACCGCGGACGACCTGTCACGGCTCTTCCTCAAGCGCACCACGCAATGGGACAACGGCCAGACGGTCGTCCCGATCGATCAGTCCGAGAACACGGACGCGCGGGCGCGCTTCAGCGACGCCGTCCACGGCAAGTCGGTGTCGGCCATCAAGGCCTTCTGGCAGCGGCAAATCTTCTCCGGGCGTGGCGTACCGCCCGTCGAGAAGGCGTCGGATCGGGAAGTGATTGCGTACGCGCGGGCGAATCCGAACGCCATCGGATACGTCGCACCGGGCAGCGCGTTGGCGCCCGGCGTCCGCGCCATCCGGATCATTCGATAAACGGCAACGTGGCCGGCCGGTGCCCACGTGCATCGGTCGGTCGCCAGCCAATCAGGTGGAGAGAACCGTGTTGAAGAATCTGAAGTTCGCGCAAAAGGTCGGCTTGATGCCGCTGGTATCCGGTGCCGGCTTTCTCCTGCTGCTGGTGCTGTCCGTCGCCTTGGGACAGCGAAGCGCCGGACGGCTCGAGTTGATCGAATTGGGCTACTCTCCCTCGCTCGAGTTGAGCCGGGACATGCAAGGATTGCTCACGGAGCTCCAGCGGACCATGCAGGATGCGGTGGCCGCGGCGGATCCGGACATGCTGCGGGACGCGGAATCGGTGCGCGAGTCGTTCCTCGATCGGCTGGCGACCGCACGGACGAATCCGGTACGGAATGCGGACGAGCTGAACGCCCTCGAGCGGCAGTTCGAGGCGTACTTCGGCACGGCCCGTGATGCGACGGGTCGCCTGCTCGCGGGGGAGACCGGTGACGGCGTGGTGGCATCGCTCCGGGAGATGACGACGCAGTTCAACGCGATTCGCGACGAGCTGCAGAGACAGACTGCCGGCGATCAGGCGGCGATGTCCGCGGGATTTGCGGGGGCGCGCGCGGCGCAGGTCCTCGCGACCGGTTCGACGGTCGTGGTGACCGTCATTGCCCTGGCCATCCTCATTACCCTGTCCGTCGTCATCATTCGCGTGGTGGGCAAATCGGTCACGCAGTTCTCCGAGGGATTCGCCCGCATGGGGCGTGGCGACTTCAGGACGAAGCTGGCCGTCGAGTCGGACGACGAGTTCGGTGACCTGAGTCGTCAGGCGAACGGGATGATGGATACGCTGGGCGAGTTGATCGGTGCCGTCCTGCGCACCGCCGAGACGGTGGCGGAAGCATCGGAGGAACTGTCGGCATCGGCGGCGCATCTGCAGGAGGGCGCGGAGCACCAGTCGTCGTCGAGCGAGCAAACGTCGTCGGCGATGGTGGAAATGGCGACCCAGATCGACCAGGTGGCCCGGGCCGCGCACGAACTGGCGGCGACGGTGGAAGAAACCGCCGCGTCGATTCAGCAGGTCGGAGCAACCAGCGGCCAGGTCGCGGCCAACTCCGAGTCGCTCGTGGCGTCCGTCGAGGAGACGGCGACGACGATCGAAGAGATGGCAGCCTCCATCGACGCCGTTGCCGCCCGTGTCCGGGTGGTGGAAGAGGTGTCCCGCGCGGCGGCGACGACGGTGAACGAACGTGGATCGGAGTTGTCGCGCGTGATCCACGGCATCGGCGAGTCGAGCAAGGACATCGGCAAGATCATCGCCATCATCGAGGAGATCGCCGACCAGACCAATTTGCTGGCCCTGAACGCGGCCATCGAGGCGGCGCGCGCCGGTGACGTCGGCCGCGGGTTTGCGGTCGTCGCGGAAGAAGTGCGGCGGCTGGCGGAACGGTCGGTGGAATCCATTCGCGAAATCGGCGGCGTGATTGCCTCGGTGCAGCGGGATACCGGCCAGGCGGTCGAGCTGACCAGTTCGGTGCTGGAGCAGATCGTGAAGTCGGTGAACCAGACCAGCGAACTGGTGAGCGAAGTCCACGGGTCCACGCAGGAGCAATCGCGCGGCGCGGCGCAGATCGTGTCCACCACCGCGACGATGCAACAAATCACCCAACAGCTCGCAAATGCGGCGCGTGAACAGTCGAACGGCACGCAGTCGGTGCTCCACGCCGTGGAAAACATGACGAACATGACGCAGCAGGTCGCCGAGGCGACCCGCGAGCAGAAACGCGGTGGCGACCTGGTGGTGAAGGCGACCGAAGAGATCACTGATGTGGCGCGGCAGAACCTGACGGCGAGCGAGCAGCTCGCGGCGACGACGTCCGGGCTCGTGCGTGAGGCCGAGATCCTGCGACAGCTCACCCACCGGTTCGCGGCATGACGATCGTGATGCCCCAGGCGGCCGTCGAACCCCTCCCGGAGTCGGCGGCGCGGGACCTCCTTACCGGGGTCGTGCGGATGCCGGCCGAGCAGCGCGACGCGGCGCTCGTGCCGTTGCTGCGGCATCCGAGCCGCGGCGTCCGCGAGCCGGCGCTGCGTATCGGCGCGACCGTGCTGTCCGATGACTGTCTCACCGCGTTCCTGCGAGACGGGGACGATGACCTGCTGCGCAACGCCGGGCTCGAGATGTTGAAGATGCGCGGGAACGGCGCCACCACCCTCGCGATCGACCTGTTGCGCGATCGAGACAGCGACGTGGTGCTTCAGGCGGTCCTGTTGCTGGACCATGTGCGGGATCCGCGGGCGCTTGCGCCGTTGCGAGCCACCTTACGGCATCCGAACGAGAACATCGTGCAGGCGGCCATCACCGCCATCGGGCGGCTGGGCCATCGGTCCTCCGTGCACGACTTGTTGCCGTTTCTCGACGGAGACCTGTGGGTGCGCATGGCGGCGATCGAGGCGCTGGGCGATGTGCGCGCGCCCGAGGCGGTCGCGGCGCTCGGCTCGCAGCTCGATGACCCGATGGTCGGTTCGCTGGCCGCGGAAGCCCTCTCGCGCATCGGAGCGCCCGAGGCCGTGCGGCTGCTCGCGCGGCAGTGGCTCGCCACGACCGGCACGGCGGAACCCTTGCTGGAGTTGCTGGCGCACGCGCTGGAGGGCGCCCGCGAAGTCCCGGCACCCGTGCCCGGGCTGCTGGAGGCGCTTGCGGTCACGTTGCGTCACGGGGAGCCCACGGCGAGGCCGGCAGCGGCGCGTTGCGCACTGGCGTTGGGACCCGGCCCGCTCGACGGTGAGGCGCTCGACGAACTGGCCAAAGGCGGACTCGAACTGGGACCGGTACCGGCGTGCCTGGCACATCGATCCGACCTCATCGGGCCGCTGTTGCGTCGCGTCGGCACGCTGCGTGCATGGGGCTTTCGATTGGGTGCGCTCCACCCGGCGGGGGTGGATGTCGATGCGCTCTGTGCCGCCATGAGCGATACCTCGCGGTATGACCAGGTCGATGGCCTCGCGGAGTGCGTGTTCGCCAACGACGATTCGCGTGTCGGTGAGGCATTGCCGGCGTTGTACCGCCGGCTCCCGCGGGACGTGCGCATGGGGTGGGGCGCGATCCTCCTCCGGCATGCGGACGCCATCCGTCGCGTCCTCGACGCGGAAGGTCCCAACCGCGACCCGGTGACGGCGATACTGCGGAGCGTTACCGAGGCATCGGCCGCGGCGGCCGCGGCGCACATCGTGGCCCTGCCTGACGACGAGCGGCTCGAAGCATTGGGTCACGCGAGCGGGCGCACCGACGTGATCGTCCGGCTGCCATGGTTCGACTGGCTGCGTGCCGCTCCGGAGACCTTCGGCGCCTACGCCGTCAACGTCGCCCATGAAGCCGGGCTCGCCCGCGCGCTGCCGCGGTTGCGGCAACTCCTGTGGGACCGACCGGGGCGCGATCTGATACGGTTGGTCGGTGTGTTGGGCGACGAAGGGAGCGTCCCGGCCCTCCGCGCCGTGCTCGAACGGGATGACGAAGGACTGCTGACCCTCGCGGTCACCGCGTTGGGCATGATCGGCGGGGCTGAAGCGCGCGCCGTGTTGCGGGCGGTGGCCACGAGTTCGTCGCCGGCCGCCCGGTTTGCCTATCGGGCGCTGGTCGATTGTGGCGGGGCGCGTGACCTGGAGGTGTTCCGCGCCGGGGTCACCCATGCGGATTGGTACATCCGTCTGGCGAGTGTGACGGCGCTCGGTGCCGCGAAGCAGCCGGAAGACGTCGCGACGCTTGCGCTGCTGACCGCCGACTCGGTGCCGGCGGTAGCCGATCGGGCACGCGCGGTACTCGGACGATGATTGCCGCCCTGACGCCGGCCCCGGTCGTGCCGCTCACCGACGAAGCGTACCACCTGCTCAGCGAGTTCCTTGACGAGGAATTGGGGATGCATTTCCCGGAGCATCGGCGCCAGATCCTGGAGTCGCGCCTGCAGCAACGGCTGCGCGTGTTTCAGCTCAAGAGCTTCATGCACTACTACGTGTTGGTACGTACCGACGCGAAGCGCGAGCTGCGCGAGCTGGCCCGGGCGATCACCAACAACGAAACGTACCTGTTTCGCGAGACGGCTCAGTTCGAAGCGCTGTTCGGCGAGGGGCGGGACGTGCTCCGTTCCTCGTTGGCCGTACCCGGGGAGTTGCGGATTCTGTCCGCCGGCTGCTCGTCGGGCGAGGAAGCCTTCACCTTGAACATGTGGGCCACGGATCTGATGCAGGGGCCGGATCGCCCGGCAGTAAGGATCGACGCGTTCGACATCGACCCCGATCGAGTGGATATCGCCAGGCGGGGAGAGTGTCGCCGGCGCTCGCTACGTGAACTGACGCCGGCGCAAGTCGCGCGCTACCTGATCGACCATGGCAACGACACGTTCAGCGTGAAGCCGGCCTATCGCGAGGGGATCGCGTTCCGGATCGGGAACATCATCGATCTCCCCAGTTTCCGGCGCGCCCTGCCCTACGACGTCGTGTTCTGCCGCAACGTGCTGATCTATTTTTCGAGCAACGCGCTCCGGCGGGCGATCAACAACGTCGTTTCCGTGCTGCGACCCGGCGGGCTGTTGTTCCTGGGGCACTCCGAATCGATCATCGGGATGTTTCCGCAACTGGAAACGGTACGCCTTGGTCGTTGTATCGCGTATCGCAAGGTATCGCGATGAAGCCGGTGCGACTGGCGATCGTCGATGACGCCCTGTTCATTCGCGAGGGCCTGCGCCGGCTGCTGGAGGGGGACGCGCGCATCACGGTCGTCGGTGCCGCGGCCTCCGGCGAGGAGTTCCTCGCCCGGCTCGACGAATGGCGGCCGGACGCGGTGACGCTCGATCTCAACATGCCGGGACTGGGCGGGCTGGACACGCTGGATCGCCTGATGGCGCTGCGGCCGATGCCCGTCATCATCCTGTCGACCCGCTCCGGCGACGGGGCGCCCATCACCGTCGAGGCCTTGGGCCGGGGCGCGGCCGACTTCATCGACAAGGAAGCGTATTCGCTCGTCGATTTTCAGGCGCTGCGCGAAGTGCTGATCCAAAAGTTGGTGCATGTGACGGGGAACGCGACGGGAAACGCCGTCGCGTCTGGCGGCGAGCCGCTGCCGTTGGCTCCGGCCCGGGTCGGCGAGCCGCGGCTGATTGTGATTGGCGCGTCGACCGGGGGGCCGCGGGCGATCGAAATGGTCCTGTCGGCGCTGGGTGCGGAATTCCCCGCGCCGATCGTGGTTGTGCAGCACATGCCGGTCGGGTTCACCCGGGCGTTCGCCGAACGGCTCGACCGAGCGCTGCCGCTCACCGTGTGGGAGGCCCGCCACGGCGACGTGCTGGGCCCCGGTATGGTGGCGATCGCACCCGCGGATTCACACGTGTCGCTACGGTCCGCCGGCAATCACCTGACGGTGATCCTCGCGAAAGACCCAGCCGACGCGTTGCATCGGCCGGCCGTGGATGTGCTGTTCCGGAGCGCCGCGTCCGTAACGGGGAACCGAACGGTCGGCGTGCTGTTGACCGGCATGGGATCCGACGGGGCCGACGGGATGCGAGCGCTGTGGCGGTGCGGAGCCCACACGATTGCCCAGGACGAGGAGTCGTGCGTGGTGTATGGCATGCCGCGCGTCGCCGTGACGTTCGGTGCCGTGCGCGACGTGCTGCCCTTGTCCGAGATCGGCGCGAGCCTACGACAGGCATGCGCCATGCCCACATCCGGTGCGACGGTCGCGCCGTGAGGGCTTCACCATGTCCTGGAGGTACCCGTGAGTAAGACCGTGCTGGTTTGTGACGATGCCATGTTCATGCGCGCGATGATCGTGCGCGCGATGAACGAGGCGGGGTTTACGGTGATCGGCGAAGCCGAAACCGGGAAGGCGGCCGTGGAACGGTACGAGGCCCTGCGTCCCGATCTCGTAACGCTGGACGTCGTCATGCCCGAGATGAGCGGGATCCAAGCGGCCCGCGCGATCATCGCGTTCGACCCTGACGCCCGTATCCTGATGTGCTCCGCGATGGGGCAGGACCGACTGGTGGCCGAGGCGACGCATATCGGTGTGGCCGGATTCATCGTGAAGCCGTTCGACGGCACGCGGCTTGCCGCCGAAGCCCGGCGCATCATGCACCCAGCGGTTCCGGCCGGGGGGACGTCATGAGCTGCGTCCCGGCCCTGTCATCCACCGAGGTGGATGCGCTACGGGAAATGGCGAACATCGGTTCGGGACATGCCGCCACGGTGTTGTCGCAGATGACCGGCGTGAGCGTGATGATCGACGTGCCGCGCGTTTCCGTGGCACCGCTCGGTGCGGTCGCCAGTCGGTTTGCCGCGCCGGACGAGCGTGTGGTGGCGCTGACGATGGAGATGCTGGGCGATCTGCGCGGCCATACGTCGTTCCTGATGCGCGAACCCAATGCGGGCGTGCTGGCGGACCTGCTGCTCCAGCGCCCTGTCGGATCCGGTACCACGTTTGGTCCGCTCGAGCAGTCGAGCTTGAAGGAGTTGGGAAACATCATGGCCGGGAGTTTCCTCAACGCCCTGGCCCAGTGCATGGGCAACTATCTCCTGCCTTCGGTGCCCATCTTCCAGGTCGACCGCTCGGCGGCGTTTGCCACGCCGGCGTTCGGCGGGTCGGAATCGGCGCTGGTGGTCGCCACCGATTTCCGGTTCGATGAACCGGTGTTGGCGGACCACGAGCTGCACGGGATGTTTCTCTATGCGTTGGACGAGGCGTCGATCGCCGCGTTGCTTGGGGCGATGCAGGTGGCCTGAAGACCGCTTGTCCGCCAGATTCGGCGTCGATAGCTTCCCGACGCTCACAAGAGGAAGCGCATGACCGGATCGGCGGGCCAGGCGGCGGCGAAGCAAACGGGGCACGGCTTCGGCACGGCCCCCGTTTTCCTCGCCAGCATGGCTGTGTCATCGCTACGGCGTGGGCGCCTACCTGTACTACATCAAGGGCCAGCTGAATCCGGCGACGTTTCGCGAGAGTCGGACGGTCCAGACCCGACTCGTGAAGATGATCCACCAGCGCCACGGTGCGCTGTACGTCGATACGTCGATACGATGATCTCGCCGTCGATGCGGTCGGCGGTGGCCCAGTCACTCCAACTGCCCGGATTCCTCGGCACGGAGCATAACTGCGTGCTCACGGAGTTCTCGTTGGCCGACGGGGTCGACGGGGCCGACGCGCTCGGCGAAATGATGGACACGTGCGAGATGGCCGCGGCCGCGGGGGTCAACAGCCTCGTGCTGCGCAACGGCCAGCACTTCTTCGGGCAGCGTGCAACGATCCACGTGTGGCTCACCTGGCACGACTACCGCAACGCCAACCTGATGATTCTGCTGTCGTATATCCTGCTCGGTCACCCCGATTGGCGCGATGCCGAAATCCGGATTTTTACCGCCTACCCCCATGAACAGGTGGAGGAGCGGCGGACCGAACGGCTGGCGATGATCACGTCGGGGCGGTTGCCGGTGAGCCGACGCAACCTCGTCGTGTTCCCAAGCGACGAGCAGTCCAACTTCGGCCACCTGGTCGAGGTCACGTCGGCGCAGGCCGATCTCGTCCTGTTTGGATTCACGATCGACCGGCTGCACACGAGGGGCGCGGACCTGTTCCAGCGGCACAAGGCGCTCGGCGATGTACTGTTCATATCGGCTCAAGAACAGGTGTTGATCGAGTAGGGTCGCCGAGGGCCGCGGATGAGTCATTGGAGGTTGTCGATGTTCGCACTGCTGGCAATCGTGCTCGCCACGCTGGGTCCGCTGGGACAGACCCGGACCGATTCCGTCCGCCAAGTGGCGGCGGGCGTGCCCGTCGTGTTCGACGGCGACACGCTCTTCCAGGTCCGTGCGCGCATCGGGCCGTTTGGCCCCGCGGAACGGGCGGCCGCGATCATAAACCGCCTCGCGCGCATTGCCGAGGACGACACGTTCGCCGACGACACGGTTGCCATTGTGGAGAGCGACGGGGCGTCGGACATCGTGCTCGGCACGTTCGTGATCACGACCGTCACCGAGGCCGACGCGCTCGCGGCGGCGGTGCCTCGCGCGGCGCTCGCCGCGGAGCATGCCCGCGCGATCGCCGAAGCGCTGGCGGGTGACTCGCTCTGGACGATCACCAAACTGGTGGCAGGCGGCCTCGCCAAGTCGCTGCTGGTGGCGATGGTGGTGGTCGCTATCCTGATGGCGATGGCGCGGATGTTCCCCGTCATCTATCGCACGCTGGAGGGATGGCAGGGGAAGCTCATTCGGCCGATTCGGATTCAGCGGCTCGAGCTGCTGTCAGCGGCGCGGGCTACCGCGTTCACGGTGGGCCTGGCGCGAGTGGTGCGCATCGCGATGATCGTGCTGGTCTTCTTCTACGCGATCCCGCTGGTGTTCGGTTTCTTCCCATGGACGCACGATCTGTCCGATCAGTTGTTCGCGTATATCCTGGCGCCGGTGCGGCAGATCGGTTCCGCGTTTGTTGGGTACGTGCCCAACCTGTTCCAGATCGCCGTGATCGTGTTGGTGACGTACTACCTGCTTAGGTTCATCCACCTGTTCTTCGATGGGATCCATCGCCGGAAGCTCACCTTCCGGGGGTTCTACAGCGAGTGGGCCGAGCCGACCTACAAGATCGTCCGATTCCTGATCTTCGCGTTTGCCCTCGTGATGATGTTCCCGTATTTGCCCGGATCGGGATCGGACGCATTCAAGGGTGTCTCGGTGTTTTTCGGTGTGCTGCTATCCTTCGGGTCGGCGGGCGCCATCGGCAACATCATCGCGGGCGTCGTGATCACCTACATGCGCCCGTTCAAGCTCGGTGATCGGGTGCGCATCGCGGATGCCCTCGGTGACGTGATCGAACGTACCCTGCTGGTCACGCGGGTGCGGACATCGAAGAATGTGGACATCACGATCCCCAACGCCATGGTGCTCGCGGGCCACATCGTCAACTACAGCTCCACCGCCAAGGAAGGCGGGGTCATCCTGCATACGCGCGTTACGATCGGCTACAACGTTCCCTGGAAGCGGGTGCACGAGCTGTTGGTGAGTGCGGCGGCCCGCACCGAGGGCCTGATGGCGGAGCCGGGCCCATTCGTGCTGCAGACGAGTTTGGAGGATTCGTACGTGCGCTACGAGCTGAACGCGTACACCGAGGATCCGAGTCGGATGGCGCGGATCTATTCGGACCTCCACCAGCACATCCAGGACGTGTTCAACGAGGCGGGTGTGGAGATCATGTCCCCCCACTACGGGGCGATGCGCGACGGCAATCAGGTGGCCATCCCGACCGACTATCTGCCGCCGGCGTATGAGGCGCCGGCGTTCCGGTTGTTTTCCCTTGGAGCAGCCCGCCCCAAACCGTCGGTCACACCGGAGCGCGAACCGCCGCGGCCGCCGGCGTCACCACCGGCGGGTCCGGACGACCCCTACACGTAACGTGCCACGGCCATACAGGTCACGGCGATGGCGAGGAGGACCGCCACCGCGCGTCCGGCGGCCGGGAGACAGGACGTGGCATCATAATCACAACGTAGTAGGGGCGACGCACGCGTCGCCCCTCCCCGCATACGTCGCCCCCCACGCACGCGTCACCCCCCCGCATGCGTCGCCCCCAACGGTTAGCGTCGCCCCAACGGTTGGCGTCGTCCCCAACCCAGTTTAGGGTATGGCGAGCAGCTCCACCTCGAAGATCAGCGTCGCCATGGGCCCGATGTCCGGTGGCGAACCCTGCGGGCCATATGCGAGGCTGCCGGGAATCACGAGTCGATACTTGCTGCCCACCGACATCAGTTGCAGCGCCTCGGTCCAACCCGGAATCACCCCACGCACATCGAACTCGATGGGCTCGCCCCGCTTGTAGGAGCTGTCGAATTCCTTGCCGTCGATCAGCGTGCCGGCGTAGTGCACCCGCACCCGGTCGGACAGCGTTGGCTTGGGTCCGGTTCCCTCGCGCAGGACCTCGTACTGGAGCCCACTTGGCGTCGTGATGACGCCGGCGCGATGGCCGTTTTCCGCCAGATAGGCTTCGCCTTCGGTCTCGTTCTTCGCAGATTCTTCCCGCGCCGACGACATCTGCGCTTCGCGCAACTGCGTCGTCAACCGCTGCAGCACGGCGTTCGCCTGTTCCTCGGTCAACATGAGGCTGTGCTGTTCCAGCCGATCGCTCAGCCCGCTGATGACCGCCGGCAACTCGATGTCCGCGTTCGATCGTTCGAGCGAGATCGCCATGTTCATGCCGATCGCGTAGCTCGCGCTGTCGGCAAAAGTCTTGAGGGAGGTTGGGCCGGAGGTCGCCCGACCACATCCACCGATCGTCGCCACGAGGCATACGCTACTGAGCGTCACGTTTACGAATCGCACGTCCACGTCCTGTCGTTGGAGGGCTGAAGATACTCCCGGCCGCCTCGCGGGCAAAGCACCCCGCGGGCCCGATCCGCTATACTTCGGACGAACCTCTTGGGGGCGGTCTCGTCCCCGACATCCGATGACGATCCGATCGCAGACACAGACCTGGCAGGACCGCTACGCGTCGAAGCTGACTTCGCCGGAGGAGGCGGTGCGGCGGATTCCGCGCGGCCGTCGGATCTTGATCGGATCCGGCGCCGCGGAGCCGCACGTGCTCGTCGAGGCGATGGTGACGCACGGCGTACACCTGGCCGATAACGACATCGTCCATTTGCTGACCCTCGGGCCGGCGCCCTACGTGGCGCCGGGGATGGAGGGTCGGTTCCGGCACACGGCGTTCTTCATCGGGCACAACGTCCGGGAGGCGGTGCATGCCGGCCGTGCCGACTTCATGCCGGTGTTTCTGTCGGAAATCCCGGCGCTGATCCGCACGCGCCGCGTGCGGGTCGACGTCGCGCTGATTCAGGTCTCGCCGCCGGACCGGCACGGATACGTCAGCCTGGGCGTGTCGGTGGATGTGGTGCGCGCCGGCGTCGAAGCCGCCGACCTGATCCTGGCGGAAGTCAATCCGCAGGTGCCGCGCACGCACGGCGATTCGTTCGTCCATGTCGATCACATCACGGCGTTGGTGGAGGCTGATTACCCGCTACCGGAACTGTCGCCGCAGCCGCCGGATGCCACCTCGATCGACATCGCGCAACACGTGGCGAGCCTGATTCCTGATGGCGCCACGCTGCAACTCGGCATCGGCAGGATCCCCGATGCGGTGCTCGGCGCGCTCGCCGGACGAAACGATCTCGGCGTGCACTCGGAGATGTTCTCGGACGGCGTGAAGACGCTCGTCGAGGAAGGCGTGATCACCGGTCGTCGTAAGACGTTGCTGCCGGGCAAGGTGGTGACATCGTTCATCATGGGCAGTCGCGCGTTGTACGACTGGGTGGACGACAACCCTGTCATCGAGATGCGGCCGAGTAGTTTCACCAACGATCCGTTCGTGATTGCGCGCCACGACCGGATGGTCGCGGTCAACTCCGCGCTCGCGGTCGACCTCACCGGACAGATCGCGGCCGATACGTTGATGGGCCGGTTCTTCTCCGGCATCGGCGGCCAGGTCGATTTCATTCGCGGCGCGGCGCGCAGTCATGGAGGCAAACCGATCATCGCCCTGCCGGCGACCGCGAAAGGCGGGACGCTGAGCCGCATCCAACCGGCGCTCGAAGAGGGAGCCGGCATCGTGACGAGCCGCGGCGACGTGCGCTTCGTGGTCACCGAATTCGGCGTGGCCGATCTTTGGGGCAAGAACATCCGGCAACGCGCGCTGGCACTGATCGAGATCGCCCATCCCGATTTCCGCGGCGAGCTGCTGGGCGCCGCCAAGAAACGGCACTACGTGTTCGCCGATCAGGTCGCCTCGGAACGCCGGTATCCGTGGGAAGACGCCGGGAGCGCCACGCTCCCCGGCGGGGAAGCGGTGGAGGTTCGCCCGGCGCGGCTCACCGACGAGGAGCCGCTGCAGGATTTGTTCTACGAGTTGTCCGACGACAGTACCTACCGGCGATTCATGATGTACAAGAGCGTGCATCCCCATTCCGAGATGCAGCGGCTGGTGGATACGGATTATGAGCACGCCCTCGCGCTGCTGGCGACGCGTCCCAGCGAACCGGGTGAGCCGATCCTCGCCATGGCCCGCTATGATGTCGATCCGGCGACACGCATGGCCGACATCGCCTTTGTCGTACGGGACGAATGGCAGCACAAGGGGCTCGGTTCGCTGCTCATGCGCCGCATGAGCGAGATTGCGCGCGCGCGCGGCGTGGCGGGATTCACCGCCGACGTGCTGGCGAGCAACAAGGCGATGCTGATGATCTTCCACAAGAGCGGCCTGGAAATGCGCAGCGACATGGAGGATGGGACCTCCCACGTGACGTTGTGGCTCGGCGACGGGACCACGCCCCCCCCCAAGTCACGCAAGGCGCGCCGCCGCTGAAGATCGGTGTGGTGCTGGCGGCGCTGGCCCTGGCCCTGGCCCTGGGATGGCACTCGGCGGCTGCCCAGCAGGCGGCGGTGGAGCCGATGGCGCGGTGGTGGAGTGCCGCCAACGAGCGCGAGCGGGCGCGCGCCGCCGAGCAACTCGTCAGCAGCATCCCGTTCGATGCCCTGTATCGCTCGCTCGCCCGAGGCCGTCCGTATCGCGCGGACGTCGAGCGCGGCCGCATCGTACGAAGCTACCGCACGACGGACGGAACGGAGCATCCGTACTACGTCGTCGTACCCGACGGCTACGATCCGGCGCGGTCGTACCCGGTGCGCGTCTATTTCCACGGCGGTATCGGCCGGCAGCGTCCGGGCACCAACGGCGAGTGGTGGACTCGTTCGGAACCGCTGCTGCGAGACGATGCCATCTCGGTGTTTCCCGCGGGATGGGCGGGATCACGCTGGTGGCAGCGGCGTCAGGTCGAGAACGTCGACGGCATCCTGCGAGCCATCACCCGCGAGTACAACGTCGATCCCAATCGTGTCTACCTGTTCGGGGTGTCCGACGGGGCGTCCGGCACGTACTTCCACGCCATCCGGGCGCCGATGCGGTGGGCCGGGTTCGTCGCGCTCATCGGGCATCCGGCCGTCCTGTCGAATCCGCGACTCCAGGCGGGCGGTGAAGTCTTCGCGCGCAACCTGATCAACCGGCCGATGTTCGTCGCGAACGCGATGGACGACCGACTGTATCCCGTCGGCAGCGTACTCCCGTTCGTCGATTTGTTCCGAAGGCTCGGTGCCGATATCACCTTCCGCCGGCACACCGGCGATCACAGTGTGTCGTGGTGGCCCGACGAACGCGAGCGGATCGACACGTTCATCCGGCTGCATCCGCGCGATCCCCTTCCCGAACACCTCTTCTGGGAGACGGAGACCACCGACCACTTCAACCGGTTTCACTGGATCGTGATCGATGAACTGGGAGACGTGCCGGGTGACGCGACACGCGCGCGACCGCTCGATGACGATCCGTTTCCGCATGTCCGGCCGTCGGGATGGGTCGAGGCACACCGGCGCGACAACACCGTCTCCGTGACCACCTATCGCGTACGCCGAATCACGATCCTGCTGTCACCGGACGCGTTCGACCTGCGGGCTCCCGTCACCGTGATCGTCAACGGTCAGCAGGCGTTCTCCGCGGTGGTACGTCCCAGCGTCGCGACGTTGCTCGCCTGGGCGGGCGCCGATGACGATCGGGCCATGCTGTTCGGCGCGGCGCTCGACGTCACGGTGGGTTCCTCGGGCGGGATCATCCGGGTCGTTGACTAGGACCATGTCCTCGCTCGCCGCGCCGGCTACCGCCCGCCACGTGGGCGCCGGGACGGCCGCGAGAACGGTGGCGGCGTCACGCGGGGCACGCCGCCTTGCGCCTCCAGCAGGCGGAGCGCCTCTTGCACCGCGCGCTCGAGCTGGGGATCGCGTCCTTCCGCCACCGATTTGGCGTCCAGCAGCACCTCGATGTCCGGCGGCACACCTTCGTTCTCGGCGATCCAATGGTTGTTGAGCGGGTCGAACACCGCGTTGTCCGGGGCGGTGAGCGAGCCACCATCGATGAGGGCGTAGTGCGTAGATGACTTCACCAGGCCGCCCCACGTGCGCGTACCGATCAGGGGGCCCGCCTGCTGTTGGCGAAAGGCCCAGGGGAAGTAGTCACCGCCCGAACCGGCCCGCTCATTGATCAACAGAACCTTGGGTCCCAGGACGCCCTGCGGCAACCGGAATGGCGCGCCGCCCGGGACCTCGTTGGTGATGGCGGCCCGGAGTGTCCGGGTCATGTAGTCCACCATGTAATCGTCCAGGTTGCCGCCGCCGTTGTACCGCTCGTCAATGACGGCGCCCTGCCTATCCTGCTGCGCGAAGACGTACCGGTTGAACGACACCACCCCCGACCCGCCGGTATTGGGAATCCACGCATACGCCAGCCTCCCGCCGGAGAGTTCGTCCACCCTCCGGCGGTTGTCCTCCACCCAGGCGCGTTGGCGTAGCGAGTTTTCGCTGCGGATCGGCTCCACCGTTTCGGTCCAGGCGCCTTCCATGCTGGGCCGGTCGTTGAGGTGGAGCACGGTCTGGCGGCCGGCGGTCCCGTCCAACGCGCGGTACGGATCCTCGTCCGCGGTTAACGCGTTCCCGTTCACACCCACCAGATACGTCCCCTGCGAGACCCGCATGCCGGGCCGGTCCAGCGGAGCGTCCAGTCCCGGGTTCCAATTTTCGAACGTATAGATGCGCTTGATACGCCAGCGTCCGTCTGCGGCCTCGAGGTCAGCACCCAGGAGGCCCACCCGCACCGTGTCCACGCCGGGATAGTCGCCGCCGCGCACGAAGCTGTGGCCCACGGACAGCTCGCCGTTCACCTGGTCGAGGATGTAGTGCAGGTCCGCCCGGTGGCGCACATAGGGCACCAGCGGCGCGTACCGGCGACGCACGGCGTTCCAGTCGTTGCCGTGCATGGCGGGGTCGTAGAAGAAATCCCGCTCGTAGCGCCACGCTTCGTCGAACATCTGGCGCCACTCCGCCACGCGGTCGAGCCGTGTCCGCAGCGCCACGGTGAGGTTGCCTTTGCTCCCCTCGGGCGGGCGCGCCGTTCCGACGACGCGCCACTGCTGTCCTGAGCGGAACAGCATCTTCTCGCCGTCATGGGACACGGAGACCGTGCGCACGCCCCGGACGAAGACGTCGGCCTTCCGCTCCTCGAGCGAGAACTTGTGAAGCGTCATGCCGGGTCCGTCACCGGCCTCGCCGATAAAGACGGTTCCCTTCGGTCCCGCGACGGTGGTCTGGTAGTTCCGCACGGGCATGGGCAGTGCCAGAATGCGGCGGTCCACGTCGGCGAAGTCGACCCGGACCTCGACCGCCCCGGTGTCGGGTTTGGGAGCATCGGTCGCGGGTTCCTCGTCACTCCGTGGCTCGAAGGGGGTGTCGTCGTCCGCGCGAAGCACCAGCAGGTAGGCGCCGTAGGTGACGTCGCGTTGGAGGGAGCTGGTGTTTGCCCAGCCGGAGCCCAGTGCCAGGTCGGTGCTGGCCAGGAAGTAGAGGTGCCGCCCATCCCGGTCCCACGCCGGGGTCTGAGCGTCGGCCATCCCGTCGGTCAGGGCGGTGGCCTCTCCTGACTCGACCGACCAGACGACGATGCGCCGGAAGTTGTTGGGGAAGAACTTCCCGTAGGCGAGCCACTTCGAGTCGGGCGACCAGGTGATGCCCATCCTGCCCCGCTCGATGTTGGAGCCTCCCACATCGGCAGTGCGGATGCGCCCTGCCGCCACGTCCACGACGCGGATGCGCACGTCGTCGTCCACGAAGGCGATGTACTTGCCGTCGGGAGACCAGGTGGTCTCCCACGCCATCTTGGACTCGCCGATGGCGATGCGCCGCTGGTCACCGAGGCCGTCTTGGGGCGCGATGACCAACTGGTACCCGCTTCCGGAGTCGCTGAACCATGCGATCTCCGTGCCGTCAGGCGACCACACCGGCTGGCGGTCGGCGGCGCCCGAACTGCGACTCACGTTCCGGGTGTCGCCGTCTTCCACCGGAACCGTGAAGATGTCGCCCCGAGCCTCCATCAGAGCGCGCTTCCCTGTGGGAGAGAGGGCCGCCGACGCGACGCGCTCGCTCACGTCCTCCCAGCGTGTCTCCGCCCAGGGGAAGTCGCCCTGAACCGTGATGTCCAGGCGCTGCGTCTGTCCCGTGGCCGGATCCAGCGTGTGCAGCCAGCCGTCCTGCTCGAATATCAATCCTCCCGCCGCGCCGCTGAGCCACTTCACCTCCGCGTCGGCGAAGTGCGTAACCTGCGCCGTGGCCCGCGTGGCGACGTCGTACGACCACACGTTCATCGCCCAGTCCCGGTCCGACACGAAGTAGATCTTCCCGCCCATCCACACCGGATACCGGTCGGTGGTGCGTTCGTTGGGGAGGCGTACCTCATCCAGCGAGTTCAAGTCGAGCATGGTGAGCGGCGTATTCTGCCCGCCTCGGTAGGACCGCCATTCCCAGTCCCAGCGCGTGACGCGGTCCACCACCAAACGCCGGCCGTCGGGGGAATAGGACGCGTCGTATCCCCACGGCGCGGGAATCAGCGTGGACGGACCGCCTTCCGGGGACACCGTCCACAGTCGGTCGAATCCCACGGGCGCCGTCTCCCGGCTGGACGCGTAGAGGACCATCATGCCGTCGGGCGTCCATCCGCGTGCCTGCGACGAGGCTGGGTACCAGGTCAGTCGTCGTGGCTCGCCCCCTGCCACGCCCACTACGTACACCTGGGACACGCCCGAACGGTTGGAACTGAACGCGATCCACTGCCCGTCCGGCGAGAAGTGGGGATCACTCTCCACGGCGGGCGTGCTGGTGAGGCGGCGGGCTGTCCCCCCGCTCCGGTCGGCCACCCACAGGTCGCCGCCGTAGGCAAACGCTACCTGCGTTGCGCTGAGTGTGGGCTGACGCAGCAGGCGCGTTCCCTGTGCCGCCGCCGTCGTTGCAAAGACCGAACATGCCAGCACGCAGAGTGAAGGCGCGAGGATACGTCGACGCATGGTGAGGGCTCCGGAAGAAGGTCGCCAGGCAGCCGAAGGTTTCGCGGAATGCCGAACGACGCAAGGGTGGACGGGTGCACCAAAGGTGACGAACGGGGTAGAATCCGTCCATGGTACCCGACGCCATGAGACGAATCGCGTGGTCGCCCCTGGGCTCCGTGGCCGTCGCGCTGCTCGCCGCGTGTACGCCGCCGGACGACACGCTGTTTACGCCGGCGGTTGTCGAGCCTCAAGAGGTGCAACCCGGTCTGTTCCGCGTGACCTGGAACCCCGGACCCGATGTGGTTCGCGGGTTCAACCTCGATGGGACCCGCATCGTGTTCCGCAGTCAGGACCTTGGAGCGTCCGCGGTCGATTGGCGCCTGCACAGTGTCCCCGTGGCCGGGGGCCAGGGACGCGAGGAGGCTGCTATCTACCGGTTGGCGCTGATAAACCCGGTCGGACAGATCGTCTTCACGCCAGGGTTTCGCTGGCTGGCCCTGTGGCGGCAGGCGACCCCGGGCGCGGAAACGTGCCGCGGTTGCCCACCGGCACCCACCGCCGTTCAGCTTTCGTTGATGCGGCTGGGGGAAACCGACGGACTTCCTCTGTCCGCGCTCCCCGTGCGGTTCCACGTCCTGCCCAACTTCGCCAGCGCTTCTCCCTGCGATCATCGGATACGGATCAACCCCGCGGAACGCGAGATTCGCGATCGCGGGACGAACCCGTTCGGACCGGTCGTCTCCGCCACGGGTTCTGACGGGTACTACTCCGACGGAGAGACGACCTGGCGATTCGATCCCGCTGACCCCGCCCAGCCGGCCGATTCCATCGGTCCCGGGAGCTTCCCTGACCTCTCGCGGGACGGGTCGCTGCTGGCGGTGGCACAGCCGGTGCAGACGGACAGCGTGTCGGACATCTGTATCGACGGTATCTGCCCGTGCATACAAGAGACCGTCTCAATCACGGCCGGCCAATGGCAGGTCGTGATCCACGATCTCCGTGCCGGCACGACCCGGGTCCTGGCCCCGGGCCTCGAGCCGCGGTTCGATCCGCGCGGGCGGCGGGTGCTGGTGCGGCGTTTTGATGGCCTGTACTGGGTCGATCTCGAGTCCGGGGCCGCCGACTCGATCCCCGGAACGACCGTGGGGTTCGCGCCCGCCATCTCTCCCGACGGGTCACTGATTGCCTTTTCGTCGTTCCTCGCCGGGAACGTTGACGTGTTCTTCGTGCGGGTGCCGGCGCAGAACTAATACATCGGTTCGCAATGACGGTGACGTATTGCACCGCAGAGACCGCGGAGATCGCCGAGGAACCAACCTCCACCGCATATCCCACCGACTGCCCCGCTGCGGTCGGTCCGCCGTCAGAATCCCGGTGCGGCCGCTCGTTGCTTGGAGGAGGAGAGAGGCGGGCCGAGAACGTGCTGATTCGAGGGGCATTCCTCGCGTGGTTGGTGCTGGGATTGGCGGCGCCTGCCCGCGCGCAGCGTGTCGGGGCGGATACCGTCCCGCGCGGCGCGGTGTTGGGCACGGTGCTCGACGCGGGTACGGGACGCCCGTTGCGCGCCGCCGTCGTGCTGCTCGAACCGCTTCCCGGCGGCGCGGTCGCTCCCGCAGCGGACCGATCGGGGTTCTGGTCCACGGGCGTCACCACCACGAGCGACTACCGCGGACAGTACGCCTTCATGCGCGTTCCCGCCGGCGCTTATCGTCTCGTCGTGCGGCGCCTCGGCTATCGTCCGAGTGTGTTGCAGGTGGAGTTGCGCCAGGCGGTGCCGATGCGCGTGTCGGTCGGGCTGGTGGTGCAGCCGATCCTGCTCGAGGCCGAGGTGGTCACGGCACCCGCGGTGTTGTTCACAAGCGCCGCATCGCATTCGACCGATTACGGCATGGCCCGGCTGGACGCCGAACGGATGCGCCAGCACGCCTTCGTCGGCGGAGATGTCCACCTGCTCACCCAACGGGATATCGTCGACGCCGTGACCCTGGGCGAGACCGACCTGATGCGCGCCCTGCAGCGTCTGCCGGGCGTGACGACCCGAGATGACTTCACCGCCGAATTGTGGACCCGCGGCGCGCCGGGCAGTCACTCGCGGGTCTACTTCGACGGCATGCCGCTCTTCAATCCGTTGCACACCGGCGGGGTGTTCACCGCCGTCAGTCCGGACGCGGTCGGCGCCGCGTTCTTCCACACCGGTGTGCGCAGCGCCGCGATGGGGGAAGGTGCAGCCGGGGTGTTGGACATCACGTCGCGCCCCGGCAGTGGTCCCGGGGTCAACGGCGCCGGCGAGCTGTCGGTCGTCAGCGGGCGGCTCGCTCTCGACGGCGGTCTGGGTGAGCACGGGGGATGGATGGTCGCGGCCCGGCGCTCCTACGCCGACCTCGTCTACGCCGTCGTGGCCGACTCGGCCGATCGTATTCCCTACGCGTTTCTCGACGTGGCGGCGCGCACCGACGTCTCGCTCGGCGGTGCCGCGACGCTGGAGCTGAGCGGTCTGTGGCAACGCGACGAGGTGCGCGGCTCGGTTCGCGATATTCTGCGCAGCAATCGAGGGTATTGGGGCAACGGGGCGAGCCGGATCACGCTCGCCGCTCCGGTCGGGGAGCTGTACACGCGGTCGACCGTGGGGGTGAGCCGCTATGATGGCCACCTCGGGGTCATTGGGCTGTATCGCGACGCCGCGGCGGCTGAGGGCGACTTTCGCGTCCTGGCGGTGACGCACGAGCCCACGGACAATGAGATCACGTTCGTGACGGTTCGCACCCGCGTCGAGCCTATCGCCGGCGCGCGGAGTTGGGCGGCCGGTATCGAATTCAACGTGCAAGATCAGCGGTACGAAGGCCCAACGCCCCGGCCGTATCCCGTGGTGGCGCTCACGGACTCGATCGCATTCGCGGCGCGGCGACTCTGGTCGGCGGTGTGGCTCGAGCGCCGCTGGGCGGGAGGACCGGTAACGCTCGAGGTGGGCGTGCGTGGCGAGTTCAGTGGCGGAGCGGCCAACACGCCGGCCGCCGCGCTGGCCCCACGGCTCACCGGCCGGGTCGCGGCCACCGACCGGTCGGCGTTTACGGCGGGACTGGGTCGGTCGTACCAGTACAACCAGGCGGTCGCGCCCGCGGGACCAGCTGTCGGTCCGGCATTGCACCTGACCGAAGCGTGGTTCATGGTCAACGACTCGCTGCCCGCCGCCCGCGCCGATATGGCGACGATCGGCGCGGAGACCTGGATCGGCCAAACGTGGCTGGGATCGGCCAACCTCTACGCCCGCCGAGTGACGGGGGTGGTGGTCCCACCGCCTGGCGCCGGCCCGGCGAGTCCGTCGCGCCCGTTGTATGTGGCGGCCACCAACGACGCGCGCGGTCTCGAGCTGTCGCTGCGCCGGTTGGCGGGCCGGGTCACCGGCGCCATCTCGTACAGTTACGGCTCATCGCGCATGCGGGTCGACACGCTCCGATTCGCGTCGCCCAACGAGCGGCGGCATGTCATCGACCTGACCGGCATGGTGCGTGTCTCGCCGTCGCTGCGGATGGGGGCCGCGGTGGCCGCCGCGGGCGGCGCGCCGTTCACCAGGTTCTTCCTCGAACGCGTACCCTGTGACACGCTCGCGTTTGTCTGTCCGGATACGGTGCTGCTCAATACGACCCGACTCGAGGCGCCGAGCCAGGGTCGATCGCCGGCGTACGTCTCGGTCGACCTGTTAGCCGACTGGTCCCACGCGTTCCGCCGCTGGTCGCTTGGCGTGTTTCTGCAACTGCGCAACGCGATCAATCGACGCGGTGCGGTGACCTATGCGGGATCGTACGAGGCCTGTTCGGGTGTGGACGTTGCACACGCGAACGTGCCGCGCCCGGGAGTGTGCGACGTGTTTGAACGCGGGTTACCGATCTTGCCGCTGCTGGGTGTGAGTGTCCGGTTCTGATGCGCTGGTTACGGAAGCGTTCCGCGAGCATCGGGAAGCGCTGGTGCGGTACGTGGCCCGCTTCACCGGCGACCCCGACCTGGCCGAGGACGTCGTCCAGGAGACCCTGCTCCGACTGCGCGATCGCCCGCCCGCCGACACGTCGCACGTACGGGGATGGTTGTTCACCGTGGCCACCAACCTGGCGCGCGACGCGCTCAAGGTCTCGCGCCGGCGTCTCATGCTGGTGCGCGGGGCTGGCGATCGGCTGCCGCACGCCGACCCGCCGCCCGATCCCGCGACGGCACTCGAGCGGGCCGAAGTGCGACGGCGTGTACGCCTCGCGCTGGACCGGTTGTCGGTCAAGGAGCGGACCATGCTGTTGATGCGTGAAGAAGGGTTCACCCATCGCGAAATCGCGGAGGCCATCGGCACGACGACGAAGTCGGTCGGGACGATGCTGGCGCGCGCGATCGACAAAGTGGGCCGCGCACTCGAATCGGAGCGACTATGACGACGCATGTGGAAGACGGCACCCTGCTGCGCTTTCTGGACGGCGAGTGCCACCCCGGCGAGCATCAGGCGGTCGCGTTGCACCGGGATGCGTGTGGCCGGTGCGCCACCCGTCTCGCGCAACTCAGCCGGCGCGCGCAGCTGACCCGCCAGGCGATCGGCCTCTGGGACGCCGACATGCGGCCGGCGCTCCGCGTGAGCTTCCCATGGCGCCGCGCGGCGGTGGTGATGGTGATGCTTGGCATCGGCGGCGCGGTACGGCCCGTACGGGCGTGGATCGCCGACGGCGCGCGGGCGGTGTGGATGGCCGTTGCCGGAACGACCACGGATGGGGATATCGTCCCGCCGCCCGACCAGCCCGCTGTCGCATCCGGCTTGATCCGATTCGAACCGGCCGGTACCACGTTCGAGCTGACACTACCGGAGCGGCAGCGCGCCGGCGTCCTGCGTATCGAGATCGCGGCGCGCCCCGACGCGGAAGCCGAGGTCGTGGGCGGTTCCGGCGCGGAGGACCTGATGGTCTTGCCCACGGGACTCCGGATCGTGAGCCGTGCGCAATCGGAAGCGAGTTACACGGTACGGCTCCCCTTGCAAGTGGAGGTCGTGCGGGTCGTGTTCCGCGACCAGCCGGCGCTCACGTTGCTGGCGGCGGGATCGACCACCCGATGGGAAGTCGATCTCGCGCAGCCCCCGGAAAGCACGACGGTCAAGGCGGACCGGGTTCGCTAGCGCACCAGTGACCAACACGGAGACTCCGTAGGCTTTCACGAGAAGAGAAGGGTTGAGGGAGAGGCGCCATGACGACCATCACCCGCAGTATCCGTTGGGCGGTGCTTGCCGCCGCCACACTGGCAGCCGGGGCGTGCGGCGACGGCCAACCCACCGAGCCCGCCGATCGGTTCCCGGACGACACGACCGGCCAGGTCGGACTCACGCGCGTCTACCTGACCGACGCGCCGTTTCCCTTTGAGTCGGTGGCGTCGGTGAACGTGTACATCGTCGGTATCCTGGCCTCCACCACGACCGATACCGCCGGCCCGAACGACCAGGACTGGGTCACGATCGCCACGCCCGCGCGGCGTTTCAATCTGCTCGACCTCCAGAACGGGACGACGGCACTGGTTGGGGCAGGCGACCTGCCGGCGGGACTGTACAAGGCGATCCGGATGATCGTGAACACCGATTCGTCGTCGGTGATCTACAACGACGGGAGCGCCGCGCCGGTCAATTGGCAGGTCGCAGGTGAACAAGTCCTCAACGCGTTCGTCGAGGCGCCGCTGGACGTGCCCGAAGACGGGGCCGACATCATCATCGATTTCGATGGTGGACGAAGCTTTCTCTGGCTCAACAACCAGTTTGTGTTCATCCCCTGGTTTCGCGCGGTGAACGAGGCGGCTACCGGGTCCATCGCCGGGCGCGTGCAGGGACTGCTGACCGTGCCGGGAACGCCGGAACCGATCCCGAACGCGAGCGTCGCGGTCATGCAGGGCGACACGGCCCTGGGATCGGATTCCTGGTGGGTGGTCGCAACCGGCCGCACCGACGAGGGCGGCCTGTTTGCCGTCCACTTCCTGCTTCCGGGTGCCTACATCGTGCAGGCCAATCCGACAGCGGAGTTTCCCTTGGCTGCGGCGGGGGTGTATGGCGGCATCCCCGTGTCGGTCGGGCAGACGACGTCGTTGGATGTCGTCCTGCCGACCGGGCTGGTCGGTCCGGCGATCGTGGTGAGCGGGGACGTGTACGCGGTAGTGGGTGACTCCGCCATCCTCCACGCGACGGTGTACGATGCCAGCAACGACACCGTGGTCAACCCGTCGGTGGTGTGGGCCAGTCGCGATCCGGCCGTGCTGACGGTAAACGGGTCCGGCTGGACGGTCTCCGCCTGGGCACAAGCGGAAGGCACGTCGTGGATCGTGGCGACCAGCGGCTCGCTCGCTGATTCCGCGCTGGTGACGGTTCTGGCCGACACGAGCAGCGGTGGTAGCGGTCCAGTCGCCACCGTGACGATCAGTCCCGCCGCGCAGACGATCGCGGTGGGCGACAGTAGCGGTGTGTCGGTGACGGTGCGGGACTCGCTGGGCGGCATTCTTGCCGGGAGGGCGATCGCCTGGTCGCTCAGCGATTCCACGCTGATCGAGTTCGGGGTGGGATTCTCGGGGACGTTTGCCTTGATCCGCGGCCTGGTCCCCGGGACAGTGATCATTACCGCCCTCAGCGAAGGGAAGTCGGGGACCGCGACGGTCACGGTGACTCAGTAGGGCGGTGCGGTGTCCCCCGAAGGGGACTCCGCTGGCACCTTGGCTGAGCGGGACAACCGCGTAAGGCGTTACGTGGCAAACACTTGACATGCTAGCCCCGGTCGGCATGCCGTTTGCGTCCAGACTTGTTGGGGCATTCCCGGGGGTATCCATGCGTCACAAGAGCTTGCTGGCATTTGGCGGGGCTGCGGCGATGTTGGCGATGGCTGCGGGACCCGCCGTGGCTCAGGGGTTGGTCGAAGTGCGGCATCCGCGCGCCGTCGTGGGCATCGGCGGCACGCTGGCCAGGCCTACCGGTGAGTTTCGTCGGTTCGTGGGGTGGTCGGGCGGACTCGATCTCTATGGGGTGATCAACGTGGACCGCGGGCGTCGGATCGGCGCCCGGATCGAGAGTGGCGTGGTCATCTACGGTCACGAGGAATTCCAGGTGCCGTTGGGTCCCTCGCGGTTGGACTGGCGCAGCATCGACGGTAGCACGAATAACCTCATCTTCTCGCTCGGCGCGGGACCACAGCTTGCGTTCGGCACGGGGTCGGTGCGGCCGTACGTCTATGGCACCGCCGGGTTTTCATACTTCGCGACCGTGTCATCCGTCGACGTCGCCGACGGCGCCAACCCGTCGACGACGCACTTCGATGACTTCACCCCGGCATTGATCGGTGGGGCGGGCGTCTTGCTTCAGGTGGCCGGTGGTCGCCACCCGATCTCGGTCGATCTCTCCGCGCGACGGATCTACCACGGCGAGGCCGAGTACCTGCGCCGTGGCGGCATTGTGGAGCGAGCCGATGGGTCGCTCCGGCTGTTCCCTGTTCGCAGCCAGGCGAATCTGTTCACGTTTCACGCCGGCCTCGCGGTGGGAATGTAGGGCGTCAGTCTCAGCGGGCGCTTCATCCTTGGTGCCGGCGGCGCTATCATGCAGTCGCCGGCGCCGGTCGTTTGCGCGCCGCGACGCCACGCTGCCCGGAGTCATGTCCTGTTCCATCCGATCGTACGCCACGTGAGCTGAGGTGCCACACTCCACCTCGACCGGTGACACGTTCGACGTGCTCGTGCTCGGCGCGGGCATCGCCGGGCTCAGCCTTGCCCTGCGGCTCGCGGACCGGGCGCGCGTGGCCGTCGTTGCGAAGGGCCGCTTGGCCGGCGGGTCGAGCCTGTATGCCCAAGGCGGCATCGCGGCGGTGCTCGGGTCGGATGACTCGGTGGAAGCGCACGTGCGCGACACGCTGGACGCCGGCGCCGGTCTCTGTAACGAAGCGGCGGTGCGATTCGTCGTCGAACGCGGACCCGAGTGTATCCGGTGGTTGGTGGACCAGGGTGTCCCGTTCACGCGCGACGACCACGCACCGGCCGGCGGCGCGTTTCATTTGACCCGCGAGGGCGGTCACAGTCATCGGCGGGTCATTCACGCGGACGACGCGACCGGCAGAGCGAGCAGTATGACCCTGGCCGGTCATGTGCGCGCCCATCCCAACGTCACGCTGTTTGAGCGTCACATCGCCATCGATCTGGTGACGGGCCGCAAATTGGGCCGGTCCGATCCACGGTGTCTCGGCGCGTATGTGCTCGATCTCGACGGCCAGCGGGTGCGGACCATCGGCGCGCGGACGACGGTGCTGGCGACGGGTGGCGCGAGCAAGGCGTACCTCTACACCACCAACCCCGACGTCTCGACCGGCGATGGGATCGCCATGGCGTGGCGCGCAGGATGCCGCGTGGCCAACATGGAGTTCATCCAGTTTCACCCGACGGCGCTCTACCATCCGGACGCCCGGTATCTCCTCATCTCCGAGGCCGTGCGCGGGGAGGGCGGCACCCTGCACCTGCCCGACGGGACGCGCTTCATGGATCAATTCGACTCACGCGGTGAGTTGGCACCCCGCGACATCGTCGCGCGGGCGATCGACCACGAGATGAAGCGGTTGGGCCTCGAGTACGTGCACCTCGACATCAGCCACCAGCCGGCGGACGTCGTCCGGCGGCGGTTCCCCAACATCGACGCGCGGTGTCGTGAGTTGGGATTCGACATGACCACCGGTCCGTTGCCGGTCGTCCCCGCGGCCCACTACACGTGCGGCGGCGTCGTGAGCGACCTGCACGGGCGCGCGGACGTGCCGGGACTCTACGCGATCGGTGAGACGGGTCATACCGGACTGCATGGCGCCAACCGCCTGGCAAGCAACTCGTTGCTCGAGTGCATCGTCTTTGCCGCGGCCGCGGCCGCGGATATCTCGGTCGGGTTGGCTGCCATCCCCCCCTCGCCGGCGATACCGGCCTGGGACGAAAGCCTCGTTACTGACTCCGACGAAGAAATCGTGGTCCGTCACAACTGGAAAGAACTGCGCCACGTCATGTGGGATTACGTCGGGATCGTCCGCACCGACAAGCGACTGGACCGAGCCAAGCGACGTATCGAGCTGTTGCGGGACGAGAACCACGAATACTACGCCAACTTCCGCGTCAGCAGCGACCTGATCGAACTGCGCAACCTCGTGCTCGTGGCGGAGTTGATCATCCGGTCGGCGAGGCATCGCAAGGAAAGCCGCGGATTGCATTACACGCTCGACTATCCGGAGCGGCTGCCGGAAGCCCGCGACACGGTCTTGGTGCCGGTCGAGTTGGTGCCGCAACCGCTGTAGGGAATCGCTCCCCGCGATTATCTTTGCATCGGTCGAACCGGCGGACGCGATTCACCTTCGAACTCGGCAGCCATGCACCAGCAACTCCTTGAGTGCGTTCCCAATTTCAGCGAAGGGCGCGACCTCGCCGTCATCCGGCGGATCACCGACCGGATCGAGGCCGTGGATGGCGTGACGCTGCTCGATGTCGATCCGGGCAAAGCAACCAATCGCACGGTCGTGACCTTCGTCGGCGCGCCCGGCGCGGTCGTGCAGGCGGCGTTCGAGGCGGTCCGACAGGCATCCGAGTTGATCGACATGCGCAGGCACCACGGCGAGCACCCGCGCTTCGGGGCCACCGACGTGTGTCCGCTCGTGCCGGTCGCGAACATCACAATGGAAGCAACGGTCGCGCATGCCCGCGCGCTGGCCGAGCGGCTCGGCGAGGAGTTGGGACTGACCATCTTCTGCTACGAGCAGGCGGCGTTGCGGGAGTCACGGCGCGATCTCGCGGTCGTGCGGGAGGGTGAGTACGAGGCGCTGGCCGACAGGCTGGCGCTCCCCGAATGGCAGCCGGACTTTGGGCCGGCGGCGTTCAATGCCCGTTCGGGGGCCACGGCGGTCGGCGCGCGCGAGTTCCTCGTCGCCTACAACGTCAACCTGAATACGACGTCGACCCGTCGTGCCAACGCGATTGCGTTCGACGTGCGGGAAAAGGGCCGCGTGCGGCGGGCCGGGGATCCGCTCACCGGCGACGTCGTACGCGACGCGGATGGTGAGCCGGTGTGGACGCCGGGGACGCTGCCGAGCGTCAAGGCCATCGGCTGGTACATAGAGGAATACGGGATCGCGCAGATCTCGATGAACCTCACGAATCTCGCCGTGACGCCGATTCACGTGGCGTTTGACGAAGTCTGCGCGCGCGCCGGCGAACGCGGGATCCGGGTGACGGGTTCGGAGCTGGTGGGATTAGTGCCGTTGCGGTCCATGCTGCAGGCGGGCCGCTACTTCCTGGAGAAACAACGGCGGTCCCTCGGTGTACCCGACGCGGAGCTGATCACGATCGCCGTCAAGTCGCTGGGTCTCGACGATCTCGGCCCATTCGATCCGAACGCGAAGATCATCGAGTACGCCATTGCCGACAGGACGCCTCGGCGCTTGGTCGACCTGGCGCTCGGTCGGTTTGTGAGCGAGACCGCGTCCGAGTCGGCGGCTCCGGGTGGTGGGTCGGTCGCGGCGGCCGTGGGTGCCCTGGGCGCGGCGCTGGGCACCATGGTCGCCAACCTGGCGGCACATAAGCGTGGTTGGGACGATCGGTGGAGGGAGTTCTCGGATTGGGCCGAGCGGGGTAAGGGGTCCTACACCGAACTGCAGGCGCTGATCGACGAGGACACGGTGGCGTTCAACCGCGTATTGGCGGCGTTCAAGTTGCCGGCCGGCACAGCGGGGGAACGTGCCGCGCGGGACGCCGAGGTGGCCGGCGCGACCAGGGAGGCGATCGACGTCCCGCTCCGCGTGATGGAAGCGGCGCTCAGGTCGATGGACGTGATCCGCGAGATGGCGGAGATCGGGCTGAAAAGTTCCGCATCCGACGCCGGCGTGGGCGCGCTGTGTGCCCGCGCCGCGATCCGCGGGGCGTATCTCAACGTTCGCACCAACGCAGCCGGACTGAAGGACGCGGCGTATGTCGCACGGGTCATCGCCCGCGGCGCGGAATGGGAAGCCGCCGCGGAGGAGCAAGAGCGCGCGATCCTCGAGATCGTTGCACGGCGGATGTAGGCAGCGGTGCCCGGGACCATCACTCCACGCCCTCAACCGGAGGCGTTGCACGTGAGCGAAGCCGCCGGCGACCTCACGTCGCCTTCGGCGTCGTTGGTCGTCTTCCTGAACTCTTGCTCGAGATCGTTGATGCGCGTCTTCGTCTCTATCATGTCAGTGGCAGGCCTGTTCGCCGCCGGCGCACCGCAATCCGCCATCGCGCAGAACGGCGAGGCGCTGCGCGTGTTTCTCGACTGCCAGAGCTTCCATTGCGATTTCGATCACTTGCGACGCGAGATCGGGTTCGTGAACTGGGTGCGCGACCGCGAGGTCGCCGAGGTACATATTCTCGGCACGTCGCGCGGCACCGGGGGCGGGGGACGTGAGGTAACGCTGGCGCTCATCGGCCGCGATCGGTTTGCGGGACGCGCCGACACGTTGCAGTTCATTACCAACGCCACCGATACCGGCGCCGAGGAGCGCGACGCGTTGACGCACACGCTGCAACTCGCCCTGGCCCGGTTTGCCGTCGGCACGCCGCTCGCGCGGCGCATTACGGTCGCCTACGATGCCCCAGCGGCGGGCGACGCGGTCGCCCAACCCGACGATCCGTGGAACTACTGGGTGTTCGAGACCAACGTCGGCGGATCGCTCCGGGGCGAGCAACGGGTGCGCAACTACGCCTCCAACGGCCGGATCCAGGCGCGACGGGTCACCGAGGAGTGGAAGATCTTCGTGAGTTCGCGCGGCTCGTATCGGCGAAACGAGACGGTCCTCGACTCGACCGACGCCAACGGCGACGTCATCGTGACGGCCGGCGGCGATACGCTGACGTCGACGTTCGTCGACGAGCGGACCGACTATGGGATCTCTGTGTTCTCCGTCTGGAGCCTCGGACCGCATTGGTCCGCCGGCGGGGTCGCTGAACTCTCGTCGTCGACCTTCTCGAATGAGCGTCTCGCGCTGGAAGGCGGCACGGCCATCGAGTACTCGCTCTTTCCGTATGCCGAGTCGACGCGCCGCAGCATCGTGTTCCAGTACACGATCGGGGTCAGCTATTTCGACTGGGAGAAAGAAACGATCTTCGGTCGCGGGTCGGAAACGCGGCCCGCGCACGAGTTCGAGGTCGCGGTGGGCGCGCAGCAGCCTTGGGGGAACGTGTTCGCCGAGGCGAGCGCCAGCCAGTACCTGGACCACCTGGCGCAACACCGGATCGACGTCTTCGGCGGATTCAGCATCCGCTTGTTCCGCGGGCTGCGACTGAACCTCAGCGGCAACGTGGCGCGCGTGAAGGACCAGATCAACCTTGCCGCTGGTGATCTGACGGCGGCGGACATCCTGGTGCAGCGTCGCGAACTCGGCACCGAGTTCGAGTACCGCACCAACCTCAGTTTCAGCTATACCTTCGGCTCGATCTTCAACAACATCGTGAATCCGCGGTTTTAGTCGGCGGGCGGCGCGGGCGGGCAACCCCAAACCGCCGTCGACGATTCGGCGTCGCTGTCGGAAAGCGTATCGAGACCGCCGCCGTGCTGTCTGGAGAGCAGGGCGCGTCCGGCGAGGAGCGCGGCGACCGCGGCCACCGCGGTCGCAATGAGAATGCCGAGTTTGGCGACACCAAGCAGCCCTTGGTCCACGAACGCCAGCTCCGCGATGAAGATGGCCATGGTGAACCCGATGCCGGCCACCAGTCCGACCACCCCCACTTCCCTCCAACCGACCCCGGGAGGCAACGCGGCAATCCCGAGCCGCACCACCAGCCAGCTCGCCAGCAGGATGCCAAGCGGCTTGCCGACGACCAGGCCGGCCGTGACACCCAGCAGCACAGGCCAGAATCCCTCGCCGCCGATCGCCATCCCGTGCAAGGTGACCCCGGCGTTGGCCAGGGCGAACAACGGCATGATGCCGAACGCCACCCAGCCGTGCAGCGCGGTCTCCACCCGCAGCGCCGGCGAGAGCGCCTCGCGGCGCGCGAATGCCATCTGGTGGAGCGGCGCGATCAGCGCGTGTTCGTCGGCGCCGCGCGCGACCTGCGCCTGAAACCGGTCGAGCGCATTCCGCGCGAGGGTGAGGAACCCTTCACGGCCGATCCACGAGCGGGCGGGCGTACCCAGGCCGACGATGACGCCCGCGATGGTCGGATGGACCCCCGCCTGCAGCAGGCCGGTCCAGATCACGACCAGCGGCGGTGCCAAACCCCATCCGGGTCGCACGCCGATCTGCTTGAGGATGACCAGGAGCACGACGCCCGCGGCAACCATCGCGAGGCCCATCGCCGCGAATCCGGTCGAGTAGAACAGCGCGATCACCAGAATGGCCCCGATATCGTCGATGATGGCCAGCGCCAGCAGCAGCACGCGCATCGGCGCGGGCACCCGCGGGCCGAGCAGGGTCAGGACGCCGACGGCGAACGCGATGTCGGTCGCCATCGGCACGCCCCACCCGGTGCTCGTCGCCCCGGCCGGGTTGAAGGCGAAGTACACGAGCGCCGGCACCCCCATCCCCCCCATCGCGGCCGCGATCGGCAACGCGGCCCGCCGCATGTTCGACAGCGCCCCCTCGACGATCTCGCGCTTGATCTCAAGGCCCACGACGAGGAAGAACACCGTCATCAGGCCTTCGTTGATCCAAAAGTGCAGCGGACGCGTCGTGCTCCAGGAGCCCACGCCGATCGTCACCGCGGTTTCCCACAAGTGCTCGTAGCTCAGGTGCCAGGGGGAGTTCGCCCACACCAGCGCCACCGCCGCCGCCGCGAGCAGGATGAACCCACTGGCCGCCTCGATATGCAAGAATCGCTCGACCGGACGCAACAGGGCCAGCGCGAGTCGGCGGGCCGGCAACCACGCTTCCGGTGGGTTGGTCGGGTGGCTCGATCGATCAGCCATGCGCGCGCACGCGCTTAGGCATCGTGCATCTCGGCGATGCGTGCCCGCACGCCGTCGGGCAGGGTGGTCTTGGCGCCGGTCTTGTAGTCATACGACACGATCACACCGGACCCTTCCGCCGCGATCGCGTCTTGTGCGAGCGAGACGAGGCGATAGCCCATCGTGAAACGGTCCTCGGCAACCTGTTTTGCGCAGCCGCCGACCAAGACGGTGTCGGGGTAAACCAGCGGTCGGCGGAAGCGGCAGTCGGTCGTCAGCAGGATCGCACCGATTTTATCGCGCTCGTAACACGCGAGAAACCCGCATTGGTCGAGGAACGCGATACGCGCGGTCTCGAAGTACCGGAAGAAGACGGTGTTGTTGACGTGCCCATACGCGTCCATCTCGCCCCACTGCACCGGCAGCGACACGATCACGGGATAGGCACGCAACTCAGGGTGGCTTGGGGTCATGGGCTTTGATCTGTGATTGGCGTTGATACCGCCCCAGGAGGAGTCGTGCGCGGAATCCCGCAGACGGTCCGTCCCACTCCTAGCCGTCGAGCCGTCCAGCAGTTACGGAGAGGGTGGGATTCGAACCCACGAGACCCGAAAGGGCCCACCGGTTTTCGAGACCGGCTCCTTCAACCACTCGGACACCTCTCCAAGGCCGTGCATTATAACCAGGGCACCGGGGCGCAGGCGAGCACCGCGCGGATCCTGTTAAGTTGCCCGCATGACCTCATCCGTACTGATCGCAGCGGAATTGCGGGACTTGATAGGCGACGACCCGGTGCCGGGAGCCGCGGTCGAGTGGATCGCCGCGCACGAGCCGACGCCCGCCGGGAACTACGTCGCGGTGATCCCGCTGCTGTCACGCTGGATCGGGGGCGGAGAACTCAAGCGGATGCCGGCGCTACGGGTTGTCGCCAACTGCGCGGCGGGCCTCGACAACATCGACCTCGTGGCGGCCGAGATGCGCGGTGTGATGGTGACCAACACGCCCTTCGTGTTGACCGACGCCACCGCGGACCTCACCTGGGCGTTGATCCTCGCCGTGGCACGCCGGCTCAAGGAAGGAGCGCAGCTTGTCCGAAGCGGCACGTGGACGGGCTGGCATCCGACCCAGCTGCTGGGCCTGGAACTGCGGGGCGCCACGCTGGGCATCGTCGGGGCGGGCAATATCGGGCAGGCGGTGGGCCGGCGGGCGGTGGGGTTCGGCATGGCCGTGCGGTATGTCGCCCGCCGGGCACGACCCAGCTTCGAAGCCGAAACCGGGGCGGTGCGGGCGGATCTCCGCCGGCTTCTCGAGGAGAGCGATGTCGTGTCGCTGCACCTGCCGGCGACGCACGAGACGCGCGGGATGTTCGATCGTGCGCGCCTCGCGATGTGCCGCCCGGGGGCGTTGTTGATCAACACCGCCCGTGGCGAACTCGTCCGCGAACCGGCGTTGATCGAGGCGCTCGAATCCGGGACGATCGGCGGTGCCGGACTCGACGTGTTCGCCGACGAGCCGGTGGTGTCCGACGCCCTGATTGCCCACCCGCGGGTCGTGACGCTGCCGCACCTGGGCAGCGCGACCGACGCCACACGGCGGGCCATGGCCGAGCTGGCGGTGCGCAACGTCCGCGCGGTGCTGGCCGGCGAGGATCCGCCAACCCCCGCGTCGTGTTGACCGCGATGGCTGTCCCCGTCTAGATTACACCGGCTATGTCCGTTGCTGACCAGCGCAACGCCCTTCTCGACGCCCGTGCCATCGCACGGGCGCTCCAGCGTATGGCACACGAGATCGTCGATCTTGCCGGGAGCACCGATCGGTTGGTGCTGATCGGGATCCAACGGCGGGGAGTCGAATTGGCCGAACGGATGGGCGGTTTGATCCGCGCCGCCCATGGCGCCGAGGTCCCCCGCGGCGCCCTCGACATCACGCTCTATCGGGACGATCTCCAGACCGTGGGACCGCGGCCGGTGATTGGCGAGACGCGCCTGCCGCACGAACTCGAAGGCAAGACGGTCGTCATCGTCGACGATGTGCTCTACACCGGGCGGACGGTGCGCGCGGCATTGCAGGAGCTGGCCGACTTCGGCCGGCCGGCCCGGGTCGGCCTGTGTGTGCTGGTCGATCGCGGAGGCCGCGAGTTGCCGATTCACGCCGACATCGTCGGGGAGCGGGTCGATGCGGGACCCGGGGACCGGGTCGACGTGCTACTGGCCGAAGTGGACGGACGCGATGCGGTCGAACTCGTCCGGGGAACCCCGTCATGATGCCGCCGCCGCTCGGGAAGGACCTGCTGGGCCTCGAGCACCTTACGGCCGAGCAGATCGTTCACCTTCTCGATACGGCGGAACCGTTCAAGGAAGTCAGTGAACGCGCCATCAAGAAGGTCCCCACCCTCCGCGGCAAGACCATCGTCAACCTCTTCTTCGAGTCGTCCACCCGCACGCGCATCTCGTTCGAGTTCGCCGAGAAACGCCTGTCGGCCGACACGGTGAACGTGACCACCACGGTCTCCTCGGTGCAGAAGGGCGAGAATCTGGTCGATACGGCACGCAACCTCGAGGCGATGCGGATCGACATGGTCGTCATTCGGCATCCGTCATCCGGCGCCGCCCAATTCCTGGCGGAGCGGATCAACTCGAACGTGATCAACGCCGGAGACGGGACGCACGAGCATCCCACCCAGGCCCTGCTCGATCTGCTGACGATCCGTGACAAACTGGGACGCATCGACGGGGTGAAGGTCTGCATCTGCGGCGACATCCTTCATAGCCGCGTGGCGCGGAGCAACATCTGGGGCCTTACCAAGCTCGGCGCCGAGGTGGCGGTGTGCGGGCCCCGCTCGCTTTTGCCGCGGGGGATCGAGGATCTCGGGGTGACCGTATTCCGGCGCATCGAACAGGCGATGGAGTGGGCCGATGTGCTCAACGTGCTCCGGCTCCAGCTCGAGCGGATGGACGCCGGGTTCATCCCGTCGCTGCGCGAATACAACCGGGTGTTCGGGGTGACCGAGGGGCGCATGGCCGCGGCCGCGCCGGAGCTGCTCGTGCTGCACCCCGGACCGATGAACCGCGGGGTTGAGATCGATTCCCCGGTCGCGGATGGACCACAGTCGGTGATCCTGCACCAGGTCACCAACGGCGTTGCCGTGCGCATGGCGGTGCTCTACCTGCTGGCGGGCGGGCGTCCCGAACTCGCGGAACAGGCCAAGGCCGGGGGGACCGAATGACGTTGTTGCTGCGCGGTGGGCGTGTGATCGATCCCTCGCGTGATCTGGACCAAACGTCCAACCTGCTGGTGGTCGACGGGAAGATCGAGGCCATCGGGTTGGACGTGGAAGTTCCGTTGGGGGGGGAGGTATTCGATGCCGCGGGACTGGTGGTGGCGCCGGGACTGGTCGATGTGCACACCCATTTGCGGGAGCCCGGCGCCGAAAGCGCCGAGACGGTTGCCACGGGCGCGGCGGCGGCGGCGGCGGGCGGCTTCACCGGAATCTGCGCCATGCCCAACACGGACCCGGTGACCGACAACCAGGCCGCGGTGGGGTTCATCGTCAAACAGGCGGCGGCGGCCGGCGGGGCCCGCGTCTATCCGATCGGCGCGGTGTCGTTGGGCCAGCGGGGGGACCACCTCGCGGAGTTCGGAGAGATGGTCGGGGCCGGCGCGGTGGCGCTCAGTGACGACGGGCATCCCGTGGTGTCCGCCCATCTGATGCGGACGGCACTGGAATACGCACAGACGTTCGGCATTCCGGTTGCGGACCACTGCGAAGAGCCGACGCTTGCGTCCGGCGGCGTCATGCACGAGGGTGTCGTGTCGACCCGGCTGGGCCTGAAGGGCATTCCGGCGGCGGCGGAAGAGATCATGGTGGCACGCGATATCATTCTCGCGCAGCTGACGGGCGGGCACGTGCATCTGTGCCATATGTCGACCCGTGGATCGGTCGACCTGATCCGTCGGGCCAAGGAACAGGGTGTCAACGTCTCGGCCGAAGCCTGTCCGCATCATTTCACGCTGACCCATGATGCGTGCGATGGATACGACACCAACGCCAAGATGAATCCGCCGTTGCGGGAGGCGGCGGATGTCGAGGCGATCCGGGAAGGATTGCGGGACGGGACGATCGATGCGATCGCCACCGACCACGCCCCCCATGATTATCGGGCCAAGCAGCGAGAATTCGATGACGCGCCGTTCGGGATCATCGGCTTGGAGACCGCGCTCGGTCTCGGGATCTCGGAACTGGTGGAACCAGGCCTGCTGACGTTGCCGCTGCTGATCGCGCGGATGAGCAGCGTGCCCGCCAAGTTGTTCCATTTGCCCGGCGGCACGCTGGCGCGGGGTGCGCCGGCTGACGTGGTGGTGTTTGATCCAGCCGGTGTGTGGACCGTCGATGCCGCGTCGTTTCGCTCCAAGAGCCGCAATACGCCGTTCGCGGGACGTGCACTGCGTGGTCGCGTCGTGCGGACCCTCGTGGGCGGGCGAACCGTATTCGAGGCTCCCGTCACGTAGCCGACGCGTTATCTTGAAATGTTGGCGCACGGCGTCCCGTCGAGGAGGGTGTTTGGTCAAGCGCGGCTCGAAGTCGGATAACACCATTCAGGCGTTGCTGGAGGAACGGCGCAAGATCGAGCAGTGGTTGCAACGGCTCGAGATGGCGGCCGACCAAACGGCTGCCGGGGTGCGCGATCGGGTCAAGGGCGACTACCAGGCGCGCCTCGAGGAAGTGGTGTCCCGGCTCCAGGGGTTCGGTGACGATCTGCGGGCGTCGCTCGAGACGCTCCAGCAGACCAGGGCCGACCACAAGAAGCGCGAAAAGGCGGCCAGCGAGGAGTTGGCCGAAGCCGAATTGCGTCACGCCGTCGGCGAGTTCGACGAGGCGGATTGGCGGGAGCGCAAGGCGGGCATCCTCGAGGTGCTCGTGCAGGTTCGTGAGGGTTTGGGGGATGTCGAGGAAGAGATCACCGAGCTCGAGAACGTGCTCAGTGAACTCGATGCGCCGGCGCCCATCGTCGAGGCGCCAGTCCCCTCCCGTCCCGCGCCGCCGCCGGAGGCGCCACCGGCCCCCCCCAGGTCGGCCGCCGCAAGTGCGCCCGCGGCTGAACCCAGGCTGTCGCTCGGTTCCGAACTGGGGCTGCGGGACCTCGGCCTCGGTCCGGATGCGGCGGAGGAACCGGCGGCAGCCAAAACCGAACCGGACGGCGAAGACATCGGAGATGAGTTGGCGTTCCTCAAGTCCGTGACCGAGGACCGCGGGCACGGACCCGATGCCGCGCGCGCCAGTGGCGCCATGCGCGCCATCAGCGACGAGGACCTGCCCAGTGCGGCTGCCGCGGGCCGTGATCTCGGGGTCGACGGCGTGGAGGTGCTGGCGGACAAGCAGTCGGTGGGGGAATCGCGTCCCAGCACCAGCAACCAGCGGACGCTCAAGTGTGGCGAGTGCGGGGCGATGAACTTCCCGACCGAATGGTACTGCGATCGATGCGGGGCCGAACTGGCTTCGTTGTGACCTGAGCAGAACGGGTCGGGAACGACAAGCGGAAGGGCGCTCGATCGAGCGCCCTTTCTGACCTATGCCTTCTTCGTCAGCTTGGCGAGCCGCGACTTCTGTCGTGCGGCGGTGTTGGGATGAATCAGCCGCTTGCCCGCGGCGCGATCCAGCAGCGCCTCGGCGTCGGGATATGCAGCCGCGGCGGCATCGGGTGACTCCGCCTGGCGGACCTTCTTCACGGCACGACGCAGCTTGGTCCGCTGAGCGCGGTTACGATCGCGCGCCTTCTCGGCCTGACGCATCCGCTTCTTGGCCTGACGATTGTTCGGCACGGCAAAACTCCTAAAAACGCGGGTTCAGCGAGGGCGAAACGTATGGCGCAAGTGCCGTCCAGTCAAGGGACTAGGTACTTTGACACTCACGTCGGCGCCCGTTAGGTTACGGCGCACCCAACCTCAAACACGAGCTGTGCCCAACTACGTGCCTGACTCTCTTTTCGCGCGTCCCGTCCCGTCGTTCGCCATCTCGCTTCGCTCATGACGATCCCGGCCGCCGGCGTGACCGAAGATCAGGGATTCGTCGTCAAGCTGGACGAGTACTCGGGGCCGCTGGACCTCCTGCTCACGCTGATTCGCGATCAGGAAATCGATATCGCCGACATCCCGATCGCCCAGATCGCGGATCAATTCATGAACGCGATCGAAAGCCTCGGGCTCAATCAAGCGGCGGACTACCTGGAGATGGCGGCCCGCCTGCTGCGGATCAAGATTCAGATGTTGTTGCCGCAGCCGCTGGACGCTGACGCGTGGGAGGACCCCCGCGCCGAACTGGTGCGCCATCTGCTCGAATACGAGCAGATTCGCGAGGTGGTCGATTGGCTCGTTGGGCGCACCCGCCAATGGGCGGATCGCTTCCCGCGCGGCTGGCAGCCTGAGCCGACGCACGCGCCACCGCGGCCCATCGCGCTGAACCTGCGGCAACTCATGCGGGCGGTGGAGGATGTCATTGCCGGGCTGCCCGATTCGGCCCTGCACCGCGTGGTACCACGGCCGCTGGATGTCGAAGGGGCGACGACTCGGATCGTGGCCCTGCTGGCGGTCAAACCCAGGGTGCAGTTGCGAGAGCTGTTCGGCGAGCGACCGAGCATCGCCGACGTCATTTCGGTCTTGATCGCGGTATTGGAGTTGGCTCGGGTGGGCCGGCTTCGCCTCGCGCAGCCGGAGGCATTCGGGCCGGTGGGAGTCGAGCGTGGACCAACTGACCAGGCTGCTTGAAGCCGCGCTGTTTGCGGCAGCCAATCCGCTGACGCTCGGGGAGCTGCGGCGACTCGATCCCGATGCGTCGACGGACGACTTGCGGGAGGCCCTGGATCGCTTGCGCCGTGCGCTGGACGAGGGTGGTCATGGCGTCGAGTTGGTGGAATTGGCGGATGGGTATCAGCTGCTCACCCGGATGGATCTGGCCGAACCGATCGCGCGGGCGCAACTCGTCAACCGCCCACGCCGATTGTCCGCCGCCGCGCTCGAAACGCTGGCCATCGTCGCGTATCGTCAGCCGGTCAGCCGGGGCGAAATCGAGGAGATCCGTGGTGTCGTGGCCGACGGCGTCTTGCGGCTGCTGAGCGACCGAGGGTTGATCGAGGTGAGCGGCCGCAGCGAAGGACTCGGGCGGCCGTTGCTCTATACGACGACCCCGAAGTTCCTCGAGATGCTCGGCCTCAAGTCGATCAGTGAAATGCCGCGCCTCGACGAGTTCGCGGTGGCGATGACGCCTGTCGGCGGGAGGGTGGAAGCCGAACCCGAGGCGCTGGACGACGCGTGACGACCATGCGGCTGCAGCGGGCGCTGGCGCGCGCCGGCATCGCCTCACGCCGCCATGCGGAAGATCTCATTCGCGAGGGTCGGGTGCGCGTGAACGGCACGGTGGCCGAGCTGGGCATGTCCGCCGATCCGGACGCCGATACCATTACGGTCAACGGGCGACGGATCGCGGCCACGCGGGTGGTGTGGATCGCGTTGCACAAGCCGATCGGATACGTCGTGTCGCGCCGCGATCCCGAAGGTCGGAAAACGGTATTCGAGCTGGTACCGCATGTGCCCGGACTCACGTACGTTGGACGGCTCGACGTCACGACGGCGGGTCTGTTGCTGTTGACCACCGATGGGACGGCGGTGAATCGGATGACCCATCCGCGCTACGGTGTGGAGCGCAGCTATCGCGTCCTGGTCCACGGGCTCACGACCGACCAGATCACGCGGGCGCTGTCCCGGCCGGTGATGATCGAGGGCCGGCCGGTGGCATTGAGTACGTTTCAGGCGCGCGCGGCGGAGCGGGGGCGCACCGACATGCGGCTCGTGCTGACCGAGGGTCGCTATCGCATCGTGCGCCGCCTGTGCGATCAGCTCGGACTCAAGGTGGAACGCTTGACGCGTCTGAGCCACGGCCCGGTGCGACTCGGCCGCTTGGCGGCGGGCAAGTGGCGGTATCTCACCAGGAACGAGCTCGCGGCGCTCTCGTCGTCGCGGACCTAGCCGAAACGAAGACATGGACCTAGCCAATCGGACGGTGCTGATTCTCGGGGGGAGTGGCCTGGTGGGTCACGCCGTGTCGCGACGCCTGCTGGAGCTTGGCCCCGCGCGACTCGTGCTGGTGGGACTCTTCGCCGACGAGGTCGAGGAGGCGGCCCGCGCCCTCGAGCCGCATCGCGGCGACGCGGTGATCGAGACGGCGTGGGGGAACGTGCTGCTGCCGGCACCGGCGGCCCAGGTGCCCCTGGGCGAGGCTCTCGGAGATCCCGAACTTCGGCGGATCATGGTCGACGATCTGCTTGGGGCGCTGACCGCGGATGTCCTCGAACGCAGCCACCTGTTTCGCCTGTTCAAACAGTTTCGCCCGCACGCCGTCGTGGATTGCATTAATACCGCGACGGCGTTCGCCTATCGTGACGTGTTCCAGAGCGCGCGCGGCCTGCTCGCCTCGGCCCACGAGGGGCAGGTGACGCCTGAGCAGGTCGAGTTGCATGTCCTCACGCTCACCATGCCGCAGCTCATTCGGCACGTCCAGGTCGTGTCGGCGGCGGTGCGGGAGTTCAAGACCCAGGCGTACGTGAAGATCGGTACCAGCGGCACCGGGGGGATGGGGCTCAACGTGCCATATACCCATTCCGAGGAATGGCCGTCGCGCACGCTGTTGGCGAAATCGGCGGTGGCGGGGGCGCACTCGCTGTTGCTCTTCTTGCTCGGTCGCACGCCGGGGGCGCCGGCCACGGTCGAGATCAAGCCGACCGCCGCCATCGCGTGGCGCCGGATCGGCTACGGGCCGATCCGGCGTAAGGGCGGTACCGTCGCGCGATACGACTGCCCCACGCCTCTCCCGTTGGACGAAGCGTTTACCGCCGGCGCGGACGGCTGGGTCGATACCGGGGAAATTCTGGAGTCGGTGTTCATCGATACCGGAGAGAACGGGATGTTCGCCCGCGACGAGTTCGAGACGGTGACGTCGCTCGGATCGATGGAGTTCATCACGCCCGAAGAAGTGGCGCAGTACGTGGTGCTCGAGATGGCGGGGCAGCCCACCGGGCGTGACATCGTCGCGGCGCTCGACGCGGCCAGCGCGGGCCCGACCTATCGTGCCGGCATGCTCCGCGCCCACGCCATCGAACGGCTGCGCGCCCTCGAAGATGAACACTCGATCCGCTCGGTCGCCTTCGAGATGCTCGGCCCCCCGCGGCTCACCAAACATCTCTACGAGGGGTTCATCTGGTCCAAGCTGGCGACGTCCGTCGGCGATCTTGCCTCACGGCGGCCGGCCGACCTGGCGGCGTCGGCGGCGCAGCTGGTGGCCGAGGATGGCACGCTACGCTCGTTCGTGCTGTCGATCGGGCTGCCGATCGTGGTCGAAGGCGACCGCGTCTATCGGGGCGAAGCGATCATCGTGCCCCCCCAGAACGAGCCGATCGAGGCGGTGATTCCGCGCGGCTGGGTTGACCTGCGCGTACGGAACTGCGAAACCTGGATAGGGCGGGCGCGCGCGGTTTTGGCGCAACACGCGGCGGCGGCGGCGCAGGTCGGGTCGGGGAGTGACGAGGACTGGGACGCCATGCGACCGGACGATCCGGTCCAGCCGCCCAAGTTCGCCGCGTGGATCTTCAAGTACGAGGATGACGGAGAGCGCATCAAACGATGACCTCGCGCCCACAACCCACCGGCGAGCCGACGTTACCTGCCGCGGTCGTGCTGGAAGTGGCGCGACGCGTGGTCGGTCAGGATGCGATGGTCGAGCGGCTCATCGTCGGTCTGCTCACCGGTGGGCACATCCTGCTGGAGGGGGTACCGGGCCTTGCCAAGACCCTGGCCGTCCGCACACTGGCCGAGACCGTGCGCGCGACGTTTCACCGGATCCAGTTCACGCCGGATCTGTTGCCCGCCGACATCATCGGCACGATGGTGTTCGATCAGCGCACGAGCGAATTTCACGCCAAACGCGGGCCGTTGTTCGCCAACATCGTCCTGGCCGACGAAGTCAACCGGGCGCCCGCCAAGGTGCAGGCCGCGTTGCTCGAAGCGATGCAGGAGAAACAGGTGACGATTGGCGGTGAGACCTACCCGCTGGCCGAGCCGTTTCTGGTCCTGGCCACCCAGAATCCGATCGAACAGGAAGGCACCTACCCGCTGCCGGAAGCGCAACTCGACCGGTTCATGCTGAAGATCCACGTCGGGTATCCCACGCGCGACGACGAGAAGGAAATCCTGTGGCGCATGGCCGGCGACCGGCACATTCCCGTCAACGCGGTCGCGGCAGCGGAGGAGGTGCTCGCGCTGCGGCACACGGTGAGTGAGCTGTACATGGACCAGAAGATCGTCGACTACATCGTCGACGTGGTACGCGCCACGCGCGAACCACACAAGGTCGGGCTGCACGACATCAAGCCGCTGGTGGCGTATGGGGCCAGTCCCCGCGCGTCGATCTATCTGGCGCAGGCGGCTCGGGCGTTCGCGTATCTGCGTGGTCGTTCGTACGTCGTGCCCGAAGACGTGAAAGCGATGGCGCCCGACGTGTTGCGCCACCGGGTTCTCCTCACGTTCGAAGCGGAAGCGGAAGACGTCACGTCCGACGACGTGATCACCAAAGTGCTGGAGGCCGTGCCGGTCCCGTGATTCGGGCCGGTCGGATGGTCGGGGCCGATGTGCTCCGGCAGGTCAAACTCATCGAGTTGCGCGCCCGCCGGCTGGTCACCACGCTGTTTTCCGGCGAATACCGTTCCGTGTTCCGTGGTCAGGGCATCGAGTTCGCCGAGGTGCGCGCGTACGAGGCGGGTGACGATTTCCGCGCCATCGACTGGAACGTATCGGCGCGCATGGGCTCGCCGTACGTCAAGACCTACGAAGAAGAACGCGAACTCACGCTGCTGCTGATCGTCGATCGTTCGGGCTCGGTCGATTTCGGACGACCCCGCACCAAGGGCGAACTCGCCGTGGAGATCGCCGCGGTGCTCGCGCTGGCCGCCGCGCGGCAGCACGATCGCGTGGGCGCCGTCCTGTTTTCCGACGAAGTGGAGCAGGTCATCCGCCCCTCCAAGGGTCGCAGTCACGTGTTGCGGGTCATCCGCGACTTGCTGGCGCATCAACCCGCGGGACGGGGGACCAACCTGGGAGCGGCGCTGGGGTACGCCGCGCGGTTGTTGCGGCACCGCGCGATCGTCGTCGTGGTGTCCGACTTCCGGGCGCGTGGTTGGGAGCAGCCGCTGCGCCGGTTGACGCTGCGCCACGAAGTGGTGGCGATTACGGTGGATGATCCGCGCGAGTACGCTTTGCCGGACGCCGGCTGGATCGAACTCGAGGACGCCGAGACGGGTCAGCGGCAATTGGTGGACACCTCCGACGACGGGGCACGACTGCGTTTGCGGATTGCCGCCGACGCACAGCGGCTCGCGCGGTCGCGTCGGCTCAAGCGCGCCGCCGCCGACCACATCGCCCTCACCACCGACCGCCCGTACGCGCAGACGTTGCACGCGGCGTTTGCCGCACGCGCCCGGCGTCTCCGGCGATGAGCGGGTATCTCTGGTGTCTCCTGGTGGCCCAGCAGGCCACGTGGTCGGTGGCCCCGGTCGTCGCGACGGTCGGCGATACCATCGTCATCGAACGGACGCTGCCCGCCGCCGCCGGCTGGTCGGGCCGCACGCGGCCGCTGGAAGCCTCCGACCTCCTCGAGCCGCTCGGGCCACCCGAGATCGCAGCCCGGGTCGGCGCGCTGGTTGTGCGGTTCCGCGTCGCGGTGTTCACGCCGGGCCGGCATCCGATCGGCATGCCATCAGTGGAGCTGCTGGGACCGGACGGGAGTGTCGAGACCGTGTTCGGCGACACCGCGGTCATCGACGTGGTGTCGGTGATCCCGGCAGCCGAGGCGGAACCCGACCCGCGATTCTCACGCGCACCGATCCCGCGTGCGGTCCGGCGCATCGAGCCGCTGGCCGGGCTGCTGGCAGTGGTGATCGGCGCGATGGCGCTGTGGGGCTTCGCCCGCCGGCGCGTCGCGCCGCGTCCGCGCGCGCTGGACGATGGTGGCGATGTGGTCGAGCCACCGCTCGAGCGCTGGCTCGCGGCCGGTGAAGCGCGCGCGGTCGCGAGCGTGGCGGTCGATCGGTTGCGCGGGGCCATCGAGCGCGCCGTGCCGCAGGCCGGCCGGACGCTCGGACTCGATCCGTGTCTGGCGGTCGTGGCCGATGCGCGGCCGGAGTGGCCGTTGCGCGAGTTGGAAGAGGTCCTGCGCGCGCTGGAACGCGCGCGGTTCGCGCCGCTCGTGCCGGACGACGCGGTCGCGCTGACGGAACGCGTGGACCGATGGATCGTACAACTCGCTGAGGAACCGGTCGTATGATCTTCGCCCGTCCGTTGTTGTTGCTCGTCCTGGTTGCCATTCCGGTCTGGTGGTGGTTCCGCGCGCGCCGTCACCGGCCGGCGGCCGGCTATTCGGACCTGAGTGCCGTGGTCCCGGTCCCGCGAGGCCGCCGCTGGATCGGCGAGGTGCCGGTGGGGCTGCGCAGCCTGACACTCGGTGCGTGGATCATCGCGGCGGCGGGGCCGGCCATCGGCCCCGGGTCGATCGAGGTGACGAGCGAGGGCATCGCGATCGCGATCGCCGTCGACGTGTCGAGCAGCATGCTGGCGGAGGACTTTGCTCCGTCCAACCGGCTCGATGTGGCCAAGGAGCGGTCGGTCGCGTTCGTGCGCGGCCGCCAGTTCGATCGCATCGGTCTGGTTGCCTTCGCCGGGGAGGCGCTCACGCGCGTGCCGATTACCACCGACTACGCCGTGCTCGAACAGGCGATTCTCGATCTCCGCGTCGGCGAACTGGACGACGGCACGGCGATCGGCACCGCGATCGCGATCGCGGCCAACCGGCTGCGCCGCGCGCCCGGGGCGAGCAAGGTGGCGGTGTTGCTCACCGACGGGGAGAACAACCGCGGTCGGGTCGATCCGCGCACCGCGGCGGTCGCCGCGAAGGAATTCGGCGTGCGGTTCTACACGATCGGCGTGGGAACGCAGGGCGAAGCACGCCTGCCGATCGGCCGCGGCCCGCAGGGACAGCTGCGTTACCAGACGATGCCGGTGCGGCTCGACGAAGCGCTGCTGCGCGATGTCGCCGAGACGACCGGCGGGCGCTACTTCCGGGCGACCGATGCGGCGGCGCTGTCGCGCATCTTCGAGCAGATCGATCAGCTCGAGAAGACGCCGGTCGAGGTGACGCGCCACACGGAGTCCGATGAAGCGTATCGCGTCCCGTTGCTGCTCGGGTTTGCCGCGCTCGCGCTCGAGCTCATGCTGTCCGCCACACTCATCGTGCGGGTGCCGTGATGCAGTTCGACGCGCCGCTCGTCCTGTATGTGGCTCCCGGGATCGCGCTGGCCTTTCTCGGGTTGGCACTGTGGGCGCGTGCCTCCCGCGTGCGTCATGCGGCCCGGTGGTCGGCCGACCTGGCCCGCGCGGCGGCGGCGGCGAACCGATGGCAGGCGGCGGCGATTGCGGTGGCGGTGCTGTGCGTCATGGCGGCGCTGGCCGGTCCCCGCTGGGGGCGGCAGATCGTCACCACCGATACCCAGGCGCTCGATCTGGTGTTCGCGGTCGATCTGTCGCGCTCGATGCTCGCCGAGGACGCCGACCCGTCCCGACTCGATCGGTCACGCCGCGAGCTCCGTCGGTTGGTGCACGATCTGCAAGGCGACCGGCTTGGGCTGCTCGGGTTTGCGGGGCGCAGCTTCATTCTGTCGCCGCTCACCATCGACGGGAGCGCCCTGCAACTGCTGATCGATGCGCTCCATCCCGACCTCGTGAGTGCCGGCGGCAGCGAGCTCGGCGCCGCGTTACGGCAGGGTCGCGAACTGCTGCTCGCCAGCGAACGGCTGGCCGACCGCGTGCTCGTCGTCTTCACCGACGGCGAAGCCTTCGACTCGCTCCCGCAAATCGCCGCGGCGGCGGAACAACTCCGGCACGACGGGATTCGGCTGATTCTCGTGGCCGAGGGCGGGACCGAACCCGTGCGGATTCCCCTCCGCTCGGTGACCGGCGAACTGGAAGAGTACCACCGGGACGTCGACGACAACATCGTGCTGACCGAGCGACGCGACGACATCCTCAGCGCGGTGGCGGACGCGGCGCATGGCGTGCTCGTCGCGGCGGGGTTGGGTGATCAGGGCGGCGCGGTCCGCGATCTCGTACAAGCGTACAAGCGCGCGCCCGATACGTCCACGTCGCAGGCCAGTGATGTGCCGCGCGCCTGGATTCCGCTGTCGATCGCGATCCTCGTTCTGCTGGTGGCGACGGTCACTCGGCGGACCGCGGCGTTAGCGGTGATCCTGCTCGCCGCGCTCGGCGGGAGCGCCGGCGCGCAGACGCCGGCGAACGCGGCCGATGCGGCATGGCGGCGCGGCGATTTTGCGCGCGCGGCTTCGCTGTACGCGCAACAAGCACGGGCACTCGACGGCGGGGACACCACCGTGTTCAACGCGGGGACCGCGTATCTGGCGGTCGGGCGATACGACACGGCGCGGACGTTCCTGGAGCGCGCGGCGCAGTCGCTCGATCCCGACCTCCGATTCCGCGCCCTGTACAATCTGGGGCTGATCGGGCTGCGGATGGCGGCGCGGGATTCCGCGAAGCGCGGGGAGTATCTGGCGGACGCGCGGACGCGTTATCGCGAAGCGTTGTTGCTGCGGCCCGGCGACGCCGACGCCAAGTGGAATCTCGAGTTGACCGTTACCGATCCACCCAGTGGGGGCGACGGATCGGAGGGGCCGGCTCCGCCGATGCCGTCAGGTGGCGGTGGCGACGATCCAGCCAACCCATCGCCCACCGCACTGACGCGCGAGCAGGCGGAGCAGATACTCGAATCGATCGCCGCGGACGAACGGCAGACGCGGCTGGACCAATCACGCCGTCGCGGACAGGTCAAGGATGGGCGGAGGGTGAAGGATTGGTAGCGCTGTTTGCGCTCGCGCTCGTGGCCCAGCAGCCGCAGGTGACGGCGTCGGTCGACCGGTCGCAGGCGCTGGTCGGCGACATCGTCACGCTCACCGTGACCGCGGTGGCGTCCGGCGGCGATCCGGTACGCATGGTGGATCCGATTCTGTCAGGGTTCGAGGTACGCGGCTCCCGCCAGTCGACCTCCGTGCGCATCATCAATGGCATCGCCGAACGCACGTTCCTGCGCGAACTCCGGCTGGTGGCGCTCGGCGCGGGCACCGCCTCGATCGGGCCGGTGCGCGTGCGGGTCGGCGATACGGTGGTCGAAACGGCGTCGATTACGGTGTCGGTGACGGCGGCTGCCGGCGCCAGGGTTGCGACGCTCGGCCCGACGGTGCGCGCGTTGCTCGATTCGGTTTCAGGACCGCCGCCGGGCAGCGACGTCGTCGTGCAGGTGGTGCCCGTGCCGGACTCGATCGTCCTGGGGGATCAGATCGACCTCGTGACCCTGGCCTGGTTCCCGCGCGATGTCCGCCAACAGCTGCGAACCCCGCCGACTCTCACGGCACCGGAAGTCGAGGGCGTCTGGTCCTATCGGCAGGACGCGCCGCCAGGGCTCGTGGCGAGTCGGCAAATCGGGACGCGCTGGTACGATTTGTTCATCAACCATCAGGTGTTGTTCCCGCTGACCGCGGGCCTCGCGCGCGCGTCGCCGGCGACGGTCTCGTACGTGCTCCCGCTCACGTACTCGTTCCTGAGCCGCGAGCTGCAACACGAGGTGCAGAGCGACTCCATCCGGTTCACGGTGTCACCCCAACCCGTCGCCGGCCGCCTGCCCGGTTTCACCGGCGCCGCCGCCAGCGGACTGGTCGCGCACATGAGCGTGATACCCGATCAGATGCAGCCGGGTGGCGCCGCGACGGCCACGGTCACGCTGCGGGGCGTGGGGAACGTCGCGCTGTGGCCCGCGCCCGATATCGCGTGGCCGAGCGGGTTGCGGGTGTATCCGGGAGAAGTGTCGGTGGAATTGGCCCCTGGCGACGACCGCGTGGCGGGTGAGAAGCGGTTCACGTACCTGTTGGTCGCCGGTGCCCCGGGCACGCACGCGGTGCCCGGCTTCGCATACCCGTACTTCGATCCGGTGACCGGCCGCTACGGCATCGCCGAGGCGGCGGGAGTTCGGGTGATTGCCCCTCCCGGTACCGCGCCTGAATCGCCGCGACGGCCGCCTCCGCCGCTCAAACGACCGGCACCGCCCCGCGGCATCGGCCCGCTGCTGGACCGGGTGTCGCCGGTCGTGTGGTTGATCCTGTTTCTGATCCCGCCGGTCGGTGTCGGCCTCGGGCGAACCGCGCGGCGCATCCGGCTCCCGCGCCGCCGCCGAACGGCGGTGACGGTGCCGCCACCGCTTGCCGCGCTGGATGCACTCGACCGCCAGTTCCGGCTGGCGCTCGCGCGGGTCGTGCCTGATGCCGCGCATCAGGAAGGGGGGCGGCTTGCCGAAGCGTTGCGTGCCTCCGGGCTGGACCCCGCACTGGCAACCCATGCGGTCCGCGTGCGCGACCGGTTGCGCCACGCCGTCTTCGGGCCGGCAGGGGCTACCGATCCGGACGAGCTCATGGCGGAAGCGCATGAGCTGCTACGCGCGCTCTCCGGTGACCACATTGAGGACATCCGCCGTCACCTGCTCCCGCTCGCGGCGGCGTTGCTTGCGACCGCTGCGGTCGCCGGGGCGCAGGAGCGACCCGAGCAACTGTACGATGCGGGGGCGGTGCGGGTCGCGGCCGATAGCTTTCTCGCGCGGGCCGCCGAACGTCCGGTGGCCACGAACTGGTACAACCTCGGCAACGCGCTGTATCGACTGGGTGAGGACGGCCGCGCGCGGGTGGCGTGGCTACGGGCGGTGCGTCTGGCCCGGCGCGATGGCGAGATGCGGGCCGCGCTCGCCCTGCTTCCCGGCGATCCGGCGACAAATGACCTGACGCGCGTGTCCCCGGTATCCGCGCGCGAACTGTGGCTGATGAGTCTCGTCCTGTGGGTGACCGGTTGGATCGCGATCGCCGCCCGCTCGCGCCGGCTCGGCCCGGCGGTCGCGCTTGTGGCGGTGCTCGCGGCCGTCGGGGGGTGGGAGATCGACCGGCGCGAACACCGACCGGTCGGCATCGTGCTGGCAACCGACGTGCCGCTACGCGTTGCCCCGTTTGGCTCGGCGCGGGCGCCCCGCACCCTGATCGCCGGAACGGCGGTGGAAATCGAGCGCGTGGACGGGGCATGGATGCTCGTACGCCGCGGGGATGCTCGTGGGTGGGTGATACGGGGCGAGGTCACCAAACTCTGATGGGGCGCATCGCCATTCTGGCGGATACCGTCGCGGACCAGATTGCGGCTGGGGAGGTGGTCGAGCGTCCCGCATCGGTGGTGAAGGAACTGGTCGAGAACGCGCTCGACGCCGGCGCGAGCGAGATCCTGGTCGAACTGGAGGGTGGGGGGCGCACCCGTCTCTGCGTCACCGACGACGGGACGGGGATGGACCGCGACGACGCGGTCCTGGCGCTCGACCGACACGCCACGAGCAAGATCCGGCAAGCGTCCGACCTGATCGGCGTGGCAACCTATGGGTTCCGTGGCGAGGCGTTGCCGGCGATTGCGTCGGTGGCGGTGGTCGAGATTCAAACGGCGCCGGGTGGCGACCAGGAAGCGACGCGCCTCGTGGTGCGCGGGGGACGACTCGACCTGGTCGAGCCGACCGCCCGCCAGCGCGGTACCACGGTCACGGTCGAACGGTTGTTCTACAACACGCCGGCCAGGCGGAAGTTTCTCCGGTCGGCGCGCGCCGAGACGCGTGCCACCTCGCAGGCACTCGCGGTGCTCGCGCTCGCTCGGCTCGACGTCGGGTTCCGGCTCGAGAGCGATGGGCGGCGGTTGGTCGAGGCACCCCGCGTGTCGTCGACGGCAGAGCGAGTCGGCGCATTGTTCGGCGGGTCGCTGGCGGAGCAACTGCTCGCGGTCGATTGGCATGCCGGTGCGCTCAGCGTCCGCGGCTACATCCAGCGCCCCGCCGACGCGCAGCCCAGCGGGCGCAAGGCATTCCTGTTCGTGAACGGGCGGCCGTTTCGCGATCCGTTTCTCGTTCGCGCGGCGGAAGCGGGTTATACCGGCGCCATCGCCCCCGGGTCCCGGCCCACCATTCTGTTGTCACTCCAACTTCCCGGCGACGCCGTCGATGTGAACGTGCATCCGGCCAAACTCGAGGTCCGCTTCCGTGATCGGTACCTGGTCGAGCGGACCGTAGAAGACGCGGTCCGCGCGGCGTTGGGCGGCATGCCGTCGTCGGCGATGCTTGGACCGGAGGGCGGGGAGGCGGGAGGGGGATACGGGTCGTTCCCGCCGGATCGAGGGTTTGGCGGCGCGTCGGCTGAGCAGATCGAGTCGTTGTTCGGGGAGGAGGGCGAGGCGGCCGGGGTGGACGCGCCGGTGGCCAATCGCCTGCTGCAGGTGTTCGACACTTTCATCCTGATGGAGACGCCCGACGCGATCGCGATCATCGATCAACACTCCGCGCACGAGCGCATCCTCTACGAACGCGCGATGGCCGAGTTGTCGGGGAAGGGTGCAGCGGCGCAACGCCTGCTCATGCCGCTGACGGTGCAACTCGAGCCGGAGGAATGCGATGCGGTGGAAGCGCACAGCGCGCTGTTGTCGGCCGTCGGGTTCGAGGCGGAGCCGTTCGGCGGGCAGGCGGTCGCCGTGTATGCGGTCCCGAACCCGCACCGGCGGTTCGACGCCCAGCGATGCTTTCAGGAGGTGATCGCGGACCTGGCCGGCGACCGGTTCGGCGGCATGCATAACCGGCTGGAGCGATTCGCCGCCACCTATGCGTGCCGCGCGGCCGTCAAAGCCGGTGACCACCTCGAGCCGATGGAGTTGCAGGAACTGGTGCGCCGGTTATTCGCCTGTGAGCTTCCCCCGCACGACGTCCACGGGCGCCCGACGATCGTGCAGCTCAGGCGGACCGAGTTGGAACGGCGCTTCGGTCGCGGGTAGCATGAAACGCGCCGTCCCGGTGTTGGTCGGGCCGACCGCGGTCGGGAAAACCGCGGTCGCATTGGCGCTGGCGGATCTGGTGCCGCTCGTGGTCGTGTCCGCCGATTCGCGGCAGGTCTATCGCGGACTGGACATCGGAACGGCCAAACCGACGCGGGACGAGCTGGCGCGCGTGCCCCACCTCGGCATCGACGTGGTGGAACCGGGAGAGCGCTATAGTGCCGGGCGGTTCGCCGCCGACGCGGCGCGGTGGGTGACGCAGCCCGACACACGCCAGCCGGTGGTGGTGGGCGGCACCGGGTTCTACGTGCGCGCGCTTGCCGACGGTCTCTTCCACGAACCGCCGATGGATCCCGAGCGGCGCGCGCGGCTCCGCGCGTGGATCGAGCGGCTGGACGGCGTCGCGAGTTGGGCGATGCGGCTGGACGGGGCGTTTCGCGGCGGCGGCCGGCGGCGGGCGGCGCGGGCGGTCGAAGTGGCGTTGCTTTCCGGCCGATCGCTGTCCTGGTGGCAGGAACATGCGCGAGCCGACGGGGTCATTGCGCCGTGGTACGTGCGGCTCACCGCGCCACGGGCGGTGCTGCACGAGCGTATCGCGGCGCGCGTCGCGGCCATGCTCGAGCGGGGCCTGATCGACGAGGTGCGCCGCCTGCTCGATCGCGGCCTCGCGCCGGACGCGCCGGGACTCGATGCGGTGGGGTACCGCGAAGTGGTGCGTCACCTGCGCGGGGACCTGCCCGGCGCGTCATTGCGAGACGCTATCGCCGCCGCGACGCGACGCTATGCCAAACGGCAGGAGACATGGTTCCGGCACCAGCTCCCCGGATCGAGTACGGTGACGCTCGACGCGACGGCCGCTCCGGCCGACCTCGCGGCGCTCATCGCTGGACGTTGGCACGAAAGGGCTTGAGGAGATGAGGATCGGGATTACCTGCTACCCTACCTATGGCGGATCCGGGGCATTGGCCACGGAGCTGGGGCTGGCCTTGAGCCGGCGCGGCCACGAGGTGCACGTCATCTCGTACGCCTCGCCCTTCCGGCTGCGGCACTACGCCGAACACCTGTACTTCCACGAAGTCGACCTGAGCGGGGCGTACCCGCTGCTGGAATACTTCCCGTATTCGCTCGCGCTCGCGGTGAAGCAGCACGAGATCGCGCTCGAAGAGCACCTGGAGATTCTGCACGTGCACTATGCGGTGCCGCATGCCACCGCGGCGTTTCTCGCGAAGGAGATGCTGCGCGAGGATCACGATCTGCGGGTCGTGACGACGCTGCACGGCACCGACATCACGCTCGTGGGTCAGGAAAAATCCTTCTTCCAGGTGACCAAGTTCTCCATTGAGCAATCCGACGCGGTGACGGCGGTATCCCGGTATCTCCGCGACGAGACCTATGAGAAGTTCGGCTGTGACGGCTGTTGCATCGATGTGATCCCCAACTTCGTCAACCTGGATGAGTACCATCCCCTCGCGGAGGGCACCTGCCGGTCGAGCCTGGCTCCGCCGGGGTCGAAGGTGCTGATGCACATCTCGAATTTCCGCGCGGTGAAGCGCGTGTCGGATGTCGTGCGCATCTTCGCGCGGATGCGGGAACAACTCGACTGCAAGCTGGTGCTCGTGGGTGACGGTCCCGAGCGTCCCGAGGTGATCGCCGAGGCGGATCGACTCGGCGTACGGGATCAGGTCACCCTGCTCGGCAAGATGGATACCGTCGCCGATCTGCTGCAATGCGCCGATCTGTTCCTGCTACCCAGCGTCACCGAGTCGTTCGGGCTCGCGGCGCTGGAAGCCATGGCATGCGGAGTGCCGGTGATCGCGAGCAACGTCGGGGGGTTGCCCGAGGTCGTGGTGGAGGGGTCCGGCTTCCTGCTCGAAATGGGGGACCTCGACGGCATGGCGCGTGCCGGTATCGACCTGCTGCAGAGTCCGCAACGACATCGCGAAGCCAGCGAAGCCGCCGTACGGGTCGCGCAACGGTTCTCGGCCGATCTGATCGTCCCGCAGTACGAGGCGATCTATCGGCGGGTCCTGGGCGAGCCATGAACTGGTGGGAAGGGGTGATCCTCGGCGTCGTCCAGGGTCTGACCGAGTTTCTGCCCGTGTCCAGTTCCGGCCACCTGGTCGTGTCGCAGGTGGCGCTCGGGCTCACCATGCCGGGCGTGTTCGTTGAGGTGGTGCTGCATGTGGCGACGCTGCTCGCGGTCGTGCTGGTATACCGCGAGCGCATCTGGCACCTCGTGCGTGGCGCGTTGACCCGGGATGCCGCCGCATGGCGATCGATGGGCTTGTTGGTCGTGGCGACGATACCCGCCGTGATCGTCGGTGGGTTGTTCAAGGGTTTCTTCGAGCGCGTGTTCGATTCGGTCAGCGTTGTCGGCGTCGATTTTCTCCTGACCGGTGCCATCCTGTGGAGTACCCGGTGGGCCGCGATGGGCGCGCGGGATGAACCCCGTCTCCCGGGCGCGTTCGGGATCGGCGTGGCGCAAGCCTGCGCCATCCTGCCAGGGATCTCGCGGTCGGGGTCGACCGTGACCGCCGCCATGTGGCTCGGCATCGATCCGGTGCGAGCCGCCGAGTTTTCCTTTCTCATGGCCATTCCCGCGATCGCCGGTGCGGCGGTGCTGCAAGTGCCGGACGCGCTGAGCGAGGTGGGCGCCCTGCACGCGGGGCCGCTGCTTGTGAGTTTCCTCGCCGCGCTGATCTCCGGTGTGTGGGCGATTCGTCTGTTGGTGCGGCTGCTCGCGCGAGGGAGTTTCCATCGGTTCGCGCCGTATTGTTGGGCGCTCGGCACCGTGACGGTGGTATGGTCGCTGGCGCGGTAGCCTACGACGGGCTGTCGGCGGACGACCTGGCGCGCGTGCTGGGTACGCCCGCGCTCGAGTGTTTCGATGACGTGACCAGTACGCTCGACGTCCTCCACGACCTGGCAGCCGACGGCGCTCCCGCGGGGACGCTCGTGCTCGCCGACCGCCAGACTCGCGGCCGGGGCCGGCAGGGGCGCCCGTGGCACAGTCCGCCGGGCACCGGCATTTGGCTGGGATATCTGGTGCGTGCCGCGTCCCCGGTCGAGACGGCGGTCCTCTCCCTGCGAGTTGGCCTGGCGGTGGCGCGGACGATCGGTGAGGTCGGGTTGTCCGTCGGCCTCAAGTGGCCCAACGATCTCGTCATGGCCGATCGGAAGCTGGCGGGCATTCTGTGCGAGGCGCGCTGGTCCAACGGGGCGGGGTGGGTGGCGGTGGGCATCGGGATGAACGTGCATGGCCCGCTACCGGAGGAACTGCGGCCGGTGGCGGTCGCGCTCGACGAGTTCCAGGCCGGCGTCACACGCGTCGCGGTGCTGGAGGCGCTGGCGCCGCGCTTGCGGCTCTTGTCCGTCACTCCGACCTTGGAGGAGGGCGAACTGGCCGAGTATGCCGGCCGCGATTGGCTGCATGGGCGACAGCTCGCCGCTCCGGTGCCGGGCACGGCCGCGGGAATCGACGCGACCGGCGCGCTGGTCGTGGAGACCGATCGCGGCCACCGGGCGGTCACGGGAGGAAGCGTGATCCTGGCGTCACGAACGGACGGCGACGACCGAGACTGGCGGTGACGATGCTGTTGGCGGTGGACATCGGCAATACGGAAATCACGCTCGGGTTATTCGCGGGCGAACGCATCGAGGCGAACTGGCGGCTCACCACCGTCGCCAACCGGACGCCCGACGAGTGGACCGTGGCGCTCACGGCGTATCTCGCCCAGGCGGGCCGATCCACGCACGAGGTACGCGCCGCCGTCATCGCGTCGGTCGTGCCCCCGGTCACCGAGTGGTTCTCGGCGGCGGTGCAACAGGCGTGCGGCGTCGCGCCGATCGAGATCGGGCCGCGCACCGCGCTGCCGCTCGTGCTCGATGTCGAGGAACCGCTCACCGTGGGCGCCGATCGTGTGGTGAACACCCTCGCGGCGACCGCGCTCTACGGACGGGACACGATTGTCGTCGATTTCGGCACCGCGACGACGTTCGACTGCATCACGCGCGACGGCCGGTTCATCGGCGGCGTCATTGCGCCGGGCGTGCGCACGGCCGCGGACCAGCTCACCCGGCGAACGTCGATGCTCCCCGCGACCGATCTGGTCGCGCCCGCGCGCGTGATTGGCCGGCGGACCGACGAGTGCATTCGTGCGGGCGTGATGTTCGGCACCGTCGAGCTGGTGGACGGCATCGTGCGGCGGATCAAGGCCGAATGGCCCAACCCGGAGACGCCGCACGTGGTGGCGACCGGCGGACTCGCCTCGGTCATCGCGCCGTACTCGGTCGAGATCGAGGCCGTCGAGCCGCAGCTCACGTTGCACGGCCTGCGCATCGCGGCGACGCATCTCGACCTGACCTGGTAATGGGCGTCGCTGGCCCAGCGCGTTGACCGGTTGCGGGCGGACCTCCGCCGCGCCGTGCACGCGCCCTGGCCCTATTCGGAATTTGCCGCTCGCGCGTGGGTGGTTGTCGAGACGTACCTCGGTGGCGCGGCGGCACTGCGCGATGTGCAGCGTGCCGTCGACTCGGTGACGCCGCGCGCGCGGAGCGAGGTACGGGTGATCGCGGCCGAGTTCGCGCACCAGCGGCGGCTGGCGGACGGGGAAATGGACAAGCACCCGGATTGGTACGAACCGCTCGACGCATCGCTGGGAATGCTCGGCGAGGCGACCATTGCGCCCGCGTTGTTCTGGCAAGTCGCGTGGCCACTGTTCCTCGAACCGTACAACGCGCGCCGTGTGGCCCACCGGGCGCGCTTGCTGCTGGCGGATGCCGCGATGCGCCTGACCGCCACCGCCGACCGCGGGGTGATCCCGTGGTACAGTCAGTCGCAGGTGATCGTGCGGCACGGCATTCCGCTGGCGGTGGTGCGGTTCAACGGAGGGCTGATCGACGTCGAGTATCTCGACGAGCGGATGCACGAGACGCTGGTGCGTGCAGGGGGCGACATCGGCAACGTGTCGCTCGATCTCGCGCTGGCGGCGCGCGACGACCAGGGCGTGAGGGCGATATCCGGATACGTGTCGCATGCCTTCCGCCAAATGTCGCCGTTCGATCACCAGGTCGTCCGATACGTCCGGGACGGCGCGGTCAACGTCGACGTCCACGCGCGCCGTCCCGCGGTTCCGCCCTGTGAGGCGTCGGAGCCGGAAGTCGGGTTTTTTCTGCTCGGGCCGCAGCTCGGTCTGATCCGGGCGGTGGTCGATACCGCGCCCGCACGCGTGCGGCGGCACCGCTTCCGCCTCGTGCTCGCGCCGGGTGTGTACGTCTATTCGCTCGAGATGCTCGACCGCGCCTGCGAGGCGGCGGCGCGCGCGCGCTACGTCCTCTCCATCGACCCGCCGGCGGCGTTCGCGCTGTCCGATCTGACCCTGGCGGAAGCGGTGCGGGTTGAAGAGCCGCGCCGGCTCGTGCGGGACCAACCGATGACCGCGCTGCCGGGGCTGCAGGTGATGGCCGGTGGACCGGTGCACTTCTACTGGGAAGTGTACGGCATCGATACCGACTCGACGGAGGAAGGTCGGCTCGACGTCGCCTTTGAGGTCGTTGACAGCGGGCGGGGCAAGGTAAGCGTGCGGCAACTCCGCCGGATGGCCGAAGAGGTGCAGCGGATGCGCCCCCAACTCGATCTCGACTTCCGCGCGGCCGTGCCCGAAGGGGGCGGGCCGATCGTGATGGGTTTGACCGTCGAGATCGCGCAGGGCACGCACGGGTTGCACGTGGCGCGGCTGCGGGTAACCGACCGGCAGACGGGCGAAACGGCGTTGGCAACCCGGGCGTTCTACGTCCAGCCGGGCGCGGTGCTCCGTTGAACTCGTCCCGATGCGGCGGTAACTTGTGGCGGCCATCACTCGCCCGGGAGCTTTCCTGATGACAACCGCCGTCCATCCGGCTGATAGCGATCGTTCAGACGTGCGTACCATCGTTGGGAGCGGCGTCATCCTCGGGATCGTCACCACGATCGGCGTGGTGGCGTTTGCCCTGCTGTCCCGGTCACTCGACGGGACCGGTGAGATCATCACCCAGTCCGTGTTGATCATGGGTGGGGGTGTGATGTTCAGCTTTTTCCCGGCCATGCGCAGCCGGCCGCGCAGTGCGGATGGGATCGCCTGGGCCGCCCTGATCGGCCTGCTCGGCGCGCTGGTGTTTACCGTGTTCGACGCGGCGGCACTGCGGCCCGTCCACCTCTATCACTGGACCTGGGACGAGATCGGCGGCGGCAGCGGTCTCTGGTACATCCCGGTGTGGTGGATGGGCTCGGCGTTGCTCGCGTGGCTCGGTTCGATGGTTGTGGGCTACAGCGCGCGGTCCGGTCGCGACCCGCAGCCGCTGATGGTCGGTGTCCAGACGGCCGGACTCGGTGTCATTCTGTTCGGGATCACCGCCGCCATGGGGATTCTGCCGTTTCATCCCGCGGTGGCGGCGCTCGCGTTCACCGTCGCGTTGATCCTTCACGTCCCGTTGTCGGCGGTCATGCATCGGCCGTAGCGGTGTCGCGACTCCGCGGCGTCCTTCGCGTTGGTGCTTGGCTGCTCATGCCGTTCGTCGTGTGGGCCACTTCGTCGTTCGGGGGGTGGCTCGGTGCACTGGTTGGTGTACGGCGGCCGGTGTTGTTCGGCGGCGTGGGTATGCTGGTGATCGGCGCGGTGCTCGGCGGGATCACAGGAGCGGCGGGGTGGCTGTGGGTCATGCGGCGTACGGGCCGCACCGTGGATGGGAGAACGCCGGACGAATCCGCGGAGGACACAACCGCCGGCGCGTGGGGACGTCGGCGTTCCTGAAGTGGTCGTCCGCCCCCAACCGCCTTCGACCTTCCTGACCGTCCGCGACCGCCGATGACCGTCTTTCGACCTGGCCTCCCGTTGATCCGCACGTAGCTTCCCTCCCGTCCCAAACCAATCGGTTCTCATCATGATACGACTTCGCTCGTCCCTGCCGTTCGCCGCGCCTCTGCTCGTCATCGCGCTGACGGGCGCCGGGGCCACGGCCATCGCACAACAGGACACGTGGGCTCTTACCAACGCCCGGATCGTCACCGTATCCGGCGCGGTCATTCCCAGCGGCACGGTGGTGATTCGCGACGGGCTGATCGCCGACGTTGGGGCCACTATCGCCGTTCCGGCCGACGCGCGGGTGCTCGATCTGTCGGGCAAGACGGTCTATCCCGGTATGATCGACCTCGCGTCGGTTGCCGGATTGCCGGTCCCGCGCCGTGGCGGACAGAACCAGAATCCGTTCGGGCCATTCGGGGCGGCGCCCGACACGACGGGATGGCAGGGCTTGGATCCGCAACGGATCGTGCTCGAGGAACTCGACCCGACGGCGGACGCGGTTGAGGAATGGCGAAGCGCCGGTGTCACGACCGCATTGGTGGCGCCGGCGCGCGGCGCGTTCCGCGGCCAGTCGGCGCTGGTGAACCTGGCGGGAGGGGATGTCGGGGAGATGCTGATCCGCTCCCCCGCCGCCCTGCATATGGGGTTCGAGGGGGTGCGTGGCCGGTACCCGACGACGCTGATGGGTGTCATGGCCTACGAACGGCAGAGCCTGCTCGATGCCCAGTATCTTGCTGTGGTCGAAGCACAGTACCGGCAGAATCCCCGTGGGACGCCCCGTCCCGACTACGATCCGCACGCCGAAGCCCTCGTGCCGTATGCCACCGGCCAGCGGCTGGTGATCTTCGACGCGCCCAGCGATCGGGCCATCCGGCGCGCCATCGGCATGGCTCGTGAGTTCGACCTCAACTACCTGCTGTCGTCGGTCGGGGAGGGCTGGCAGACGCTCGATCTGCTGACCGCCGAGCAGCGTCCGGTGCTGGTCTCGCTCGCGTTCGCGGCACCGGACTCGATGACGGGCCGGAACTTCCTGTTTACGCGCAACGAGGCGCCGCCATCCGACGCGGCGCTGCGCCGGCTCATCGAACACAACGCGGCGGCACTCGATTCGGCCGGTGTGGTGTTGGCGTTGACGTCCGGCGGAGGTGCGGTCCGTCCCGCCGCGTTGCGCGGCGCGGTCCGCCGCGCGATCGACGCCGGCCTCCCGGCCGCGGCGGCGGTGCGCGCGTTGACGTTGACGCCGGCGACGATCCTGGGGATCGACAACCAACTTGGTTCGATCGAGCGGGGCAAGATCGCGAACCTCGTGGTCGCCAACGGAGATCTGTTCGCTGAGGCGACCGCGATCGAAGCGGTATTCGTTGACGGCGAGCGATTCCGCGCGCCGGTGCCGGCGCCCGACGAGGCGCGCGGTACGCTCGCGCAGGGCCGCCGTCAAGCGCGGGCGGAGGCGGACGCCGAGCCGGTTGCGCTTCCCCGGTGGCCGGCCGCGCCCGCGACGGTGCCGCACGGACGAGTCGTTGCGGTCACCCACGCGACGATTCTCACGGCATCGAACGGCACGGTCGAAGATGGGACGGTAATCATCCGGGAGGGCAAGATCACGGAGGTGGGCGCCGATCTCCCCGTGCCGCGCGGCGCGCAGGTGATCGATGCCACCGGCAAGTTCGTGATTCCCGGGATCGTCGATTCGCATTCCCACATGGCCATCGAAGGCGGTATCAACGAAGGCACCGAGAACCTGACGCCGCAGGTGCGCATCGCCGACGAGATTGAGCACGACGATATCGGGTTGTGGCGCGCGTTGGCCGGCGGGGTGACCACGATCCACATGCTGCACGGGTCGGCCAACTCGATTGGCGGCCAGGATGCGGTGATCAAACTCCGCTGGGGCCTCCAACCCGAGCAGCTCTTCGTACCGGAAGCGCCGCCCGGCATCAAGTTCGCGCTGGGCGAGAACCCCAAACAATCACGCTTCGCGGGCCAGCCCGGTCGTGAGCGCCGCTTCCCGAGCACGCGGATGGGTGTCGAATACTCGATCGCGGAGGCGTTCCAGCGCGCCCGAGCGTACCAGGAAGAGTGGCGCGCGTACGAGGCCAACCGCCGCCGAGGCCTGGCGCCCCGGCGCGATCTCTTCTTGGAGACGCTCGACGGGATACTGGATGGACGGATCGGGGTGCACTCCCACAGCTATCGCGCCGACGAAATCCTGATGCTCGTGAACCTCGCCGACTCGCTCGGCTTCACGGTCAAGACATTCCAGCATGTGTTGGAAGGCTACAAGGTGGCCGACGAACTGGCGGCGCACGGTGCGGCGGCGAGCACCTTTGCCGATGGCTGGGCGTACAAGCTGGAGGCGTACGACGCGATTCCGTACAACGCGGCGCTGATGCACGAACGCGGCGTGCGCGTCTCGATCAATTCCGATTCCGGCGAGCGCGTGCGTCGGTTGTTGCAGGAAGCCGCCAAGGCGATCAAGTACGGCGGCGTATCCGAGCAGGAGGCATTGCGCATGGTGACGCTCAACCCCGCGATGGACGTCGGGCTCGGCGACCAGATCGGCAGCATCGAGGCAGGCAAGGACGCTGATCTGGTGATCCTGACCCACCACCCGTTCGATCCGCGGGCGCGCGTCGACAAGACGATCATCGACGGCGTGATCTACTTCGATCAGGAAACCGCACCGAAGCTGCGTGACAACGTGCGCCGGCGCGAGCCGGTGACGTCGGATGGGGGGGTACGATGAAACGGACGACGAGCCAAGTCGCGGCGGCGGGTGCCGCCCTGGTGCTGGTGGCGGGCGTGGCGATTGCCCAGACGACGGTCATCACCCACGCCACCATCGTGCGCGTCTCCGGTCCGCCGATTGCGAATGGCACCATCGTGATCGATGGCGAACGCATCGTCGCGGTTGGGGGGAACGTGGCGATCCCCGCCGGCGCACAGGTGATCGATGCGCGCGGCAAGTTCGCGTATCCGGGACTGATCGATTCCGATACGCGCCTCGGCCTGACCGAGATCAGCTCGGTCTCCGGCGGGGAGGACGTCAGCGAGATCGGGACCTTCAATCCGGCTATCGCGACGTACATCGCGGTCAATCCGCACTCGGAATTGATACCGGTCACGCGAGTCAATGGGGTGACCACGGTCGTATCGAGTCCATCCGGTGGGCGGATCGCCGGTGTGGCGACGGTGATTGATCTCGACGGGTGGTCACCGGCGCAGATGGCGCGCCGGCCGCTCGGCATGCTGGTGGTGGAGTATCCCCAGTTCGGCGCAGCAGGTGGGGGCGGGTTTTTCTCCCGTGGGCCGCGGCTGTCGCTCGAGGAACAGCGTCGCCGCGCCGAGCAGCAGATCCGCGAGTTAGGAGACTACTTCGAAGCCGCGCGCAGCTATGCCGACCGGAAGGCGCGCGGCACGTTGCCGGCCGTCGACCGCCAGCTCGAAGCGATGGTCCCCGCCATGCGCGGCGAGATGCCGGTCGCGTTCTCGGCCAATGGGGCGGAAGAGATCATGAGCGCCGTGCACACGGCGGAGCGGTTTGGCCTCGATGCGGTGATCGTGGGCGGCCGCGCCGCGTGGGAGGTGGCCGACTCGTTGGCGGCAACGAACGTCCCCGTGATCCTCGGGAGCATTCTATCCAACCCCGGCGAGGACGAGGACCCCTTCGATGCGATCTACGCGCAACCGTCGGTACTCGCCCGGGCCGGCGTGAAGTTCGCGTTCTCCACCGGCGACGCCGCCAACGCGCGCAACCTGCCGTACCACGCGCAGATGGCGGTGGCCCATGGCCTCGACGAGGAAACGGCGCTACGCGCGATGACGTTGTGGCCGGCGCAGATCCTGGGTATCGACCAGGAGGTCGGGACGCTCGAGGCCGGGAAGGTGGCCAACCTGTTCATCGCCGACGGCGATCCGATGGACGTCCGGACCACCATCGAGCAGGTGTTCATACGCGGCCGCGCCATCGAGATGGGGACACGGCACATCCATGGGATCATCGTGATCCCGGAGCGGGCGACGCGTGCGTCGCCCGCCCCGCAACCGCGTCGGCCGTCGGGCCCATCGCGACGTTCCATTGGCGCCATCGTCGGATCGTACAAGTCTGCCGTGTCCAAACGGATCAACCAGTTACGCGGCACCCCGGGCGCATGGGTCTGGCAGCGCAATTATTACGAACACGTCATTCGCGATATCGCGTCCCTGAACCGTATCCGCGAATACATCGCCCGGAATCCCGCGCGATGGTCCGACGACACGGAAAATCCGCGTCGCCCCCACGGACGGTGACGTGGTGGTATGGCGAACGGCACGGTAGGGGCGACGCATGCGTCGCCCCTACGGATGGTGGTGATGAAACGTCCCGTGGTCGGGCGAACGGACCGCGGTGGGGCGACGGACCGTGGTGGTACAGCGAACGGCACGGTAGGGGCGACGCATGCGTCGCCCCTACGGTTCATCCCCCCGCGAGCGCCGCCGAGGCGCGGCGCGCCGTTTCCGCCAGCACCGCCGCGCCGACGAATACCGTGTCGTCCGCCGGGAGAAACCGCGGCGTGTGTGCCGGAATCGCCTCCCCGTCCCGGGCACGCGCGCCGATTCTGAGAAAACAGCCCGCCATCTTCTCCAGGTAGAACGCGAAGTCCTCGCCGCCGAGGTTCAGTGCGGGCAGGGGAACGAGCGCATCAGTGCCAAGCAGGTCGGAGACAGCCGCGCGAGCCCACGCAATCGGCTCGGCGGCGTTGACAATCGGCGGCGTGCCCACATCGATGCGCGTCTCCGCGCGAACCTGATAGGCGGTTGCCACATCGCGCGCAATCGCGCGAATCTCGTCGTGCAGCCGGTGACGCGTGTCAGGCCGAATGGCGCGGGCGGTCCCGCTGAGCTCGGCGCGTTCCGGAATTACGTTGGTGGCACTGCCGGCCCTGAACGTCCCCACCGTCACCACGGCGGGCTCACCGGGCGGCAGACGGCGCGACACGATCGTCTGTAGCGCCGCCACGACCGCGGCGCCCGCCACGATCGGGTCGCGCGCTTCGTGCGGCCGCGCGGCGTGGCCGCCCTGTCCCACGATCGTGATGAAGAACGTGTCGGTCGATGCGGCCAGCGGTCCCGATTCCGCGACCACCTCACCGACCGCGAACCGCATGTCGACGTGCGCGCCGACGATCGCGGCCACCCCGTCGAGGACGCCGGTCTCGAGTACCGCCGGTGCACCGCGACCGGTTTCTTCGCCGGGCTGCAGCAGAATGAGCACGTCGCCCTCCGCCGGCGCCGTCGCGAGCAGATGGGCCGCGCCGATGGTCCAGGCCGCGTGCACGTCATGGCCGCAGGCGTGCATCACGCCGTCGTGCACTGATTGAAATGGAGCGCCGGTTTCCTCACTGATCGGCAGCGCATCGATATCACCGCGAATGGCCACGATGGGTGCGTCGCGGTCGCGTCCAGGGATCCGCGCCAGTACGCCGGTGCCGGCGACCCGCCGTACCGTCCCCGGCGCGACGGCTTCGAGCGTCCCCTCGAGGCGGCTGGCCGTCCGTTCCTCATGAAACGCGAGTTCGGGATGGCGGTGCAGGTCGTGCCGCAAGGCCAGGAGAGCGGTGGCGACCGCCGGGTCGAACCACGACGCGAAGTCCGTCATGCCGTGTGTTCCTCGCGACGGCTCGTGAGATCATCGATTCGGTCCAGGTCGACGGTGACGCCGATGCCCGGCACGTCACGCGGCACGCGCACCAACCCGTCAGCCGACATGGTCCATTCCGGCGTCACGATGTCGCGCGCCCAGTAGCGCGCACTGGGGCTCAAGTCACCGGGGAGGGTGAAATTCGGCAACGACGCGAGCGCGACGTTGTGCGCACGGCCGATCCCGCTCTCCAGCATGCCGCCACACCACACCGGAATCCCGTTGGCGGCGCAGAGGTCGTGGATGCCCTTGGCGACCGTCAAGCCGCCCACACGGCCGGGCTTGATGTTCACAATCCGCCCGCTGCCGAGCGCGATCATGTCTTCGACCCGCGCCACCGAGGTGATCGATTCGTCGAGACACAGCGGGGTGCTCAGGCGTTGTTGCAGCGCGGCGTGCCGCCGGAGATCCTCGCCTTCGAGCGGTTGCTCGATCATCGCGAGTCCGAACGCATCGAGCCGCGCGAGATGCTCGGCGTCGGCGAGCGTATACGCGGCGTTGGCGTCGACCGACAGGGTGACCTCAGGACCCACCGCTTCGCGCACCGCCGCCACGTAGTCGACGTCCCGGCCCGGTGCGACCTTGAGCTTGATGCGCCGGTAGCCGCGGTCCCGCGCTTCGCACGCTTTGGCGGCCAGCGCCGCCGGGTTGGGTTGGATGCCGAGCGAGATCCCGGCCGGGATCGTCGGCCGCTCCCCCCCAAGCAACGAGGCGAGCGACACGTGCATCCGCTCTGCCTCGAGCGCCCAGGCGGCCATCTCGACGGCGGCTTTCGCCATCCGGTGCCCCCGGAGCCGGCCGTCGATATGCCCGTGTAATGCGGCGGCCGCCGCCAGTGGGTGGCCCAAGACGAGCGGGGCGAGCCACTCACGAATCGCCAGCCGGCAGGTGTCCACCGTTTCGGGCGAGTAGTTTGGGGCCTCGCCGGCCACGCATTCGCCCCACCCGACCGTGCCGTCGCCCTCGGTCAGTTGCACGAGCATGATGCGGCGTTCGGTGGTGACGCCGGACGAGATACGGAACGGCTCCTTGAGCGGGAGCGCGATGTCGTGCAGGCAGAGCTTCGTGATCGTGAACGTCATGCGTGGCTCGTCAGCAGGTAGAGCGAGCGATCGGTGCCGGGGTCGCGCGTGATGCCTCGCACCGTGTAACCGCGCGGAAGGTAGTGCTGGAACGCGCTCCGCGTGACGGCGCGCCAGGTGCGTGCCTCAGCGGGATCGTGGGCCTTGACCGCGTGAATATCTCCCGGAATCGCTACCTGCACCCGCGGCGCATCGGGCAGATCGGGTGTCTCGGGGGCGACGACGGGCGTGACCGACGACGCGGCGGTCCCCGCGGCCGCTGCGGCCTCCGCCATGTGCCACAGAACCACGAACCGGTCGGTGCCGATCACGGCGTCCATGCTGCTTTCCGGGTCGTTGCCGTACATCCCCTCGACGTACTCGACCACGCTGACGCCGAGCCGGTTGAGGTTGAGATGCGCGTTGCGGGCGACCAGCGGATCGAAGGTCCAGTACATGTGCTGGATCCCGGCGGCCAGCAACAGGTCCCGTTGGTAGAACTTGAGCCGCCGGCCGATGCCGCCGTCACGATAGGCCGGATCCACCGCGAGCATGTGCGACCAATGGGCGGGCGCTCCGTCCTTGAAGCCGCTGAGTCCGTACACGAACCCGACCAGGCGGTCACCGTCGAACGCCCCGGCCACGATCCCGCCGATCTTCTGCGAGACTTGCAGGATGGCCGGCGGCACCACCTCGCGAAACGCGTCGCCCCAGGTGGCGCGTTGCATCGCCACGCAGGCCTCGAGGTCGCCGGCGGAGACGAGGGGCCTGATGGTGAGGTCGTCGATGCCCATGGTGGGCCAATATAAAGGGCAGGAAGGGCCGCCGTCGCTCACCGCCGCCGTGTTGACCCGTCCCGCTATACTTCCCGGTACTCATGACCGGTCGACCAACCAGCGAGGGCGCCATGTTCGTCACACTCTCCTCCGTGCTCATCGGTGCGGTAATCGCCTGCGGCACGGCGACCGCGCAACAGGTCGTGGTGACCGTCCGGGTGGTGTCCCGTGACGCCAAGATCATCGGGTCCGGGGTCGGGGGCGCACGGGTCATCATCCGCAATGCCGTGACCGGCCAGGTCCTGGCCTCCGGGTCCCAGGAAGGGGGCACCGGCAACACCGGTCGCATCGTGCGCGACCCGCACGTTCGCGGCGAGTTGATCTACGACGGGCCCGACGCCGCGCGGTTCACCGCAACGATCGCCATCGACACGCCCACCGTGGTCGAGGTGATCGGGGAAGGACCACTCGGCATCGCGCACGCCATGCAGCGTGCCATGAAATCGGTGCTGTTGGTGCCCGGGCAGGACATCATGGGTGACGGGATCGTGCTCGAGTTGCACGGGTTCATCGTGGAAGTGCTGCAACCGACGAGCCTGTCCCGTGACATGACGACCGTGGTCGCGCGGGTGCGCATGTTGTGCGGCTGTCCTCTGACGCCGGGCGGGTTATGGGATGCTGACCGCGTGGTGGTGGAGGCGAATGTGTTCCAGGACGGCCGGTTGGTGCGGCGGGCGCCGCTCGCCTATGCCGGCGAAGAGAACATGTTCAGCGGGAAGATCTCGCTGGCGGACCTGCCGGCCGGTGCCGCGCTCGTCGTCATCGCGGTCGATCCGACGCGCGTGAACTTCGGACGCAGCGTCGCCAGGCTGTTGCCGGCACGCTAATCCTTCGGCCGCGGCGCTGGCTAGGACTCGCATTCGGGCGGTCCGGCGTACGGTCCCGGGATGGCCCGGGTTACCGCACGGACCTGAACGCTCACCCATTCCATCGTCCCGCCGCGACGGGCCACGGCCACGAACGCCTCCTCGCCCCGGGTGACCTGGCCGATGGCCCGCGGCGCCAGGTCGACGAACACGTCGAAGCAGCCGTTTGGCGGGCGCACGCGCGTGACAAGTGTTCGTACCGGCCTGTCGTTCCGTCGCGCGTACACGAGATGGTCGCCGACGGGAAACGGGGCGGACGCGGCGCTGCGGGGCCGCTCGATGGCGCCGAGCAGCGCCAGACGGCCCTCGACGAGTGGCTCGGAGAGGCCCACCCGGTTCCCCCGCCAGCTTCGCTCGATCGTGGTGAGGGTCACCGCGTACACCGCGCCATTGTACGCATCGACGAACGTGCCGGGGCCAAACCGGTAGCGCGCCAGCGCCGGACTGTCCGGATTGAGTTCGGGGGGTGCCGTCCCGAAGATCGCGAACACCGCGTCAATCGGAATGTTGAGCTGCACCGGGAACGGGCGCGCGTCGTCGGCCAGGAACGGCGGGTCGTAGCCCTCCTCGAAGGTCGGGCGCGTGATTACGTAGATCAGGCTCAGCACCACCGTGAGGACGATCCCGCTCCCGACCGCCGAACGATGTGCCACGATCCAGTTCCAGGTCCGTTCGAACCGGGTCAGGGGGCGCGTCGGCAGGCGTGGTGGGGTGGTGACCGGCGGGGGCCACGATGCACGCGCGAGTCCGCCCGGGGCCGTCTCGGGGGCTGTCTCGCGCGGGAGCACCTCCACTTCGGGGAGCCCACGGGACGCGCGGGCGAGCTGGCGCATCATTTCCACCCCGCCGCGATCGTCGCTGGTTTCCTGCCAGCACGCCGGACAACCACGCGGGTTGGCGTCGTTGTAGGGGATGTTGTGCTTCTCGCAGCGAACAAGCGCCATTGGAGTCGGGCGTCAAATCCTTGGGAGGGTCACACCGCGTTGTGCCTGGTACTTGCCCTTCTTGTCGCGATACGACGTCTCACACACGTCGTCGTCATCCGCCTCGAAAAACAACACCTGGGCGATTCCCTCGTTGGCGTAGATGCGTGCCGGGAGCGGGGTCGTGTTTGAAATCTCGAGCGTCACATGGCCTTCCCACTCGGGCTCGAACGGTGTGACGTTCGTGATGATGCCGCATCGGGCGTAGGTACTCTTCCCTACGGTGATGGTCAGGACGTTCCGCGGGATGCGAAAATACTCGACCGATCGCGCGAGGGCGAAGGAGTTAGGCGGGACAATGCAGACCTCGCCTTCCTTCTCGACAAACGACCGGTCATCGAACGCCTTCGGGTCCACGATCGCGGTATGGACGTTCGTAAAGATGCGAAACTCACCCGCCACGCGCATGTCGTAGCCGTAGGACGACACGCCGTAGCTGACGGCCCCCGCGCGGACCTGTGCCTCCTCGAACGGATCGATCATGCCGTGGTCCCGGGCCATGCGGCGAATCCAGCGGTCGGACTTGATCGACATGAGGCGGCGTGGGCAAAAGGTGAACGGCGGTGGATCGGTCGCCCGGAAAGATACGCAACGTTAGCTGTTACGCCACTTGAAGTTGCTTGACACTGCTTCGGGGCGGTAGGTAACTTCCTCCCCCAGTAAGTGAAATTTTTCACGAGTTCGAGGGGTATGATCCGCGAGTACGTCCCCCTGTTGATGCTGGTCGGGTTCGTGGTGGTGAACGCCGCGGTGATGATCGGCTTCTCCTACGTGCTGTCGCCTCGCCGCAGGACGCCGGTCAAAGATGCACCCTACGAGTCGGGGATGCCGCCGCTGGGCGGGACCAGAGACCGGTTCAGCGTCAAGTTCTATCTCGTGGCCATGATGTTCATCGTCTTCGACATCGAGACGGTGTTCATGATCCCGTGGGCCTCCGCCTTCCGGCGGCTCGGTCTGTTCGGGCTGGTGGAGATGGGTGTGTTCATGCTCATTCTGGCCATTGGACTCGTCTACATCTGGAAGCGGGGAGCCCTCGAATGGGAGTAACCGCAGAGCCGACGGCCGGACCGGGCGCGTCGCACATCGTGGCGCCGGTTTCTCCCAACTGGGTGACGACGCGGTTGGACTTCCTGGTCAACTGGGCTCGCTCCAACAGCTTGTGGCCCATGCCGTTCGGCACGGCGTGCTGTGCCATCGAGTTCATGGCCGCGGCGGCGTCCCGTTACGATATCGCGCGATTCGGCATGGAGCGGATGAGTTTCTCGCCGCGCCAGGCGGATGTGTTGCTGTGCGCCGGCCGCCTGCCGTTCAAGCTCGCCCCGGTCATTCGCCGGATCTACGATCAGATGCCGCAACCCAAGTGGGTCATCTCGATGGGGGCCTGCGCGTCGACGGGCGGCATTTTCGACAACTACGCGATGGTGCAGGGGATCGACACGGTCGTGCCGGTCGACGTGTACGTGCCGGGCTGCCCGCCGCGCCCTGAGGGGCTGCTCTACGGGATCCTGCTGCTCCAGAAGAAGGTCCGAGGCGAAACGCTGGCCGATCACGCGATTCGTGAGGAGCGCCCGCTCGACGAGCGTGGCCTCCGCCTGTCGCCGCAACTGGTGGATGAGTTGTCCGAGCCGTTCGGCAACTCGGTCCATCAGACACGCTCAGCTTGAACGGGTGATGAACCCGTCGGCCGCGGCACTTCGGGCGCAGTTCGACGCGGCGATCACGCGAGTCACCGAATCGTGCGGTGACACGATCGTGTACGTCGACCCGACGCGGGTACGCGAGATTCTCGCCTGGCTCAAGGATGCCCCCGAGCAAGACTACGATTATCTGGTCGACATCACCGCGGTGGAGTATCGCGACGCGGGGCTGCCGATCGACGTGGTGTATCAGGTGTTCTCGCTGCGGCGCAAGGCGTTTCTGCGCCTCAAGGCGCCGCTCGACAAACGTGAGCCTCTCGCCATTGACTCGGTCGTCCCGATCTGGGCCGGCGCCGACTGGATGGAACGGGAGGTGTACGACATGTTCGGCATCACCTTCCGCGAGCATCCCGATCTGCGCCGCATCCTCATGTGGGAGACCTATGCCGAGGGCTATCCGCTGCGGAAGGATTTCCCGTTGCGAGGCCGCTTTTCGCGCGCCGAACAGGTACGGCAGGCGCTCGGCGCCAATCCCGAGGCGCACTACTCGATGGAAGAGTTGAGCATCGTCCAGGCGGCCACCGAGTTGCCGGCGGACATGCGCGACCGTCTGGCGCGCGGCGAACGGGGGAAGATCGCCGAGCCGCCTCGAGGCGAGACGACCGATGCCTGAGAAGCGGTCGATCGAACTGAACCTGGCCACCACCGGGATCGACGATCGTGGCGCGGGGATGCGGGTGCCGCTTGGCATCGGCACCGCGCTTGCCGAGCGCGAACCGGATCTCGGCGGCGAGCACATGCTGATCAACATCGGCCCCCAGCATCCGGCGACCCATGGTGTGCTGCGGCTCGTGGTCGAGTTGGACGGGGAGGTGGTGGTGCGCGTGATTCCGCACGTCGGCTACCTCCACTCCGGGTTCGAGAAACTCGGCGAGTACCGCCACTACAATCAGATCATTCCCCTCACCGACCGGATGGACTACCTCGCGCCCATGTCCAACAACGTGGTGCTCGCGTTGGCGGTCGAGAAGCTCATGGGGATTGAGATCACCGAACGGTGCAAGGTGCTGCGGGTGATCGCGTGTGAGATGAGCCGGATCATCTCGCATCTGGTCTGGTTGGGGACGACGTCGATCGATATCGGCGCCTTTACGCCGTTCCTCTGGCTGTTCCAGGAGCGTGAGCGGATCTACAATCTTCAGGAGGCATGGACCGGCGCGCGGCTCACCACCTCGATGACCCGCGTGGGCGGACTGATGGCCGACATCCCGGACGGGTTCGAGGATGGACTGCGGGATTTCTGTCGCACGTTTACCAAGACGCTCGATGAAGTCGACCGCGCGCTGACCCGCAACGCGATCTGGTGTGGCCGGACGCAAGGCATCGGCGCGCTGACCGGTGCGGAGGCCATCAACTACTCGCTCTCGGGCGCCATGCTGCGCGCGAGCGGCGTCGCGTACGATGTGCGCAAGGACCGGCCCTACCTCGACTACGAAACGTACGATTTCGACGTCCCGATCGGCGAGCACGGTGACGTGTACGACCGGTACCTGGTACGATTCGAGGAGACGCGGCAGGCCGGCCGGATCATCGAGCAGGCGCTCGACCGGCTGCCCGACGGCCCGATCAACGTCGACGACCCGCGCGTCATTCTGCCGCCCAAGAGCGCGGTGATGAACGACATGGAGTCGATGATCTTCCATTTCAAGCACGTGATGGAAGGGGTCAAGGCGCCGGTGGGCGAGGCCTACATGCCGATCGAAAGTCCGAAAGGGGAACTCGGCTACTACTTCGTGTCGGACGGGACGGCCAAGCCGGTGCGGTGGCGGGTGCGCCCGCCCGCGTTCATCAACCTGGCCGCGCTGCCCAGGATGTCGGAGGGCCATCTGCTCTCCGATCTGATCGCCATCAATGCGAGTGTGGACATCGTGATGGGGGAGGTGGACCGCTGATGAAGGCAACCGGCGCGTACGAAGCCGTGTTCACCGGCGAGCGCCGCGCGGCGCTCGACAGGGTGCTCGAACGCTACCCGACCAAACGCGCGGCGCTCCTGCCGGCGCTGTGGCTGGTGCAGGAGGCGCGCGGCTGGATTGCAGACGAGGCGATGTCGGAGGTCGCGCAGCTGTTGTCGCTCACCGCCGCGTACGTCAAGGGCGTGGTAACGTTCTACACGATGTACCGCCAGCACCCGGTGGGCCGCCATTTCATCCAAGTCTGCACCACGAGCCCGTGCGGGGTGTGCGGGGCCGAAGACGTGGTGCGGGCGGTGCTCGAGCATACCGGCTGCGGCGACCTCGGCGCGACGTCGCGCGACGGGCGGTTCACCGTCATCGAGGTGGAGTGTCTCGGTGCCTGCGGCTTCGCGACCCCGGTACTGATCGACGACGATTTCATCGAAAGCGTCACGCCGGAGACCGTCCCCGCGTTGCTGCGGAGGTACGCATGAACGGCGCGCCGGCGCGGTGTGAGCGGGAGGCGCGGTAATGGGCTTTCCACACAAGCCACACGACAAGGAAACCGTCGTCCTGTCGCGGTACTTCGGCGATCCCGAGGCGAAGACCTACGACGGATGGGTGAAGCGCGGCGGCTATGAAGCGCTCACGAAGGCGCTGTCCATGCAGCCGGCGGCGGTCACCGAGGAGGTCAAGGAGTCGGGGCTGCGCGGGCGCGGCGGCGCCGGGTTCCCCTGCGGATTCAAGTGGACCTTCATGCCGAAGGAGAAAAAGGGGCCGCACTATCTCTGTTGCAACGCCGACGAGTCGGAACCAGGCACCTTCAAGGACCGCGAGATCATGCGCTGGACGCCGCATGCGTTGATCGAGGGCTGCGCCATCGCGATGTACGCGATCCAGGCCGAGGTCTGTTACATCTATATCCGCGGCGAGTTCACCGAACCGATCCGCATCGTGCAAGCGGCGCTCGACGAGGCGTACGCCAAGGGGGTGCTGGGGCCGAACGCCATGGGCAGCGGCAAGCCCCTCGACATGTACATCCATCGTGGGGCCGGGGCCTACATCTGCGGCGAAGAAACCGCGCTGATGAATTCCATCGAGGGGCGGCGTGGGAACCCGCGCATTAAACCGCCGTTCCCAGCCCAGTCGGGCGTGTTCGGCAAGCCGACGACGATCAACAACGTCGAGACCCTCGCCGCCGTGCCCCACATCATCAATCGCGGCGCCGCGTGGTACAAGGGCCTGTGCCTCGGCAATCCCAAGAGTACCGGGACCAAGCTGTTCAGCGTGTGCGGCAACGTGCGGCGGCCGGGCAACTACGAAGTCACGATGGGGTTCCCGCTCGGCGAGTTGATCAACGAGCTGTGCGGCGGCATGCCGAACGGCCGGACGCTGAAGGCGTGCATCCCCGGCGGCTCGTCGGTGCCGATTCTCACGAAGGAAGAAACCGAGCGGTGCATCCTCGACTACGAAGGGTGCGTCGCCTCGGGCACGATGCTCGGGTCGGGTGGTGTGATCGTGTTCGACGACCGCGCGGACATGGTCTATCAGATCATGCGCCTGACGAAGTTCTACGCGCACGAGTCGTGCGCACAGTGTACGCAGTGCCGTGAAGGGACGGCGTGGACGGTCCGGATCCTGGAACGGATCCTGGCCGGCGAGGGAGCACCGCCAGACCTCGACCTGCTGCTCGATCTGGCCGACAACATGACCGGCAAAACGATTTGCGTCTTGAGTGATTCGTGTGCCGCCCCGGTGGTGAGCGGCATCAAGAAATTCCGCGAGGAATTCGACGCCTATATCTCGGGGGCCAAGGCGCCCGCGCTGGCACGCACCTGATCATGTCCGCACCCCACGAGCTCGTCACACTCACGATCGACGGCGTGTCGGTCTCCGTGCCGAAGGGCACGATGGTCATCGAGGCGGCGAAACGGTCGGGCGTGCTGATTCCGCATTACTGTTACCATCCAGGGCTGCCGGTCGCCGGCGTCTGCCGGATGTGTCTGGTGCACGTCGAGAAGACGCCAAAGCTCCAGATCGCGTGCGCCACGCCGGTTCAGGAAGGCCAGGTGGTCACCGTCTTCCATCCGGACGCGATGAAGGCGCGTGAGGGCGTGCTCGAGTTCCTGCTGATCAATCACCCGCTCGACTGCCCGATCTGCGATCAGGCCGGCGAATGCGAGTTGCAGGACTACGTCTTCCAGGAAGGCCGGTCGCGCACCCGGTACACGCCGACCTACGCCAAGCGGTTCAATCCGGTCGAGGACTTCGGCGGTGACATCCTCTACGTGCCCAACCGCTGCATTCTGTGCACGCGGTGCGTGCGGTTCATGGACCACGCCGCGGGCGAGCCGGTGCTCAACGTGAGCGAGCGCGGCGATCGCGCGTTCATCGGCATCCACCCGGATCGCGAGCTGGATCACCCGTGGTCGGGCAACGTGGTGGATCTCTGTCCGGTCGGATCGCTCATCTCGAAGGATTTCCTGCACAAGGCGCGCGCGTGGGAACTGGACAAGGCGCCCAGCGTGTGCACCGGATGTTCCCAGGGGTGCAACGTGATTCTGGAAACGCGGCAGGAGACGGTCGTCCGCATCCGGCCTCGCTCCAACCTCGATGTGAACCACTTCTTCATCTGCGATCACGGTCGCCACCAATACCGCTGGATGAACCGGGGCGACCGCATCTCGGCCCCGTTGGTGGCCAAGGACGGCGCGCTCGCGGCCACCGATTGGGATCATGCGCTCGCGGAAGCGACGGCCGTGCTGAAGGGCGCGGGGGGGACGGTGGTGGTGCTCGCGTCGCCGGCGACGTCCACCGAGGCCCTGTTCCTGGCGAAACAGGTGGCCGGCGACACGTTCCGCGGTGCGTTCCGGGTGGAGCGCGTCGCCGGCGAGGCGCCGCTCGACGGTGTGCCGAACCTGGCGTTGCGTGGTGAGCGGGCGCCCAACGTCGCGGGTGCGACCCAACTCGGGTACGGCGAGGACTTCGACGAGGCCGTGGCCGCTGTGGGTGATGCGGCGGCGGTGGTGGTGCTGGGCGACACGCTGGATGGCGTGCCGGCGCAGGCACTCAGCGGTGGCGCCGATATCATCTATATCGGGACCACGTTGCCGGAGGTGGCCCGCGGCGCGCGCGTGGTGCTGCCCTCGACCAACGTCGCCGAGGAGGACGGAACGTTCGTCAACCGCGACGGCCGCGTGCAACGCTACCTGCAGGCCAAGTCCGGCCCGGGCATGGCGCGACCGGCGTGGTGGGTGCTGGCCGAGCTGGTTGCCGCCGTGGACGGCGGCGAACCCGCGGCGAGCGCGGCGGCGGTGTTCGACCGACTGGCCGACGCCGTGCCCGCGTTTGCCGGCCTGAACCATGCGTCACTCGGCACGCGGGGCGCGATGCTGCCGGCGAACGTGACGGCCGGAGCCACGGCGTGACGCCCGCACTCAAGGGCCTGCTGCTCGTCTCGTCGATCAAGATCGTGGTGGTGTTCGTGGCGATGATGATCGGCGTGATCATGGTGATCTGGGTCGAACGGCGTGGCAGCGCGATGTTGCAGGATCGCCTCGGGCCCAATCGGGTTGGGCCGCTGGGACTGTTGCAGAACGTCGCGGACGGGATCAAGAACTTCGCCAAGGAAGAGGTGCGACCCAGCGCGGCCGACGGCACGCTGTTCACCCTCGCCCCGGCGTTTTCGTTCATTCCGTCGATGCTGTTGTTCGCGGTCGTGCCGTTTGCGGCGCCGCTCCCGGGGTTCGACGTCACGCTGCCCATCGCCGGGCGATTCGTGCACGAGGGACCGATCGCGATGGCGGTCGCCGATCTCCCCATCGGGTTTCTGTTCATCATCGCGATCTCGAGCGTGGCGGTCTACGGGATCGTGCTGGCCGGGTGGTCGTCCAATTCCAAGTACGCGTTTCTGGGCGCGTTGCGCGCGAGCGCGCAGATGATCAGCTACGAAATCGCGCTGGGCATGGCGCTGATCGTGGTGCTGTTGTTGTCCGGCAACGTGCCGCTCGGTGACGTGATCGCCGCACAGCAGCGCACGACCTGGTTCGTCCTGGCCGCCTCACTCGCGTTCATCCTGTTCTTCATCGCGTCGTTCGCCGAAACGAACCGCCTGCCGTTCGATCTGCCGGAAGCGGAAGCGGAGCTGGTGACCGGGTATCACACCGAATACAGTTCGATGAAGTTCTCGATGTTCTTCATCGCCGAGTACGCGGCGCTGATCACCATGTCGGCCCTGCTTGCGACGCTGTTTTTTGGTGGATGGGACATCCCGTTCGTGACCTTCGATGAGCGGGTTCCGACCGCCTGGTCGGTCGGGGCGGTGGCCGTGGTGGGGCTCACGCACCTGTTCTTCCTGGCCAAGACCTTCGTGTTCGTCTGGATCTACATCTGGGTCCGCTGGACGCTGCCACGGTTCCGGTTCGATCAACTGATGCATCTGGGCTGGAAAATCCTCCTGCCGGTGTCGCTCGGCTACATCATGGTGATGGCCGGCGCGGTCCTCGCGCTGGACGTGTGGGGTCTCGAGCCGTCCGCCTGGTACGGGTTGGCCCTGTTTGCCGTGAACGTCCCCCTCGTCGCGGGATTCGCGTACGGACTCGACCGCGATCGGCTGATGACCGGCACGCACCGGCGCGTCCGCCCGGGGGTGGCATGACGATCGCCGTCACCGTGGTGAAGCGACCCGAGGCGGCGGTGAGCTACTTGCGCGCCGCCCTGAAGGGGATGGCGTTGACGTTCAGCCATGTGTTCCGGCCGAAGGTCACCATGCAGTATCCGGAACAGACCTCCGCCGCCGACTGGACGATGTCGCCGCGGTGGCGCGGCACGCATCGTATGCTCACGGACGAGCAGGGGCGGGCCAAGTGTGTCGCCTGCGGGCTCTGCCCGCAGATCTGTCCGGCCAACTGCATCAAGCTCGTGCCCGGTGAAGATGAGGCGGGCAACCGCTATCCGTTGATCTACGAGATCGACGAGTTCCGCTGCGTGTTCTGCGGGTATTGCCAGGAGGTATGTCCGGAGGAGGCGATCCACGTCGGCGTGCACTACGAGAACGCCGAATACGACCGAGACCGATTCGTGTACGACCTGGAACGGCTGTGCGCGCAGACCCACCCGGTATCGTCGTTGTGGGACCCCTCCGACCCGAAAGGCGAGTAGGAATGCGCGAGGTGCTGTTCTGGGGCTTTGCCGGGATGGCGATCATCTCGGCGTTCCTCTGCGTCACACGCCGCAGCGCCGTTTCCAGCGCGTTGTGGTTGGTCAGCACGCTGTTCGATCTTGCCGCGATCTACGTCCTGCTCGACGCGCAGTTCATCGCGGCGATGCAAGTGCTCGTCTATGCCGGCGCCATCATGGTGCTGTTCCTGTTCGTCATCATGTTGCTCAATCTCGGTCGCGAGGGGCCGGGCGATCTCAAGGGGTGGGGCGGGCGGATCGTCGCCACCGCGCTCGCCGTCGGGCTGGTGGTGGAGCTGTGGGCGCTCAAGGCCGCCTTGGCCGGCGAGGGCGGGTTCCAGGCCGTCACCGCCGCGTACCCGCTGCCGGAGGGAACCGTCGCCGGGATGGCGGAGGCCCAGGGTGTGGTGGGACTCATCGCGGACACCTTGTTCCGCCAGTATCTGGTGCCGTTCGAGATCACCTCCGTGCTGCTGATGGCCGCGGTGGTCGGGGCGGTCGTGCTGGCCAAGAGGAAACTCTAGATGTTGCTCGGTCCCGCGCTCGGCCTCTCGGCGATACTGTTCACCATCGGTGTGGCCGGCGTGATGATTCGCCGCAACGCAATCGTGATCTTCATGTGCGTGGAGCTGATGCTCAACGCGGTGAACCTGACGTTCGTCGCCTTTGCCCAGCAGTTCGGCCCGGAAGGGCAGGTGATCGTCTTCTTTGTGATGGCCGTGGCGGCGGCGGAAGCCGCGGTCGGGCTGGCGATCATCCTCGCCATCTTCCGGCATCGCGAGACCGTCGACCTTCGGGACATCAACATGTTGCGCGGATAGATGCCCGGAATCGTCGGGTGGGTCTGGTTGGTGGTGTTGCTGCCGTTCATCGGGTTCCTGGTGAACGGCGCGCTCAGCTTCCTGCGGCCGCGCGCGAAGGACGCGGTATCGATCGTCGGGGTCGGATCCGTCGCGCTCGCCTTCGTGCTGTCGGTCGCCATGGCGCTGGCGTTGGCCGGCAGCCACGCCGAAGAGGGATTCGTCGTCACGATCTGGCGGTGGATCCACGTCGGCGACCTCGAGATCGACCTCGCGTTCCAGGTCGATGCGCTGTCGGTCATCATGCTGCTGGTCGTCACCGGCGTCGGGCTGCTGATTCACATCTTCAGCGTCGGGTACATGAAGGCGGACGACGCCTATCCGCGGTTCTTCGCCTACCTGAATCTGTTCGTCTTCTTCATGCTGGTGCTGGTCCTCGGCGCCGCATTCCCGATCATGTTCGTCGGCTGGGAAGGCGTGGGGCTGTGCAGCTACCTGCTGATCGGGTTCTGGTACGCCGAAAAGGCCAACGCCGACGCCGGCAAGAAGGCGTTCATCATGAACCGGATCGGGGACTTCGGGTTCCTGATCGCGATGTTCATGATCTTCGGCGCCACCGGGTCCCTCGCGTACCACGAGGTGTTCGCGGCCGCGCCATCCGCGTTCGTGGTGGACGGCAACTCCATCACGCTGGTCACATTGTTCCTGTTCCTCGGCTGCACCGGCAAGTCCGCCCAGATCCCGCTGTACACCTGGCTGCCGGACGCCATGGCCGGTCCGACGCCGGTGTCCGCGTTGATCCACGCCGCCACGATGGTCACGGCGGGCGTCTACCTGATCGCACGCACCAACGTGTTGTTCGCCATGGCCTCGGTGTCGAGCGTCGTCGTCGCGTCGGTCGGGGCGGTGACGGCACTCTGGGCCGCGTCGATCGCGCTCAAGCAGTGGGACATCAAGAAGGTCCTGGCGTATTCCACCATCTCGCAACTCGGTTACATGTTCCTCGCCGTCGGCGTCGGGGCGATCGCGTCTGGTGTGTTCCACCTGGTGACCCACGCGTTCTTCAAGGCGCTGTTGTTCCTCGGAGCCGGCAGCGCGATCCACGCCATGCACCACGCGTACCATGCCACCCACACGCACGACGACGCCCAGGACATGCGCAACATGGGTGGCCTGCGACGCTGGATGCCGTGGACTGCCGGCGTGATGTGGATCGCCACGCTCGCGATCGCCGGCGTGCCCGGGTTCTCCGGCTTTTTCTCGAAGGATGAGATCCTTGCGATGACCTTTGCGCGCGGCCACGAAGACATGGTGTTCTACGTCCTGTGGTTCGTCGGGACGCTCGCCGCGCTGATGACCGCGTTCTACATGACGCGCATGATGCTCTACACCTTCCACGGGCCCAATCGCACCGGTGCGTCCGAACAGCAACACCTGCATGAGGTGCCGTGGGTGATGACGGGACCGCTGGTCGTGTTGGCGGCGGGCAGCATCCTCGCCGGCGTGATGAATCTGCCGGAGGTCCTGCCGTTTCACGGGTGGCTGCACCAGTGGCTCGAGCCGGTGACCGCCCAGGGCGATTTCTATCGGAGGGAAATGCATCTCACCGCCGGGACCGAGTGGTTGTTATTGGTCCTGGCCACCGTGATCGCCGCCGCGGGCATTGTCGGCGCGTACCGGCTGCTGCGGCCCGCCGACCTGCTCCCGGCACGAGAGGCGGAGCCGGAGACCGGCTTCGGCCTGGTGTTGCTGCGCAAGTACTATATCGACGAATTGTACGACACGGTCGTGGTGCGTCCGCTGGTGTGGCTGTCGGAGAAGATCCTGTGGAAGGGCGTCGATGCCGGCGCGATCGACGGGGCCGGCGTGCACGGCGCGGCGAACGTCACGCGCGGGTTGGGCGCCATCGGGAGTTGGCTGCAGAGCGGTCAACTCGGCACCTACGTCTTCATCTTCGTCATCGGCGTGGTGGTCCTGCTGCGCGCGATGTCGGGGTCCTGATATGGGCGAGTTCCTGGCCGGCATCGGCTACCAGCGCTGGATCGTGCAGGCGCTGCTGATCGTTCCCCTGCTGGCGGCAGTCGCCGTGGCGCTTGCCCCGGCCGCCCGGGCCCGGCAGGTCGCGCTCTGGGGTGCGGTCGCGGAATTCGTGCTGTCGATCGGCTTGTGGTGGAGCTTCGATGCGTCACTCGGCGTGATGCAGTTTGAAGCCGTCGCGCCCTGGATACCGAAGTACGGGGTGAGCTACCGCGTGGGGATCGACGGCATTTCGCTGTTCATGGTGCTGCTCACCACACTCACCATGCCGCTCGCCGTCCTCGGCAGCTGGAACTACATCAAAGTCAAGGAAAAGGGGTTCTACGCACTGCTGCTGGTGCTCACCACCGGCATGATCGGGGTGTTCGTCGCGCTCGACCTCTTCCTGTTCTACGTCTTCTGGGAGGTCATGCTGATCCCGATGTATTTCATCATCGGGATGTGGGGCGGCACCCGCCGGTTGTACGCGGCGATCAAGTTCTTCCTGTACACGTTCGTCGGATCGCTGCTGATGCTCGTCGCGATCCTGACGATCTACTATGCGGTCGGCCGCGATACCGGGACCTACTCGTTCGACTACTACCACCTGCTTGCCAACATCGATGTCGTGCGGCCCCACGCGTTCTGGCTGTTTGGCGCGTTCGCACTCGCGTTCGCGATCAAGGTGCCGATGTTCCCGTTCCACACCTGGCTGCCGGACGCCTACACGGAGGCTCCAACGGCGGGCTCGGTCATCCTGGCGGCGGTCATGCTCAAGCTCGGCGCCTATGGCTTCATCCGCTTCGCTGTGCCGCTCTTCCCGGCCGCCGCCCAGACGTTTGCGCCCGCGATCATCGTGCTGTCGCTGATCGCGATCATCTACGGCGCGATCGTGGCCCTGGTCCAGCCCGACCTCAAGCGGCTCGTCGCGTATTCGTCGGTCAGCCACATGGGGTTCGTCACGCTGGGGATCTTCGTGTTCACCGAGCAGGGGCTGCAGGGCGCGGTCCTGCAGATGATCAACCACGGGCTGATCACGGGCGCCCTCTTCCTCCTCGTCGGCGTGATCTACGAACGGACGCACGACCGGACCATCGCGAAGATGAGTGGCCTGTCGGCGCGCACCCCGGTCTACGCGGCCATCCTCGGGTTCTTCGTGTTCGCCTCCGGCGGGCTGCCCGGGTTGTCCGGGTTCGTCGGCGAGTTTCTGGTGCTCGTGGGGACGTTCGCGGCCAACCCGTACGCGGCGGCCATCGCCACCTTCGTGATGATCCTGGCGGCTGCGTACCTGCTCTACATGTACCAGCGGATCGCGTTCGGCGAGGTGTCCGACTTCCTGGCCGGCCTCGGCAACCGCCTGACCGATATCGGCCCGGTCGAGATCCTGACGCTCGCCCCGCTCGCCGGGCTGGTCGTCATCTTCGGAATCCAGCCCGGCCTGCTGCTCAACGTGTTCGGCGGCACGGTCCGCGAAACGCTCGACTCGGTCCGCCCGGCGGCTGCGATCGAGATCCCGACCGCGGTCCTGATCGGTCTCATCGTCATCGCCGTCGCCGGCGTGATCGGACGGATCGGCTGGACGCTCATGCGACCGAGCGCCGAATCGTCGACCGGTCTCGAGCCCGACCCGAGACCGGCGCGATGAGCTGGCAGGACTTCCTGACGATCAGCCCGCTCGTGGCCGGGATCCTGACCGCGTCGGCCATCCTGGTCGTCGACCTGATCGCGCCGGGGCGCTCGGCGGTGGCGGTGGCGACGTCGCTGATAGGGCTCGGCATCACGGCCGTCCTGACCCTGGTCGTTGGGCTCGAGCCGGCCAGCGCGTTTGGCGGTGCCTACACGGTCGATGCGTTGACCACGTTCCTCGACGTCCTGTTCATCACGATCATCGCGATGACGATCGTGTTCGGACCGGATTACCTGGTGCCGCGCAACCTGCCGGTCGCCGAGTTCGCCACGATCCTCGTGTTCGCGATGACCGGGGCGATGCTGATCGCGGCCTCGACCGACCTGCTGATCCTCTTCCTGGGCCTCGAGCTGATGGTCCTGCCGGGGTATCTCCTC
>DASWIX010000073.1:0-23706 GCA_036397455.1 Gemmatimonadales bacterium | reverse complement strand
GTTCCGCGGTTGAAACCGCGGCTGGGCGCGCTTCGCGCGACGGGCGCTGAAGCGCATGCGGTGGGCGTCCTTCAGGACGTGTCGCCGGCGGAGCCGGCGCCGAGCGCCGGGTTGACCCGGCGAATCAAGCGACCGTCGGTTTATCCGACAGAGCCGAGCCGCGGGTTTACCCCGCGGATCTTCGCGTCGCTGCCGCGGTTACCACGCCTACCCGCCCTCTACGTCGCGCCGGTCAACGCGGCGATACGGGCCTCAGCGTCTCCCTTGAGGGTCGTCAGCCGCGCCGGTGCACGCGCGACGTACGCGCGGTAGGCCTCGACCGCCTCGTCGTTCTTTGCCTGTGCCTCGAGTGCCTTGCCGAGCCGGAGGTAGGCGAGCGCGAAATGCGGCTCCAGTTCGAGCGCCCGCCGGAAGTGGGTTTCGGCGTCGGCGAAGCGGTTCAGGTCCATCAACGTCATCGCGTAGTCGTAGTGGATCTTGACGTTGGTCCCTTCGGTGGCGAGCGCCGCTTCGTACTCCTGCGCTGCCGACATATGCTGCCGGCGGCGTCGGGCCAGTTCGGCGAGCTGTACGTGTGCGGGGTAGAACCCGAGGTCTTCCACGAGCGCACGTCCGAAGGCCTCCTGCGCAGGCCGAATGCGGCGCGCGCCCAGATGCGCCACTCCGAGCATGTACTCGAGAAACGCCTTTGACTGATAGTTGAAGCGCAAATGCTCGATGTCCCGCTGCCGCATCGTATCGAGCACGACGGTCAACTCGTCCACCGCTTCCGCAAACTTTCGGTCGAGTCCGAGCGCCCTGGCGCGGTCGACCCGCAGCCCGATGAAGTTCGGGTACATTTCGATGGCCAGCTTCCACTGGTCGGCGGCGCGATCGTTACAACCGTTGTAGTACCAGTAAAGTCCCTGCGCCCACGGGTTGCGGACCTGTGTGATGTACCGATCGACGACACACGTCTCCATCGGCAGGCGCGGGAAGGGATCCCGCAGAACCACCTCCGCGTACAGCGAGTCGAGCAATTGTGCCTCCCCCGACTCCGTCACGCGTTTGTCGCCCTGGTTGTAAAACACGCGCCACTCCCACGGACGCCGGGCCCACTCTGCCTGGTACCGTGCATACAGGTAATGCGTCTGGGTGGGGTCGATGCGGTTCGCCCAGACGAATGCGGCGTACGCATCGCGAAAGTCGGTCGTCCGATCGCGCGCGAACTGGTAGTAGACTTCGGCATCGTTGGTGTCGGCCTGGGCGGGAAGCTTGGGGCGGCTCGGGCCGTCCCCGTGTTGGGCCGTCGCTGGGCTGGCGGCGGCCGCGAGAAGAACTGCGTATACCGCGGCACGCATGTGACCTCCGAGGGACCGAAGGTGATGAGCTCCAGATCGGGAGCGAATGTCCCAATTTGGGACGGCGGTCACGGGAGGGCAACCTGGCGCCCCAGGCACTCTGCCCCCCCCAACTTGCGGGGCCAACGTAGGCCCGCCCGCGCGGGCGAGGGCCTGCCGCCGATTGGCGGGGAAGGCGGTCACCTGTTAGTGTGGGGGCGTTCCCGTGTCGTTGCGTATTCCCCAAGCAGCACTCCCGCCGAACGGGAGGTGCCCGTCATGGAACCCAAACGCCCCAGTAAGCGCACGACGTACGCGCCGTTCTCGCGGGATGAGATCGGCGTGCTCCGCACGTCCCTTCGGGCGATGGAGACCGTCCCCCCGTGCCCTCGTTGTGGGTCGGCGCTGGTCACCGGGGCCCCTGTCGCGGGGGGAGGCTCGATGGAGTTCGTGTGGCGCTTCGCGTGCGATTCCTGCGAGCGCAAGGTGATGATGCAGGATCTGTAGGCCGCGTTGGGCCGTCCCGCAACCGTTTGACACTCTGAAACATCCCATCCCGTAGGGCTACACATGACGGGAAAGGCAAGTCTGGCCGGCACGCGGTTGTGGACGTGGTTACGCCGCCGGCCCGTTCGCGCCCTCGTGCGCATTGGGCTGGTGACCGGCTCCGCGGCCTCCGTGGCCATCGGGATCGAGGCGCTGGCCCGCGCCCGACTCGATGCCGACGGGCTCGATGCGCCAACCCGGTTCTTTGCGCGCCCCGTGGTGCTCCGGGTCGGCGCCGACGCCGATCGGGCGCGCGTAGCGGATCATCTGCGACGGCTGGGATACCGCGAAGTCCGCCGGAATCCGGGGATCGGCGAGTTCGTGCTGGGCTCCCGCAGGTGGGTGATTGGGCGGCGCGCGTTCCGCCATTTCGATCAACTCGACGCCGGCGGCGTGGCCTCTGTCGATCTGGACTACGGCGATCGGGTGGCGAGCCTGCGCGACGAACGGGGAACGTCGCTGCCCTACGTCGTGCTTGAACCAGAGCTGATTGGTCGTGTCTATGGCGATACGCGCGAGGACCGGGTGCCGGTCCGGCTCTCGGATATCCCGGCGCCGCTCATCGATGCGGTGCTGGCGATCGAGGACCGGCGGTTCTACGCACACCGTGGGATCGATGTGCGGCGCATCGCGGGCGCGTTGGTCGCTGACATCCGTACCCGACGCCTGACGCAAGGCGCGAGCACGCTCACGCAGCAACTGGCGAAGAACCTCTTCCTGTCGGCCAGGCGGTCTCCGATCCGCAAGTTGCGGGAGATCACCATGGCGCTGGTGCTCGAGCGGCGCCATACCAAGGCCGAGATTCTCGAAGCGTACCTGAATCAGGTGTATCTGGGACAGGACGGCGCCTTGGCGCTGCACGGGGTCGGTCGGGCGGCGCAGTTTTATTTCGGGAAGGACATCAGCCAGGTCGACACGGCCGAGTCGGCGCTGTTGGCCGGGATGATTCGAGGGCCCAGCCTGTACTCACCCTATCGCCATCCGGACAACGCGCTGGCACGACGCAACCTGGTGCTTGCGGTCATGGGGGCCAGCGCCGTGTTGTCTGCGGATGTGGCCAGCCGCTTGGCCGTCCGGCCGCTGCGGTTGCGCACGCGCGTGGAGTCCGCGCGAGGTGGCAGGTACTTCGTCGACCACGTCCGCGACTGGATCGCCGCCGAGTACGGGCGCGATACGCTCGGGACGGGGCTGGCGGTCTTTACGACGCTCGACATGGAGCGGCAGCGCGTGGCCGAAGCGGTGGTGACCCGGGAGTTGGCGCGACTGGAGCGGCAGTATCCCCGACTGGCGCGTCAGGACACGCCCCTGCAGGCGGCCTTGGTGGCCATCGATCCCAGGACCGGCGAGGTGTTGGCGATGGTGGGCGGCCGCGACTATGGGCAGTCGCAGTTCAATCGCGCCCTCTTCGCCCGCCGCCAGCCGGGTAGTTCGTTCAAGCCGATCGTCGCGATGACGGCGCTTCAGGCGGACGCCGGGTTCACCCTGGCGTCCGAACTGGAAGACGAACCACTGTCACTGCCGACGCCGGCCGGACCGTGGCGTCCGGCTAACTACGACGGCCGGTTCCGCGGGACGATCACGCTGCGGGAGGCGCTGGAACGATCGCTCAACGTGCCATTCGCGCGGCTCGGTCTCGCGGTCGGTCCCGAACGGATCGTCGAGACCGCGCGGCGTCTGGGCATCGAAGGCCCGCTCACCGCGGTGCCGAGTATCGCCCTGGGGTCCAGCGACGTGACGCCGTTCGAGATGGCGCGAGCGTATGGCGTGTTCGCGGCCCGCGGATTCCGGGCGACGTCGCACGTGACCCTCGGCATCGTCGATCGCGCCGGAGTAACTGTCGGCCAGGCCAGGCTGGACGGGGAACGCCCGTTCAGCGAGGCGGAGAGTTATCTGGTGACGTCCGCGTTACGGGGGGCGGTCGAGCGTGGAACCGGTCAGGCGTTACGTGCCGCGGGATTCCTGGGCCCGGTCGCCGCCAAATCCGGCACGACCAATGACTTTCGCGATGCCTGGTTCATCGGCTACACGCCGGCGATTGCCGTCGCCGTCTGGGTCGGATTCGACGACGGGCGCAGCATCGGGCTGTCAGGCTCGCGCGCCGCGCTTCCGATCTTCGCGCGCTTTCTGGAGGGCGCGCTGGGCTCGTTCGGGGACGATGACTTCGTGCGTCCGCCCGGAATCGAGGTGGCCGACGTGGATTGCCGTGGCGAGATCGAGATCTTCCTGGCTGGCACGGCCCCACGATGGTCGTGCTCGCCGTTCCGGTCCGCGCGGTCGTCCTGGGCGTCGCGCGCCTACACTCGAGTCCAGCCGCTACTCGAGACCCTCCGCCGCCGGGGCCGTAACAGCCACAATTAGCGCGACCGCGGCCGCGCGCCGGTGGCGCTGTCCTCCGTCGTCGACGCTTTTTGCGCTTCCACCATACGCTCGACATCCGCGAGCAACGCCTTGGCGTCGTACACGATCCCGTCCTTGATGGTGTAGCGCACCCCGCCGACCCACTCGACCTCGCCGGTCTCGTCGTTGAGCCGCTGCCAACCGGTTCCATACAACACCTTGAGGTTGGCCAGCGGGTTTTCCTCGATCAGGACGAGGTCGGCCAGGAGACCTTCGCGCACCACTCCGAACTCGATCGGCTGACCCTTGGGCTCGAAGATGCCTTCCGCCCCGTGCATCGTTGCGGCGCGAATCACCTCGAGCGGATGGAATCCCGCTTCTTGCAACATCTCCATTTCGTGAATCGACCCGAACCCCCACAAATTGTAGATGAATGCCGCGTCCGAACTGACGGTCACGCGGCCGCCCATGTCCTTGTAGTCGTCGATCAATGCCATCCACACGCGATAGAAGTTCTGCCAGGCGATCTCATCCGCCGTTGTCCAGTCGTACCAATACGACCCATGACTCTCACGGCTCGGCTGATAGAACTCCCACAACGTTGGCAGCACGTAGCGATTCCAGTCGGCGTTGCGCGCGCGCATCAGGTCGCGGCCGGCGCTGTACGTCGCCATCGTCGGATCGAGAATCACCCGGTGCTCGAGAAATTCCTCCAGCAGCGCCTTCCACTCGGGACTGCCCTGCGGATGGATGAGGTTCCACTGGCGGGCCACTTGCCCGAACCGCGCCTGTTCATCGTTGTAGTTCATGTCGACCGGCCAGGGCTGCACGTCGTGATCGTCGTACAACGACTCGAAGATCCCGTAGAAATGGGTCACCGTGCCGAGCCCGAGACGAACGGCGTCGATCGCGTTCATGTGCGCCACGCCGGTCTGGGCCAGATGGGCGGTCGTCCCGAGCCCGAGCTTCTTCGCTTCGTCGATCGCCGCGGCCATGATTTCCGGTCGATGCGAGCCCAGTTTCAGGCCGTCGATCCCCTTGCGTGCGGCCCAACGGACCCAGGCGCGCGCGTCGTCTCCGCTCCGGATCGCACCGCCTTCCCAACCCTCGCCGGTTCCCAGCCGGTGGTAGTTGAACAGCCGCGGCGCGACGATCTCGTTGCGCGCACTGCGCGCCTTTTCGTTCAGCGACCAGTCGAATGGGCCGGCGGGCACGCCGCGGATGGTGGTGATACCGTGCGCCAGCCACAGCTTGAACGCGTATTCGGCGTCGGGTGATTTCGGCGCGCCGCCCACGTGCTCGTGCAGGTCGACGAAGCCGGGCAGGACGTACCAACCGCTCGCGTCGATCTCGCGCGTGGCGTCTTTGGGCCGATCGGTGCTGTCGATCGGGACGTGCGGCACGCCGACCGACGCGATGCGCGCGATGCGGTTCCCCTCGATGACGATATCCACCGGGCCGCGAGGCGGCGCGCCGGTGCCGTCGATCAGGATGGCGCCCCGAATGATCAGCCGCTCGAACGGTCCGTCGCCCTCGCCGGGCCGCCGGTCGGGCGCCGGGTTGAGCTGCTGCGCTACGGCGGTGACCGGCCATGCCAGGACGCTCGCCACCAACAGGATCTTCCGCGCACACCGCATCGTTACCTCCCGTGACTCAAGAGCGGGTCATCCCGCACGGTGATGGTCCCCGCGTAATCGCGTCCATCGACGGTGATGGTCACCCGATAGGTGCCGGCCGCCGCCTCGATCGCGGTCAATTCGTCCCCGAACAGCCCGAAGAATGCGCGATCGCCCGCCACCTGGCTATAGGCGAGCAGTTGTTCCCGCACCTGGAAAAGGTCCCGCACCGTCGTGGCTTCACGCAACTCCTTCCCGATCAGCTCCAGATGCCGCAACAACAACGCGCGTGCGTCGCCGCGGTCAGGATAGTCGGCCCCGTCGTACAGGTTGGGATAGCGCTGGATCGCCAGCAGGTCCTTCCGCATCTGATCGAGCTGGGCCGTTTGGCGGGTGTGACGCAACGCCTGCCGCAGGGTATCGAGCACGCCACCCAGGAACGCGCGATGCGACGCGATCTCCGCGTCGGTCGGGTAGAACCGCATGTCCCACCGGACGCGGTTCACCCCGGCCGTCGCGGAGGCGGACCATGCGCGGACCCGCCCGCCGATCGGATCTTCCACGCGGATGCCGGCGGAATCGCGCGGCGCCCGTCGCAGATAGAACGCGATGCCCGCGCCGCGCGGCGGGTTGCCGCCCCGGAACTTGAAATACGATTGGATACGGCCCTTCGAGATGTCCTGCCAGCGGGTCGCGACGCGATTCTGAAACACGTACACGTCCGACGCGCGCACCGACGGCGTCAGTTGTTGCAGGGGCGTGATGTCGTCCGCGATCCAGATACTCCGACCGTGGGTACCCGCCACGAGGTCGGCGTCACGCGGGTGGATGACCAGGTCGCGCACGGCAACCGGGGGCAACTCGTTCATGAAGCGGTCCCAGCTGCCGCCGCCGTCCAGCGACACGTACACGCCGAACTCGGTCCCGACGAACAGGAGGTTCGGATTGCGGTAGTCCTCGACGATCGTGTGCACCGAGGACCCCGGGGTCTCGCGCGGCAGGTTGGCCGAGATGGGGGTCCAGGTGGCGCCGTAGTCGGTCGTCTTGAGGACGTACGGGTTGACGTCGTCGCTGCGGTGCCCGTCGAACGTGACGTACGCCGTCCCGGCGGCGAAGTGAGACGCCTCCACCCGACTCACCCAGATGCCGTCGGGGACGCCGCGCATGTGGCGCCGGACGTTGGTCCACGTCGCGCCGCCGTCCCGGGTCAGCTGCACGTTGCCGTCGTCGGTGCCGACCCACACGATGGCGTCGTTCACCGGCGACTCGTCGATCGTGTAGATCGTGTTGTGGTTCTCGGCGCCGGTCGCGTCCTTGGTGAGCCCGCCACTGTTGGTCGAGTTGCGCGTGCGCGGGTCGTTGGTGGAGAGATCGGGGCTGATGATCCGCCACGTCTCGCCGCGGTCCACCGACTTGAACAGGTGGTTCGAACCGACGTAGACGGTGCGCGGGTTGTGCGGTGAGAGCACCAGCGGCGAGTTCCAGTTCCAGCGGAACTGCGGCGGCAGGATGCTGCCGTTGATGGTCCGGTTGGGGATGTCGCGCCAGAGCCAGCGCTCTTCAGGGTTGATCGAGTAGTTGGTCTGCGATTCCGGGTAGGCCGGATCGTAATGGTCGCTGAAGTTGACCGTGGTCCGCGGCGTCGGCGTGATGAAGACGTGCTCCCCCGTCTCCATGTTCTGGCGCCCGAAATACCCGACGTGCGTCGTGGTGTACACCCTCCGCCAGTCGGTCGGATCGACCTGCATGTGGAAGCCGTCGCCGCCGTTCGTGACCACGGCGTGATCGTTGAGGATCCCCTGCGGGTCACGACTGTTGCTCGGAATGGCCCAGCCGCCGTTGTCCTGCAGGCCCCCGTACACCCAGTAGGGATCGCGCATGTCGACGCCGATGGCGTAGTACTGCCCGATGGCCATGTTATTGAAGGTGAGCGCGGTGCGGCCGCCGTCGTTGGTCAGGTAGGCGCCTTGATCCGTGGCCATGTAGGCGATCCCCGCGTCGTGCGGATCGATCCACAAGTCGTGGTCGTCACCGCCGGTGGTGCGCCAGGGGCGTCCGCGCTGAAACGACTCGCCCGCGTCGGTCGAATAGAAGAAGTCGCGCGCCACGATATACACGAGGCTGGAATCCGCGGGATTGACGCGAATCCGTCCGTGGTAGTACGGCCGCGAGTTGTGTCGGAGCTTGTAGGTCCACGTCTCCCCGCCATCGACGGACAGGTACGCACCGGGGCCGGGGATCGAGCGATCGTCCGGCAGTTCGTCAGAGGCCTCGACGTAGGCCCAGATGCGGTTCGGGTTCGGGCGGTAGATGCTGAGGTCGATCTGGCCGGTTTCGCCGGTCGGGAGCCCATTGGTCAGCTTGCGCCAACTCCGGCCGCCATCGGTCGACTTGAATATCCCACCGTTCGGGCCGCCGCTGCGCATGTTGGCCGGCGTCCGCAGCCGCTCGTACATGCCGGCGAACACGATAGCGGGGTTGGTGGGATCGAGGGCGACCACCGTGGCCCCGGTGCGCCCATCGTCGGGCAATCCGTTGGTGAGATGTTCCCACGTGCGACCGCCGTCGCTGGTCTTGAACAGGCCGCGCGTGCCCGCATATCCCCACAGATGTCCGATGGCCGCGACGTACACGACGTCCGGATCGGTGGGATGGGTGGCGATCTCGGCGATCTGGTGCGTCTCGCGGAGTCCCATGTTCGTGAACGTGCGGCCGCCGTCGGTGGACTTGTACACGCCGTCGCCCCACCCGACGCTGTTCCGATTGGTCGATTCGCCGGTGCCGACCCAGATGACGCTCGTGTCGGCCTGGAAGAAGGCCACGTCGCCGATCGACTGACTGCCGTAGTGTTCGAAGATCGGCGCGAAACTCACGCCCCCGTTGGTGGACTTGAACACGCCACCGGAGGCCGAGCCGATCAGCACGGTGCGGGAATCCGAATTCCAGGCGTCGATCGAGGACACCCGGCCCATCATCGCGGCCGGCCCGATGTTGCGCCACGGGAACGCGGCGAAGGGCGTCGCGCCGTTCGATTGCGCGGTGGCCGCGTCCGCAAGAACCAGCGCGCCGAGGGCGAGTGCGATCAGGTGGCGTCGGGTCATGGGTTCAGTCCGTCCGCGGGCGGGTGGCCGCGAGCGCGTGCAAGAGGTCCACATAAGCACTCTCGATCTCCGCAAGACCGGCGATACCCGATCCCTCGTTCGGCGTGATGACCATGTATTCGTTCGGCGCGTGCGCGCCCGATCCATGTCCCAGTCCACCGAAGACCAGCGGCAATCCGAGCCGCTCGGTAAACTGGTAGAACGGCGCGCTGCCCGCCAAGCGAGGGGACACCGACGGCACGTGCTCCCACTTGTTGAACACGCTGACGGCTGCCCGGACGATGCCGGCGTCGATCGAGGTCTGCGACGCGGGGTATCCCGCCAGCGTCGTGATGGTGATGTCGTCGAAGCCGTTTGCGTCGAGATGACGCCGGATCATTGCCTGCGCCGCCTCGGGTGTGAGTCCGAAGGGCAGTCGGGAGTCGACCTTGGCGGTCGCCACGTGGGGGAGGATCGTCTTGACGCCCTCCTGGGTGTACCCGGCCCAGATGCCGTCGATGTTGAGCGTGGGATCGTACAGGTAACGCATGATGGCGTCCCGTCCCGTGATCCCGTCGATCCACCGCTCGACGCCAAGCTGACGCTGCAGGGCGGCGTCATCCCAATCGCCGGCCAACCCGTTGATCAGCCGTTGCTCTTCGGTGGTGGGCGGCCGGACGGGATCGTAGTAACCCGGGACCGCGATCGTATTGCCATCGTCCGACGTGAGGGTGGCCAGCGCCTGCACCAGCCGCCACACCGGCGAGTCGACGATCGCCTTGTACGAGCCGTGGATCTCGGCCCGGGTCGGCCCGCCCTCGGACGTGCCGGTCGCCGACATCTCCGTGTACAGGATGCCTTTGACACCCAGACTCATGGCAGCGCCGCCGTCCGGGCCCTGGGAGTTGAACGGGAAGAGGACGCCGTCGGCGGTGCGCAGTCGATCCTCGTAGCGATCGATGATCTCCGCGTAATGGGGGGAGCCCAGTTCCTCCTCGCCTTCGGCGACGACCATGAGATTCACCGGCAGCGTTCCTTCGACCGCGATGATCGCTTCGAGCGCATTCAGGAACGCGCGCTCGGGGCCTTTTTGATTGGTCGCGCCACGGGCCATCACCACCCGGCCCAGTTCGGTATCCACCAGCCGCGCGTCGAACGGTGGGGACCGCCAATCCTCGGGGTTGACCGGCTGCACGTCGTACATGAGGTAGATCATGAGGGTGCGTTCCGCGCCGGCGTCGTAGTAGCCCCATACGCCGGGGTGGCCCGATGTCGGGACCAACTCGGCTTCCTCGAATCCCAGCGCCGCGAGGTCGCCCCGCACCATCTCCGCCATCTCGGCAATGCCGAGGTTCTGTGCACTCACCGACGGCTGTCGCAGCCACCGTTGCAGGTTGGCCACGTGTTGGTCGAGGTGCTCGCGAATGTACCGGTACACCGCGTCGTGGCGGCCCTCGTACGACGCAATGGCGGCAACGTCGAAGGCGTCGTCGGTATCGAACCGGAACCGGTGCGGGGCCACCTGGGCGGACAGCGCGGTCGCGCACAGCAGCGTGGCGAGGAGGGAGAAAAGCGGGCGGGTCATGTCGGCTATGCCTCGCAGAGTCGGGAATCGAAGGGGTATTCTGCCCGCCAGCGGAACGATGTCAATCGGTGCGACTCCACTCAGCCCAGCAGTCTGCCGAGGTTGGCCACCGCGGTCCGGCCGGCGACGTATCCGAAGAACACCAACGTGGCGACGAGCACGGTGTTGGTGGTCCAATGATACCGCAACGCCCCGACCCAGTCGCGCCGGGTGTTCAACAGCAGGAGGGTGAACGCCAACAACGGCATGAACAGCGACCCCATGACCGCATAGGAGAGCTGAGCCCGCTCCAGGGACATCCACAGCAGTGGGAGCGACCCCAACGCGATGAAGGCGAGGTACGCCCGATACGGTGCGGTCCGGCTGAGGTCGGGAGGGACCGTGGCGGTCCCGCCGTTGCGATGCAGGAAGACGAAGTCCGCGAAGATGTAGGGAACGCTCTGCCACACGCCGAGGAGGCTGGAAAACACCGCGCCCCAGAAACCAATCAGGAAGACCCACTTTCCCGTGGGGCCGAGCACGCCCGCCAGTTGGCCGGCCAGCTCGAGCGCGACGGTCGGTCCGTTCTGGATCGATACGCGTGACCCGATGATGATCATCGCGACGCCGAACAGCGCCGTCATGGTGTAACCGGCTCCGAGGTCGATGCGACAGGCGCGCATGCCGTCCGCGCCGCGCCGTCCCTTCTCCCGGATCCAGTACCCGTAGGACAGGAGTGTTACCGTACCGCCCACCCCGCCAAGTACGCCGAGCAGGTACCCCAGACCGCCCGGCGGAATCCGGGGCACGAGCAGGCCGGTGGTCACCGCGCCCCAATCCGGTTGGATCAGCACGGCGGTCGCCACGACCGCGAGGAACATCAGCGCCACGCACGCGGCCATCAGCCGCTCGAACAGTTTGAATCCGCCGAGCAGTACCAGCGCCGCGCCGATCAGCGAGTGGATCGTTCCCCACAGGATCTTCGAGGTGCGCAGGTCCTGCGACAGCGGAAACAGACCTGTGGCGCCGACCCCGCAGGCGCTCACCATCGCGCCCCCCGTGAAGAAGGTCCAGATCAGGAGGTAGCCGCCGAACACCCAGCGAATCCACCGGCCGAGGTGGTCGACCCACCCTTCGAGCGTGGTCGTGTCGGTGGCCATCTGCCACCGGGCAATCCCTTCGTTGAGAAACCACTTGAGTGTGGCGCCGATCCACGCGGCCCAGAGCAGGGTCAGGCCGTGCCGTGAGCCCGCCAGCCCTGCGGTCAGCAGATCGCCCGCCCCGACGCCGGTGGCCGCGACGAGCAGCCCCGGGCCGAGCAGTGTCAGCAGGGATGGGCGCGGAAGGTGGGGTGAGTCGTTCATGGCGGCGGGAAGGTGGAGTGGTGGTGGTACCGGTGGCAAGATCCAGACGGCATCTTACCCGCCATGGGACTGCCGTTTGCGCACCTGAACCTGCGACGGAATCCGTTCGGGGAGTTGTCAACCGAGGAGCGGATGCGGTTGGCGGTCGCGGATGTCGCGCGCTTCGTCACCCTGCTCGCGGGTCCCGGCACGGCGGTACAGTTTCTCGACGATTCGGGACACGGCAAGACGACCCACCTGCTGGCGTTGCGCGCGCTCCTGCCCGACGCGCCGTACGTCCTGGTGCCGCGTACGGGTTCGGTCACGATGCCGGCCGGCTCGCCGCTGCTGCTGGATGAGCTGCAGTTTCTCGCTCGACGCCGCCGGCAACGACTCTACCGCCGGCCGCTCTCGTTGGCGGTCGGCACGCATGTCGACCTCGAGGACGAACTGCGCGCCGCCGGCTTCGCGGTGCATACCGTGCGCCCCAGCCGACACATGACGGCCGACCGCCTGGCGCTCGTGTTGGGGCGCCGGATCGAGTCGGTTCGCCGGGACGATGGTCCGGTTCCGACGCTCGAGGCGGGTGCGCCCGCGGCGTTGCTCGCGCGATTCGGTGCCGACGTACGCGCCATCGAGTCCCATCTGTACGAGTGCTTTCAGAGATTACGCGAGGTGCAGCGTGTCCAAGTGTGACATCACGATCGAGTTCGCGCGCGCGGATCGCCAGTACCAGCCGGGGGAGCGGGTGGAGGGGGTGGTGGTCGTCCGGGCCAACGGAGACGTCGAGAGCCGTGGGCTGCAGCTGGAACGGTACTGGTCGACCCATGGGAAGGGGAACACCGACAAGAGCGTGCTGGATCAGGTCACGCTCGAAGGGGCGGCGACGTGGCGTGCGGGCCAACGCGCCGAGTACCCGTTCGCGTTCGACGCGCCGTCCGAGCCGGTCTCGTATCACGGTCACCATCTGAACGTCGATCATTACGTCAAGGTGAAAGTGGACGTGGCCTGGGCCTTCGATCCGAAGGCGGTCGAAGAGTATCTGGTGATCCCCGGTCCGCTGGACCTGAGCCGACGTCGCGCACCGCACACCGAGATGGTCGAGGGCGGCTCGCCAGTCGGTCTCCTCGCCTGGGTCGTCATCAGCGCCGTGTCCTTCCTGGTGTTCGGTTTCCTCGCGATCCCGATCTCGCTGATTGCGTTTCTGCTGCTGCGGCGCAAGATCGCCGCGCGGAAACTCGGGCATGTCAGCGCGACGTTTCACGCCACCCGGGTGATGCCGGGCGAGCTGATTCCGGTCGAGATCACGCTCACCCCGCCCAAGGCGGTGGAGTTGTACGGCGTCGTCGCCGAGCTCGAGGGGAAAGAACGCTGTACGTCGGGGAGCGGCACGAATCGCCATACGTACTCCCACACCGTCGCCGAGGAGAAAACGGAGCTGACCGGCGCGACGACCCTGCGCGCGCATACGGCTCACACCGTCGCGCACACGATCGCCGTGCCCGACGTTCCGGCGTACAGCTTCGACGCGAGCGATAACAAACTCGTGTGGCGGCTGGTCGTGAAGATCAAGGTCGCCCGGTGGCCCGACATATCCTTCACGCGGGTCATCGACGTGGTGGCGGGTGTGGCCGCGCCCGTCGCGGCGGTCGTATCGGCTCAGCCGCGCGCGGTGGAGGACGAGGACGTCCTGCCCATCGTGTTGGCGGCGCAACCACCGCCGCCGGCCGCGCCGGTCACGCCGCCATCATCCCCGCCCTTGCCGACCGCGGCAGCCACTCCGGCGCTGTCGTCGCCGCCCCCACCGCCTCCGCCGCCCCCGCCGCCCGAAGGACTGGCGGATTTGCTCCAGCGGCTGGCCGGCGCGAGTCGGTTCGGCAAGGAGCGCGACCAACTCCTGGCGCAACTCACCGACCGCGAGTTCGACTTCCAGATCGAGGTCGAAGGGACGGAACGGGTCTACAGCTTCGATCTTCCCGACGAGTATCGCGACGGTCGCGCCATCGTCGGCACGGTCGCGGGGTCGCCCGCACGGGTCAAGCTGCTTGCCGCCCGTTCGAGCAATGACCGCACGGACGCGTTGCAGCGCGGTCAGCGGCTCGACGTGCGCGCGACGTTCACCTCGTGGGACGATATTCGCGATCGCGGGGAGTTCATGGCGGCGGGGTTCGAGGTCGTGGGCGGTTGATTCACTGCCCGCCGCGCAGTCGCGCGATCATCCGGGGCCAGAACTCGTTCTCCGGCTCGACGGTTGCCGCTTTTTCCAGCGCGGCGATGGCGGCGTCCCGGTTTCCCCGCCGGACCTCGATCTGCGCGATAGTCAGATAGGACTGCGTCGATTGCGGATGCACCTGGATGTTGTATTCCAGGATCCGGAGCGCGGCGTCGGGCTCGCGTCCCGCGAGGCCCTCGGCGACGTTCGCGAGCATGAAGTCCCGGAAGTCGTAGCTCGCCGAGCCGTAGTACCGCTCGCGTAGCTGCTGATACGTGGCGATGGCCGAATCGGCGCCTTGCGCCAGCACCACCGCGGTGAGGATGTCACGCACGTCCCGCGGCTGGGTCACGCCACGGTGGCAGGTGACGCAGGTGACCTCGATGGGCGGATCGGAGCGTTCCGGCACCGCGGCCAGCAACTCACCGTTGATCTGTTGCACCATCCGGATCATTTCGCGCGCCTTGCGTTTTTCCACCCGATCGTCCGACGGGAAGTCGGTCGATGACAGGTCGTTGGGATCGTCGCCCACGTGACAATGGATGCAGCGGACCCCCAGCGCCCCGGCAAAGCCGCGCATGAGCGAGATCAACTCGCGGACCGGGATGTCCTTCGGCAACACCTGCAGGTTCTCGGTCGAATCGGGTGGCCATTGGGCCGGGGACGGGGAGACGATTCCCGAGACGACAAGCAGAACCAGCGTGACCGTCAAACGACGAAGCGAACGGGGCATGGAGTTCTCCTGTTGCGACAGCATACCGGCGCCAGGCAGAATAGGTCCCGCACGCCGATCTCTTTCAAGCCGTCCCTGGCCGAACACGGCCTCCTCGTCGGCGAAGGACCGTGCTCGTCCCTCTCTGCCAATATGAGTGAGACACCGACCGTCGGATAGTTTAGTGTAGAGGGCGAAGGAGAAGCGATCATGGCAGCGGCCTTGGAAGTGGGAGCCCTGCGGGAGCCTGGGAGAGGGTCCATGGACGGAGAGTCGGGAACGGATGAAGGGGAGGTGGTGGCGAAGGCGCCGCGTCGGCGGTTCACGGCGGAGTATAAGCGTCGGGTGCTGCGAGAGGCTGAGGGGTGTCGCCGCCCGGGCGAGGTGAGCGCGTTGTTGCGGCGCGAGGGGCTGTACTCGTCGCATCTGGCGGCGTGGCGCGCGGCACGGGAGCGCGGCGAGTTGGCGGCGCTGGGAGTCGGACGCGGCGTTCGGCAGGTGACCTGCGCCGGGAGCGAGTGGACGACTTGCGTCAAGGTGCTCCGTCTCATTGATGCCGTCGATGTGCTCCGCTCCAGAACGTGCCGGCGGCTTGAGATCAAGCGCTGGCTCTGGGAGGGGCGACTGAAATTCCTATTCCGCCAATCCTCACGATCTGACCACCCCGCACCGTGGGGCGCCCACCAATCATTACCGTGGCGTTCACGCACAGATGCGGGAGCGCGTAGGCGCTGCGGACCGCGCCGCTTGCATCCCAATGGAGGTGAATCGCGCGGGGCTTCCCACTTTCCAGAACGTGCTGCGAGTGTTGGCGCGTCCTGGGCCTGCACGGGACCGACGAATCCTCAGTCTCGAACTGGCCGGACGCCATCGAAAACCGGGGTACCCGCCGTTCTTGAGCGGCCCGATGCCCATTGCCCACACGACATCGCCCCCGGCCTAGCACACTTCGAGCCACCCTCGGGCGACAAGCGCCGTGATTCTGCTCGTCCCGCTCAACGGTTCTGGGCTCGCAGGCGGCGGAGCTGCTCGCGCGCGTTCGCATTCTCCGGATCGAGTTCAAGGGCCCGCCCATAGCTCCGAACCGCCATTGCACGGTCGCCCTGGCGCGCGTAGGCTTCGCCCAAGCTGTCGTACACGTTCGAAGACGTGGGAAAGCGCGAGACGTTCAGCCGGAAGGCAGCCACCGCGGCCGCGAACCGTTCCTCCGCCAACAGCCGGTAACCGACCACATTCAGGACGCCCTCCGGCAGGGCATCGGCTCCGTAGGCCGTTTCGATTTCCTCGTAACGCGCCTCACCGTGGGCACCGCCGGTTCGAAACGCCAAGGTCAGTGCCGCCGTCGCGTGGCTTCGCTTCGCGAAGTCCGATTCGGGGTTGAATTCAACATTCAATGCGTACAACCGCTCGGCGTCCGCGTGCGCGGCCTCCGTCCAAAGCAGGCCCCCGACATCGGCGAGCGGGACCTCGCCAAAATCGTACGTTGACCGGCCGTGGTAGCGCCGCCGGAGCTGGCGATACGCCGCAACGGCCGAGTCGATTCCGCCCGCCCGGTAGGCGTGCGTCAACACGTCCTGCAGCATCCGCGGCACCGTGGTGCCGCGATGGCATGTGGCACATTCCACTTGCACCGCAGGTTCGTTCCGGGTCGCCAGCCCGCCCAGGTGCTCCTGGTTGATCGCCCGCACCATACGGAGCATGCTTCGGGCAACGGCTTTGGTGGGCCTGTCGTCCGCGGAGAAGTCGTAGGACGACAGGGGCTGCCCAGCCACGCCAACGTGGCAGTATGAGCACCCAACTCCCAAGGCGCGAGTGAACGTACCCATCAGGGCGACAAGCGCCGCGGGCGTGATCGTGTCCGGGAGAACCCGGAGATTCGCGACTGTCTCGACCGGCCACTGGGTGGACGCCGCCAGCCGCGGCGCCAACAGTCCGGCGAGGACGAGGGCGATCGCGGCCCGAACCGCGCCCGATCGCGCGGGTTGCCTGGTTGGTCGTGTCATCGTGCCCTCTTTAAGCGGGTCTCGGCGGTGTACGGCAGGCGCCCCTGCCCACACCGCCTGCGCGAGCGTACTCTCAGGGATCGTACGCGGGGGGCAACCCAGCGATCTTGAACACCGTTGCGGTTGACACATTCCGGACCATGACAAGCGCACCATCGGTGAGCGTTCCCCCAGCGCTGGTCGGCCGGACATTCAGATCAGTATCGGAGTCCCTGATTCGACGTTCGGTCTCGAAGGTCGTTCACCGACAAGTCACGCGTTGGTTCCGATATCGACAGGACATATCTGACATGATGCGAACTGTGTTCCGCCTCTCGCTGGCCGCCCTCGTGTGTGGACTGTTACCCGTCGCCTGTGCATCCGAGCTGTGCAGTTGCTCTCCCCCTCATGCCGTCGCGATTGTCTACGGGACGTTGCGCTGGGACGATGGCCCGTCCAACCACGGGTGGTGTCGTGGAGGCCCCTTGGAACCCCGCGCGCACGGACCTGTGCGACTGGTTCGCCCAGGGACAGGCGCTCGCCGATTCAGCCGGGGCATATGTGCTGACGGTGATCGGCAGCTCGATGGCCGGGGCGTGCGTCCAACCGGACGTCCCCCGCCCGGCGAGGAACGGCTCACCGGGGTGGCAGGACCCGTACAGGTCGTGCTTATCTCCGGCGTGCCGGAGGATAGCACACGCAGCGACGTCGTGATCTCGCGTATGCCGTGAACCGCTCGACCTTGCCATTCGCGCGCCGCGTGTAGGGCCGTCCAAAGCGCCGCGGGTGGAGCTGCCACCGCACTGCGTTCGCCGCCGATCCCCTTGCATGCGGTGGCCCACCCGCCCAAGGCCGGCCAAGTTTCTCGATGTCCACTTGCCCCTCGGCCGGCCGAGTCCGTGTCACAGTTACGCCAACGCAGGTGGTCAGCGCCCAGGGAACGGCGACCGGGATCTTGCCTCAGTTTCGTGGACACATGCTCTACGCCATGTGGACCTAGTCAACCGGCGAGCGATACCGCAGCGCAGAGTGGCACACCCTCTCGTTCTTCAAGCCGCGCGAGGCCAGACTGTAGAACGCCAGCCAATTCGGGACCGCATTGCAGTCCTTCCGGTAGCACGCGGCCCCTCGCCCCGACCAATGAGTCGCACCCACGTCCGGCCGCCGATGAACACGGAGCACCGGAAAGAGTGTGATGCGAACATCCTACCCCTCCACCTCTCCCCCAAGGTGACTGCATTGCCGCTATCGCGCTGTCAGCTGGAAGTCGACGGCGACGGGCTGCTGCGGATGGTCCGCGAACGTGAGGGCATCGAGCCGGACCGTGTCGGCACCGAAACCGGCAACCGGTCCCGCCCACACCAGGATACAGAGGTCATAGGTTCCGGCCGACGGGAACTCGACAAGTCCGAGATCGTAACGTCCATTCTGGGCCGTCGTAGCCTCGCCCAGCACCGCGTCGGTTGGGGCCTCGCATCTCGCATCTCGCGCCTCGGACAACGACGCCGGACAAGGGAGCGCCTCCACCTCGGACCACCCCGGACAACAGCGCGGTCGACGCTGACTCCTCAAGGCCGTTGTCACCACACCCACCAGAACCTAAGAGAGGCAACGCGACCGCTACGACGATCCGATACCACCGGCTGGACCTCTGCATGATCAGGGGCATTACATCCCACTTCGTAGGAGTCACTAATGGAGGGGTCACGAATGGAAATCCCGTGGGGGACAGTATCTTGAGTAGCCGAACAGCCGTCTTGCACCCGATTGCGGCGGAACGCCGGTTCGGCTCCTGTCTCCTCAAGAGACCCGGCCCGAGACGAGGATCCGTCGGGTTCAGCCACGTGCCACCAGGCAGGTCCTCCGCGCAAATCCTACGCGGGCTGCTTCGAACCCACTAGAAGCGACGGGCTGGCCGGAGGTGCGACGGGACTCGCGCCTCGGCCACGCGTCGGGCGCGAGCGACATCGAACGGGATCGCCCCCGTCTCGCCCGCCACCCGGAGCACGTCCGCCGACGGGACGAAAAGGAACTCGGCCGCGGGATCAATGAAACGCCAGATGAGCCACGGGCAGGCGATCCGGTCAATCTTGGGGCGCTCACGCGTGATCCACTGCATGGTGTCTCCCGGATACGGGTCAGGTCGCTTTGCGCTCGGCCACGATGAACATGCCGCGGGCGATCTGCAGAGGTGCCGCGGCGGTCCCCACCATGAACCGCAAGCAATCGACCGTGCCGTCAGGCCGGGCGCGCGCGATGAACCCATTGCTGCCGGCGGCGGCGCCGCCGTTGAAGTGGCGATGAGCTACATGTCCTGATCAGGATCGTAGCGCACGGCCTCGGGGCCGGAGAGCCGCGATGATGTGTGTCGTGTCCTGGCGCATCTCCCCGGTCACGCCGTTTCCGCACGCCGCTGTGATCGCCGCAGCCGCTACAACCAACCTCATGGAACCTCCCGCGGCCGGATCAACCGATACAGGTGCACGAACTCCACGTCCAGCTCGTTGCGATGCACGCCGATCACGTAGTCCGCCCCAATCTCCGTGACGGTGAACCGCGCCGGCATGGCCACATCCCCGAGCCACTGGCCGGCGGGGGCAAACACCGACCAGGCTCTGGCCTCCACGCCGAGCGGGGCAAAGGCCCGAACCCAGAGGTGGCCCGTCGGATCACTCCGAAGCAGATCGTAGGCCGGGAGCGATGGCGGGAATACCATGGCGTCCAGCTCACGCTCGACCGCGGGCACGTTCGACGCGCTTGCCAATCGGGCGCGGCGATAGGTCGCACGTAACCCGGCAGTGTCGGTCAGCCTAACATCCACCCGCCTGACGATACGCACCAATGTGCCGTCCACGTGTCGGAACGCAAGAGAGTAGTCGTCCGCGGTCCCGATAATGGCGGTGTCACCCCTGAGCAGGACGTGGGTGGACCGGCCGAAGGGATGGGGACGGCTGCCGCGCTCGGTGCCCACCCGCTCGCTGCCGGGCACGCTGTCCAGCCGGTGAAGGATGTTCCCGGTCCCGTCAATCACCACGAGTGGTGCGGTCGTCCGGTAAAGCGCCGCGACGACCATCGTGTTGCCCCAGCCGGTCACCAGGTAGCGGTCCCCTACCGAACAGGAGAGCGCGTAGGGGCTCACCCCCTCCGGAGTGACAAGCTGTGCGCGGTCGCGGAACCGGCCGTCGAGGTCAAACCAGGACCGTTGCCAATTGAGGTCGAACGCCGTGATAACATCGGGCTCACACCGCCGCACGTCGCGGAGGAACTGGAACTCGCCCGGACCCTGGCCGGACCGGCCCACCGCCGCGAGGAATGTCCCGGCCGAATCGAAGAAGCGGAGCTGATTGGATCCACCGTCACCCACGAGGACTCGCCCGTCGGGCAAGCGGATGGCGCCGGCCACGCGCGCGAGGACGTAGGCGGGATCTCCCTCCTCGACCCCAATCTGGAGCACCGGCCGGTCCGACAGATGCCATGCGGTCTCGGCCCGCCACGTCGGCCGCCGATTCTCGACGATGGTGATGCCGGCGCTGTCCCGCACGGCCGCGGCGGCTCCCGACCCCTCACCACTTCCACAGGCCAGCACCGTCAGCAGCGCGACGAACGCTTGCCCGATCGCTCGCACAATGTCCGCGCTCCCTGTACGAGTTGCTTCGGCGCCGCCAGGCACCAGCCGTCGTACAGCAGGTCCCGGACTTCGTCCCAGTCGGGTGTGTTGTCGAGCCACACCTGGGGTCATGAGGAACCGTTTCATCTGTCTCCTCGCCGTGTCGCAAGGCCAAGCGGCCGATTGTACCGGCGCAATGGTTGCGAGCCGGTAGCCGCCGAACGTTTCCCCACCTACGTGGCATTCACTTCGTCGGTCACGACTCTGCCGTCAGTTGGGCACCTGCAGGTGCCCCTGCAGGACCCACGGCCGCCCACCAACAGAGACCGACGCGTCACGGAGGAGTATGATGCGCACATAGGTTCCGCGGACGCCCCCATCCAGCTCCTGGTTATCGCCCAGCGCCAAGCGCACCACTCCCGCTCCATAGCCGTAGTACGGAATCCAGTGCCGCGGGTCAGGCACCGCCAGCACCGGGTTGAATCCGAGGGCAAACTCCCGGAACGCACGAGCCGCGTCCCCACCGGCATCCAGCTCCCGGAGTACGTGCTCAGCGCCGGATCGGGCCGTGACCTCTACCACTCTGCCGCGGCGGAAGGTGAGCCGCAGATCACGTACCTCCCGCCCGGCCCACCACGAGATCGGAACGGCCACGACGCCGACAACGCTCGACTCAACGGGCGCCACGCGCACCGCCCCCGCCGGCAGTTCGATCTCGCGATCCACCAGCATGCGGGCGGTATCCGCACGGGCGGCGGACGCATCGCCATCCTGCCGATTGACTGGTCTGTCGCCGATGCGGAAGCGCAGGTCGGTGCCGTCCGGCGTCGTCACGCGCGCCTCGCCGGACCGCAGGGCCGCGATAAACGCATGTTGCGCGCGGCGCAACTCGGTCAGGTCCACATCAAGGATCGCGCGCTCATACACCCGGTCGACCTCGTGGGCTGGCGGTGCCGGCTGGCCCGGTACCACCCCGACACTCCCGTTGGCATCCCAATGCAGGTGAATGGTCCGACCGTGTCCGGACGCCAGCACATCGTACATGGCCTGGTACTCAGGATGGTCTGAAGTCGCCCCCGGGAGCATGATAGCGGCATCCACGCGCTGGAACATCTCGTGAAGCGCCGCCCGCTCGCGCGACCGGGTTGCGAGATCTTGCCCTTCCGGCCACGGGTGGGCGAGCACCTCGATGAAGCCAAGATCCACCCCCCCGCGCCGCACGATTTCGAGACGCAGGGGCCGGACAAGTGCTTCAGCGAACTGAGGGTGTCCAACGAGCAGGACACGCTCGCCCGGGAGCAACGCCAGGGCATCGACGATCCGGACGGCCAGTGCTGAGTGGTCCACGGTCCGCCGAGCCAGACTCTGGCCTGCAGCCGCGGGAACCGCTCCCATGAGCGACATGCCGGTCACCAGCACACCGAGACCGATGCACTGCGGCCACGCAAAATGGCCTCGACGCAGCGAGAACACCGCCAACTTGTCAGCAATCACGGTGAGTCACCCTGCGGCGGCCTCAACCAGGTGGTTCGCATCGGTCCAATGCCGTACATCGCGACCACCGTGGTGTCGCGTGCGCCCTCATAGTGTGCGACCATTGCCGGCATGCGCAGGAAGGTGCCTGCCGTGAGGGAATGAACGCGCAGCGTATCGAGCGTCGCTCCCCGCCCAATGAGCAGTTCGCCGCGCAGGACCAGTATCTGCTTGTCTGCGCCGTGGAAATGTGGAGGGATCCATGCCCCTGGCTCGAGTCGGACAAGCATGGTAAACGGGCCTTCGCCCTGCAAATCGCCATCAACCACAACCACTTGCACCCCGTTGCCGGATGGTACAGGCGCGAAGATCTCCTGCCCGATCGGCGTGCGGGCAGGACCGCAGATGCGGTGCTCGGCGTCGCCAAGGGTTCTGACCAATGTCAGGCCGAAGTGCGTCGTCCTTGCGAGCTTCGGCCCATCGATGGCCTCGGCGTCATCGGAGGGTCGGTGATAGTCATTGCTGCCCAGATCGGTGAGAAATACGGCGGGGACACCCGCCACGAACAGCGGATAGTGATCACTGAATCGAAACCATCCATTCGGGTCGTTGGTACTGAGCACGATCGGTGGGTGCGCACGCGCCACGCCATGCACTAGAGTAGACAAGGATTCGCAGGACTCCGCCCCGCCCAGCGCGAAGAGGCGCAGCGTATCGCCGGGTACGCGATCATGACGTCCCACGCCATCCAGATTCACGTGCGCCACGATCGAAGCCAGAGGTACCGCGGCATGTCTCGCGAAGTGCCGCGACCCCTGCAGCCCGACCTCTTCCGCTCCCCACAGCGCGATGAGCACGGAGCGACGCGGTGGCGACTGCACGAGCAGGCGCGCCAGCTCGAGAACCACGGCAACCCCGCTCGCATTGTCGTTCGCTCCGTTAAACACCTCGCCGTTGCGGATCCCCAGCCCATCCAGATGCGCACCCACCAACACGTACTCGTCACGAACCAGCGAATCGCTGCCCACAATGTGGGCAAACACGTTTGCGGAAGACCCGCCGTCGCGAGTCGCGAACTGTTCGGTCCTCGGCATGAGCCCAGACCGGTGCAGTTGCTGGCGTACGTACTCGAGCGCCCGAGAGAACCCGCCCGAACCCGTACCGCGCCCGCCGTAGGCATCGTCCGCCAGGCGCGTGATATGGGTGATCAGTGACTCCATCACCACCCTGTCCTGCGCCGTAATCGACCCGGCTGCAACGATTCCGGCTACCACGCATGCGCCGCGCAGCCTGGCCATCATGGTGCTTCGCCTCCAGCCTCAGCGATGGGATTCCCCACGTCAACGGCCACTTTCCACAGGCCATCGGGCTGACGATGCCATACCGTCACATACACGCCCCGGGACACCTGCATCCCCGTGTCCGACCGGGTCGTGTACGTATAATGCCCTCTGGTCCACCCCATGTCCGCGCGGCGCGCGATGTGTGCTTCCACAGGCTCCCACGAGAGGACGGTGCCAGCCACATCGAGGAACGAGGCAGCCGTACGGATAGCCTCGTGGCCCGTGATAACACCTGGCCCGGCCTGAATCATCATCCCGTCCGGCGCAAACCACCGGACCCACGCCTCGCTGCCCTTCTGGGCCACGGACGCGTTGAACGCTCGATCGGCGGCGAAGAGTTCCTGCGCAGGGATATCGCCGGCGCACCCGGCACACACTAGCAGCCATACCATGCTTCGCATGTTCCGCGACCTCCGGGAACCGTGGTTGGGAATCCTTGATGTTCAGCGACTGCCCCGGTCATGTCTAGCAGGTTGCGGAAAAACTGAGCATGTGGACGGAATCACTCCTTGGGAGCCGTATTGATGTGGTTATGGCTGTTGCGGGCGGGTGCTCGTGGCCTGGTCGACCCA
>DASWIX010000072.1:0-19010 GCA_036397455.1 Gemmatimonadales bacterium | reverse complement strand
CGCGAGAAAATACCTCGCGTTACCCTGGAACACCGCGCGCACAATCATCGGCTGGGAGTGGGTCCTTGAGGTTGCGCTCCGCACTGGTGGCTACGTCGCGCCGGAAACGGAGTCCCGATTCTGAACGCGCCGACGCCCGCGCGTTTTCCTGCACCTCGTGAACACCGGATGACGCGTCCTTGCATTCGTGAAAGCCCAGGGGCTTGTTGTTCCCGGGCACTCCCAGCATGCTCGCACTATCAGCCGTTTCGGACATCAGGGGGAATCCGGTGAGAATACGTTTTGACCGCATCTGGCAGGGTCTCGTGTACGCAACGCTCCTCGGCTCGGCTGTGGTGCTATTCGTCTTGGCCGGCCAGAATGACCGCTTGCGGCGGCAAGTCCGCCGGGCCCGGGTTGATAGCCAGCTACCACTTCCCGGCCACGTTGTACCGGTATTCCGCGCGACGACGACGACCGGTGACACGGTCACCGTAGGCGATGTACCTCCTGGAGGGAGACAGCTTCTCCTGATCTTCGAGTCTCACTGCCCCTACTGTCTGCGGACCCTGCCTTCCTGGAAAACCATCGTCCGCCGTTCGTCACAGGATGCAGGCATATCTGCGCGTGGCATCTCGTTGGACTCGCTGCCCGACGACGCCCGCCGATACGCGGCGGACCATGGGTTGGAGTTTCCGGTCGTGCGCTTTCCAGACGCGAGGATGGCCGGTGTCTATCGTGCCGTCGGTGTTCCCTTGACCGTGGTGCTGGGCGATGCAGGCGTTGTGGTCTACGGACGCGCCGGTGAACTGTCTGACCCCGCCGCGGTTGACTCCGTACTGGCCGCGCTTGCGGGTGGGTTCTCGTCTCCTGGAAAAGGGGACAGTTCGAGAAGTTCCGTACTCACACCCTGACGTAGGAGGTTCCATGTTTCGCAAGTGGATGAGTCATGCGCTTCGAGTGTGCATTTTGGCGGCGGCGATCGCAGGCCTGGGGGTTGGCGCCCTTCAGGCCACCACCTCCACCCGAGCCTCAGCAACCTGCTCGAACTGTCAAGGATTCGGCTTCACGCGGGAGTGTGAGGCGTGTTGCGGTGACGCCGGGTGGTGCGGGGGCGGGATTCCCTGTCTCTGCGGCTAACCGGCAGCCTGGTTAGGGAAGCGCCCCAACGGGCGGGCCCGAGGCGGAAGTGCTATCTTGTAGCAGTCAGCTTGGGAGCAACCGCTCTCGCCCAGGCCCCCCACCGGCCGTCTCGGGCCGCAAGGCCGTTCCGCAGACGTCGGAGTTGTCATGACCAGTCGGCGAGTGTTTGCGTTAGTCCTGTCCTGGGCGTTCGGTTTGGGCGGTTGCACGACCGACTTGGAGTTGATCTCGCCCGGATCTCCCCCCGACCGCCTCGGGATGGATTCCACCACGACCGACTCGACGGACACGAACGTCCAGCGGGCGACCCTCATCGTCACCGCGGCAATCGACCTTGAGTCCCCCGGCGCGAGCGCCGTTGTCGCAGATTTGGGATTTCCCTTCCCGGCTATTACGGGCGCCGCTGTCGAAGTCCGGCATCGAGTGTCGAACGACGTGTTCACGGCAACCACCGATAGCAGCGGGAAGTCGGAACTGCTGGAGTTGCTAACCGGGACCTACGATATATCGGTGGTCCGCCTGCTCACGGCCGACGAGCGTGCACTCCTGAGGCCGGAACTGCAAGACGTGAGCGGCTTTGGGGCCGGTGGTTCGGTTCGGCTACAGGCACCGGAAACGTCCGTGACGATCTCGAGCGGCGTGGGTCGTCGGGGCAGCCTCGTGATCAGTGAGGTGTTTGACCAGGATCCGCTGATTGCCGCCGATAACGCCTACTTCAATGCGACTTATCTGGAGCTCTACAACAACAGCGACACGACGATCTACCTGGACGGTAAGCTCGTCGGATGGGGACCGCCTTGGGGGTGGGCGTTTTCGGCACCGTTCGCCCCGTGCTCGGTGACGCAGGTGTGGCAAAACGACCCAGATGGGCTCTGGTCGCCGATGTTGATGCGCCTGCCCGGCCATGGCAGACAATATCCGCTCGCACCCGGCCGCGCGGCGGTCATTGCGACCGATGGGATCGACCACTCCGCCGTCGATTCGCGGTTGCCGAATCTGAGCTCGGCGGCGTTCGAAACCGTCGGTCCCAGCGACGTCGACAACCCTTCGGTACCGAACGCCACCCTCATCGTGGTGGAGTACGACCTCTTTGGTCGCGGGATCCTATTCATCAGCTCGCTGAGTAACATCTACTTCGTTGCCGATCCGGTGGATCTGTCCACGGTACCCTGGATGCGGCCCGTTACCGGGGCGCAGATCGACCTCCTGTGGCCACGCATTCCACGCGACCGCATTCTGGATGTCTACACCTCGATCGCCACGGCCTCGGTGACGGCCACGCTTGGCGGCGACCGCTTCTGCGAGCACATCATCAATTCGGTGTTCGACAACCAGGCCGGCCGCTTTAACGGCGAGCAGGGGTTCTACTCCATCGCTCGGAAGTCGCTCGGCGTCTTTGGTGGTCGCGCGCTCCTCCAGCGCACGAAGACTTCGGCGCTCGATTTCGCGCTGAGCAACACGCTGACGCCAGGCCGCATCCCGTGATAGCCCGCCCTTGTCCTGGCGTCTTCGGCCTTCGCTGGCGACCGGTACCCAACACGTCGCTCACTCCATCGCAGAGCGTAGCTTGGAGGAACGGGGGAGGCGACATGATTCTGCAGCCGCAAGGCCGTTCCGCAGACTCGGAGTTGTCATGACCAGTCGGCGAGTGTTTGCGTTAGCCCTGTCCTGGGCGTTCGGTTTGGGCGGTTGCACGACCGACTTGGAGTTGATCTCGCCCGGATCTCCCCCCGACAGCCTCGGGATGGATTCCACAGCGACCGACTCGACGGACACGAACGTCCAGCGGGCGACCCTCATCGTCACCGCGGCAATCGACCTTGAGTCCCCCGGCGCGAGCGCCGTTGCGCAAGACCTCGGCATGGCTTCCCCCGCCTTGGCCGGGGCTCTGGTTACCGCGCAGCGCAGGTCGGAGACCGCGCAGGGGACGACTGATGACAGTGGGCAGATTCGCCTCGCCGCCCTGCTCACGGGCCGGTACGACGTTGCAGTACACCGGCTGCTCACCTCGGATGAACGCGCGCTGCTGAGGCCGGAACTCCAGGACGTCACAGGATTTGCGGGGGGTGGCTCGGTGCAGCTGGACGCTCCCGAGACCACGGTCACGCTATCGGCAACCATGGGTCGTCGTGGTAGCCTGGTGCTCAGTGAAGTGTGGGACCACGCCCCCCTGCTTGCCGCCGACAATGCATACGCGAACGGCATGTACCTGGAACTCTACAACAACTCCGACACCACGATCTACCTCGATAAGAAGTTGGTTGGATGGGGTCCCGGCTGGGGGTGGGATAACCCGAACCGTCCGTGCTCGGTTACGCAGCAATGGCAGAACGACCCGGACGGACTCTGGTCCCCCATGCTGATGCGCCTGCCCGGCAGCGGAACCCAATTCCCGCTCGTGCCGGGGGCAGTGGCCGTGATTGCGACCGATGCGATTGACCACTCCGCCGTCGATTCGCGGTTGCCGAATCTGAGCTCGGCGGCGTTCGAAACCGTCGGACCCAGCGACGTCGACAACCCCTCGGTTCCTAACGCCACCATCCTCGTGCAGGAATTCGATTTCTTCGGCCGTGGCATCATCTTTGTCGGTTCATCCAGCAACATCTACTTCGTCGCCAACCCGGTGGACCTCAACACCGTACCCAGGGCGCGCCCATTCCCACAGTACGACGAACTGTGGCCGCGCATCCCACGCGATCGGATTCTGGACGTCTACACGTCCATGGCAACGTCCAGGGAAATGGCGTCAATCGGCGATAACTTCTGCGAGCACATCATCAACGACGTATTCGATACGGGTCCGGGCCGGCTGTTCGATGGCCACGGATTCTACAGCATTGCCCGGAAGTCGCTGGGCGTCTTCGGCGGTCGAGTGCAGCTCCAGCGCACGAAGAGCACGAGACATGATTTTGCACGCGCTGCGATGACGCCGGGCCGCATCCCGTGATCCCGCCGGGCGGGGCGCCGCCACGGATCGTTCAGACAGCCGCACTGCTATTCGGGGTCCTATTCGGGCTCGTGGCACCCGCCGCTGCGCAGCAACGCGCCGAGAGGGGTGTTGTCACGGGCCAAGTTGCGCTCGCCGGAAGCGGCGTGCCGGTTGCGGGCGCCCTGGTCACGCTTGAAGGAACACCGTTCCAGACACTCACCGACTCGGCCGGTGTCTTTCTCTTCCGGAACGTGCCGCCGGGACCGTATGTCCTCTTGGCACGTCTGATCGGCCTTGCTCCCTCGCGCACGCCCATTACCGTAGCGCCCGGCGAGACCGTGCGCCGGAGTCTGATCCTCGCCGCGTCGGCGCTGCAGCTTCCGGACATTGTCGTCACCGCGGCTCCGGGGGCCCGCGCACAAGGCGAGTTGGGCACGGCCAGCGTGATCGACCGCGACGCGATTGCCAATCAGACCGCCACCAGTCTGATGGGCGTGCTCGAGCTGATCCCCGGTGTGCCGACCCAGGCGCCGGGACTCACGGGCGTCCAGCAGGTCTCCTTGCGTAGCGTCCCGACCAGTGCACCGGCGTCGCTGACGGGAGGTGGACCTTCGGCCGGTGACCTGTCCTCGTTCGGCACGCTGATCGTATTGGACGGCGTCCCCCTCTCCAACAACGCCAACCTCCAGAGCACGGGACCCCGGGGCGAGCTTGCCCTCCCGCTTGCGAGTTCGGCCGGTGGAGGGGTGGACCTCCGCCGCATTCCGGCCGCGACGATCGAGCGCGTTGAGGTGATTCGCGGTATCCCGTCAGCTCGGTACGGTGACTTGACCCAGGGTGTCATTATCGTCGACACTCGGGCGGCCACCGCGAGGCCAGAGGCCGCTGCAACGGTGGACGCCCGGTCATTTGAGGCAAACCTGGTTGGCGGGCACGAACTCGGCCGGGCGCACGCGCTCACGGGCACGATGGACGTGGCACGCACGCGACTCCAACCCGGCTTCACGGCGGACGACGCCACGCGCGTGACCGTGCAACTGGCGCACCGGCTTCCGCTGGGTTCGCTGACGGACGCAGGGTTGGCACGGGCGGTGCTCGACTCGCGCCTGGACGGCTACCGCCTCGCATCCGACAATCCCGAGCAGCCGGAGCTGTTTCCGGGGCGCGCCTCCTCGTCGCGCGAGTCGGGCCTACGGCTCTCCGAGCGCTTCCGGATGCCCATCGGGGCGCAATCGACCTTCACGGCGACCGCGTCTGCCGACTACGCCCGCCAGCGATCGTTGGCACAGGCGAGCCGACTGCGCAGTGCCCTCCCGTTCACGGACCGCGTCGACGAGGGACGCGCGGTTGGCCGGTACGTGGAAGGCAGCTACATCTCCGAAGTGGGCGTCGAGGGCGATGCGTGGCAGCTGTACTCGCGGCTGGAAGCGGAGCTGCTACCACGAGCCCTGACCTTCGACCACCGCGTCTTCGCGGGCGTCGAGTTGCGGCGTGAGTGGAACGACGGGGCTGGCTTCCTCTTCGACATCGAGCGACCGTCGCAGGTGTTGTTCAACGGCGTTCAGGGATTCGACCGTCCGCGGCGGTTCGACGCCATCCCGCCGGTCGCGACGACGGCGATCTACCTGGACGACCGGCTGGTTCGAAACCTCGGGTCCATGACGCTCACGGCACAGGTCGGCTTGCGGTTGGATCTGCTGCACCGGGGGACCACCTGGCTGTCCGGGGTGCGGGACGCCGCCCTGCAGCCGCGGGTCAATGCCGAGATCGCGCCCTGGCCCTGGCTGCGGTTGCGGGGCGGGCTTGGGCGAACGGCAAAGACACCAGCATTGGGGAGTCTGTATCCCGCACCCCAGTACTTCGACGTCGTCAACGTGAACTGGTTCACCAGCGACCCCGCCGAGCGGCTGGCGGTGCTCACCACGTTCATCCGGGATCCCACGAACACCGACCTCGGGTTCGCCGTCGGGGAGAAGCAAGAGGCGGGCGTCCGGATCGCGACCGGGCAGCGAGAACTCACCCTGGACGTCGTCGTCTTCCGCGATGGAACGGTGGGCGGCATCGGGTTTCGCAGAGTACCGGGGTTTCTCGTCCGAGACCTGTTCGATTTTGCGGACTCCACGCCTGGAACGGGTCGACCGCCCACCGTGATCGAGCCACCGACCCGGGCGGACACGGTGCCGATCTTGCTCGATGTCCCGGGCAACGTCCTCGCACTGGCCAACCGAGGGATCGAGGCAACCCTCCAGCTCCCGGAGCTTCGGCCTCTAAGACTGCGACTGCACGTGCAGGGCGCGCTCGTGCGCACGTCGCTCGCGGACGGTGGTATCGATTTCGGACGCGGGTTTGACAGCTTCCAGGTGAGCGGAGACCGGACGCGGTCGCCGTACTGGGACGGCGTGACCAAGAAGAGCGAGCGCCTGCTTCTGACGTATCGCGTGGTCCATCACCGGCCGGATCTTGGTCTCGTGATTACGGCGGTGGTCGAGCACGCCGTGCGCGAGATTCAGGAAGACAGCGCCGGAACCGACACCCTGAGTTTCGCCGGGTATATCACCCGAGCGGGAGAACTGGTGCCGCTACCACGAGCGCGACGGGGCGACCCCGAGTTTGCTGACCTGCGGCTACCTCGTACGGGGTCAACCGTGCCCCGACAGGATGTGCCCGCGGACTGGTTCCTGTCCCTTCAGGTGAGTAAGACCCTGCCGTTCAATGGGCGTCTCTCGTTCTACGCGTTCAACGCCCTCGATCGTCCAGGCCGTATCACCGGCATCAACGAGGGTCGCGTCTTTGCCCGCATGCGGTTCGGTTTGGAACTCACCATGCCCCTCGGCAGGTGACGGTGCGGTCGCTCGTTGTGTGGGCGCTCGCGAGCGCGTCCGCCGCCCACGCCCAGACGAGCGATTGGCCGTCCTCAGGCAGGGGACCTGAATGGATGACGGGATGGAGCCCGCTCGCGCGGGTGGCCGATCTCACGCGTACCGCACCAGCCGCCCCTCGCTTCACCAACCTTCTCGCGGCACCCCTGCCGAGAATCGGACTGTTCTGGACCGCGGGCGTTCCGGCCGGTGTTGGTGCCGACATCGTTCAGTCCCGCGCGGAGCTACGAGCCGGTGAACTTGGCGCGGCCGGCGCGTATCGGCGCACGCTCGACGTCGATGACGTCAGGGGCACACGGATCTCCGGCTTGGCGTGGCGTCCGGTCGGGCACGGGGCGGTTGTGGGACACGTCGTGGCCCTCCAGCGCGCGACGGCGGCGGGTCATGCGGCGATCCTGAATCCGTACGCCAGTGACCCGTTTGTCCTGGCGGATAGCTCACTGCCGGCGATGCGTCAGTTGTCCGTCCGGCTCGAAGGCGCCCTCGGATGGCGGTTTGGACGGCTGGACGTCGGGCTATCCGCCGGCGTCGACGAGCATGACTTCCGGACTAACGAAGCGCGGTTCGCCAGGTTGGGCCGCGCGTCCACACCTGCGGTGCGGGCGGGGGGTGCGATACGGCTTCCTATGGATCTCCGGTTCGGGGTCCACGGTGGGTGGACAGGCGAATCTGAGACGGCGATCCTCGCGGCCCAGCCGGGCGCCGGCGAGGTGTACTTGCTGGACGGCTACAGCGATCCCCTGGCGGGGTCCCTTAGCCCGCCCGGCTTGGTGCTGCGGCGCGCGGATCGGCGTGCGACACTTGCCGGGGCAGGACTCGAAGGTCGGGTGCTGGCGGTACGGTGGGTGGTCCATGCACGACGCGAGTGGCGGACGGACGAATACGTGAGCACCCGGGAGGCCACGCCACCGACCGATCAGTGGGAAGCGACGGGATGGACCTTCGGTGGCGCGCTCCAGGCCACCGTGCTCGGGAACCGACTCCTGCTCACGGCAGACGCCCGGTCCAGCACGCTCTCCGGCAAGGCCCGCCGCGCCGGGCTCGACGGCGTGTTCCTCCGAACGGACGAGCGCGTTGTCGACGCATCCGTCGAGTTGCGTTATCAGCCCAGGGGCTCATCGTGGCGTTGGACGACGGCGTTCGTGCTGCGACGGGAAGATCGCCTTCGCCGGGATCTCATCGTGGAGGTGCACTCGGATATCCGCGCGTGGACGACCGGAGGGCGGATCGAGGTCGCTCGCGAGATCGGATCGTTCGTCGCCGGATTGGGTGCTGCGGTAACCGGTTACACGCCGCGCGCGGCCATTCCAGATCCCAACGCGATGGGCCCGCTCTATCGGCGGCTGGTGGCGGCCGAGAACTCGTTGTACGCCGTGCCGGCGGTGCCGACGGCCCTGTGGGTCGGGGTGGGTTACCGGGTCGGTCCCGCCACCGTCATCGCGCTCGACGCCGCGGGTGAGCGGCTTGCGCGTCGCGGACCGCGACCCGACCTGGCGTTTGCACCGCGTGGTTCCTACACGGGATGGAGCATCGACCTTCGAGTTGTGTGGGATCGCTGAAGACGCGGCGCGCACGCGACGCGAGGATGGCGAAATCGGCGGCGGTCTCTGTATCTTCCGCACGCACTCATTCAACTTGGCGGTGTGTTTGGCGATGACCTGGGCCACGAAACGCGTCGCGGTGACGGGCGCCGGCGGTTTCATCGGCAGTCATCTGGCCGAGGCGCTGGTTGGTGCGGGCGCCGAGGTCACCGCCGTGGTTCGCTATAACTCGCGCACGGATGACGGCAACCTCCGCTACCTCGATGCCGACGTTCGCAACGCGCTGCGGATCCAGCGGATCGACCTGGCGGATGTGGATGCCGCTCGCCAGGCGCTGGGTGGGGCGGAGGTCATCTTCCATCTCGCGGCCTTCGTCGGGATACCCTATTCCTATGCGAATCCGCACGATGCCGTCTCCAACAACGTGCTGTCGACCCTCAATGTGCTGAACGTCGCGCGGGACAGCGGGCTCGCGAAGCTGGTCCAGACGTCGACCAGCGAGGTCTACGGCTCCGCGAAGCACGTCCCGATGTCGGAAACCCATCCGCTCCAACCGCAATCGCCGTACTCGGCGAGCAAGATCGCCACCGACCACATCGCGCTCAGCTATCACCATAGTTTCGGCCTGCCGGTCGCGGTCGTGCGCCCGTTCAACACGTTCGGCCCCCGGCAGTCGGCGCGGGCCGTCATCCCCACCGTCATCGCGCAGGCGTTGGCCGGGACGGACATCAAGATCGGTGCGACGACGACCACGCGGGATTTCGTGTATGTCGCCGATACGGTGCGAGGGTTCATGCTGGCGGGCGCGTCCCCGTCATCCGTCGGCGAGGTGATCAACATCGGGACCGGGCGTGAAACCAGCATCGACGACGCGATTCGCGTGATCGCCGGCGTCGTCGGGCAGGATGTGCATCTCGTGCGTGATGAGCGCCGCATGCGTCCGGAAGCGAGTGAGGTGAGCCGGTTGTGCGCCGACATCGCCAAGGCCGAACGATTGCTCGGTTTCCACCCCGACGTGTCGTTCGAGGAAGGCATCCGGCGCACGGTTGCCTGGATGGCGGACCACCGGGACGCCTACAGTCCGAGCGAGTACACCACGTGAAGGCCGTCGTCCTTGCCGGGGGCGAAGGCCGACGGCTCCGGCCCTACACGTTCACCGTCCCCAAGCCGCTGCTGCCGCTCGGTGATCGCCCGCTGCTGGACTACATCTTCGCGCAACTGGCGAGTTGCGCGGTAACCGATGTCATCCTCGCGCTCGGATACCAGGCGGAGCTGATCAAGGCGTACTGCGGTGACGGCACTCGTTTCGGCCTTCGGGTTGCGTACGTGGAGGAATCAACGCCGCTTGGCACGGCGGGGCCGCTGGTCCTGTGCCGGTCATTCCTCGACGCGGATGAGCCCTTCTTTCTGATGAACGGCGATATCGTGACCCGCCTCGATTTCGCGCGGTTGGCGCAGTGTCACCGGGATCGCGGCGCGCTCGTGACGGTCGGCTACGTGCTCCACACGCACCGCAGCGCGTTCGGCGTGCTCGAGCTCGAGGGCGATCGCGTCGTCGGGGTTGCGGAAAAACCCAGCTACACCCACCCCGTGAGCGCAGGGATCTACTGCATCTCTCCCGACGCGGTCGATCTCATCGCGCCCGACCGGGCGGTGACGATGCCGGATCTGATCGACCGCGTGAACGCCCAAGGCGGCACCGTGGCGGCGTATCGTATCGAGGAGTTTTGGCGCGCGCTGGAAACGCAAGATCACTTCGAGGAACTGATGCACGACGAGGCGGCGTTCGAAGCCTTGCAGCTCCCCTGACCAGGCCGACGTTAGCGGCCGCGGCGCTCCAGATCGGCGGCGAGCCGGTCGACCGCGCGCTGCAGGGCGCGCACCTCTTCCCGCGCCCCGGCCAGTAACTCACCCACGAATCCAAAACCGAACAACGCGGTGCCCGTGATGACCAGCACCATCACGAGGTCCAGCAGCGGGCGGAATCCGAGCCCGAAGCCGAACCGCAGCACCAGCGCGACGACACCCACGACGAACCCGAACGCGAACAGCAGTCCGCCCGAGACCCCGAAAAACAGCAGTGGTTTGCGGCCGAAGCGGAGTTGAAACCAGACGGAGAGCAGGTCGAAGATGCCGACGGGGATGCGGCCGAGACCGAACTTGGATTTCCCCGCCCGGCGCGGCAGCAGGGTCACCGGACGTTCGGTGAGGCGAAAGCCGTCCGCCGCGCCGATCACGACCATGAACCGGTGCCAGTCCGGTCGGGACGGCACGGACTGCATCACTTCGCGCCGATAGGCTTTCACGGCGTTGAGATCGGTGACGCGCACGCCAAACAGCCAACGACACAATCGATTGTAGATGCCGGACACGAACGCCTTCTCGTATTGTCCCTGCTTGGTGCCGGTGACAATGTCGGCCTCATCGGCGATGACCGGCTCGACGAGGCGCGGGATCTCCGACGGAAGGAACTGCAGATCGGCCGGGTAGAAGACATAGATCCGGCCCGACGCGACGTCGCCCCCCGATCGCAGCGCATCGGCGATCCCGTGGCTTGCCCGGTGCGTGACGACCCGCAAGAACGCGTGTTGCCGCACCAGGGCATCGAGGAGGGCGGCGGAGTCGTCCGTGCTGCCGTCGTTGATGACGACGACCTCGCACGAGTACGGCGTGTCCGCCAACGCGGCCGCGCACTGCTGAACGAATTCGTGGAGGTTCTCGGCCTCGTCGCGAGCCGGGACGAGCACGCTGACTTCCGCGTCGCCATCCCGCGTGGCGAGGGTCATATCCGCTTCCGCATCCTGGCCGGGAGGATGCCGAGCTGGTCGCGGTACTTGGCCACCGTGCGGCGCGCGATACGCACCCCACGATTGCGCAGCGCATCGACGATCTCCGCGTCGGTGAGCGGTTTGGCGGTGTTCTCGTCGCCCACCAACTTCTCGATCTGGGCCCGCACCGCCCGCGCGCTGGCATCTTCGCCGGATGTCGTGCCGAGGCTGCTCGAGAAGAAGAACTTGAGCGAGAAGACCCCACGGGGCGTCTGCACGTATTTCTGATTGGTTACCCGACTCACCGTCGATTCATGCATTTCGACGACTTCGGCCACTTCACGCAGCGTGAGCGGCCGCAGGTGTTCGACGCCCTTCTCGAAGAAGTCGCGTTGCCGGTCGACGATGAAGTGCATCACCTTGAGCATCGTCTGGCGGCGTTGCTCGATGGCCTGGATGAGCCACGTGGCGCCGTTGAGTTTCTCGGTCACGAAATCGCGGGTCTTGCCGACGAACTGTTTCTTGTCCCCGGCGAGCGTCTGATACGTTTTGCTGATCCTGAGCCGCGGCGTGCCGGTGTCGTTCAGGAAGACACGATATTCCCCTTCGAGTTTCTCGACGATCAAGTCCGGCACCACGTATTCGCCGTAGGACGACAGGAACTGAAGGCCGGGTTTCGGGTCGAACGGAGAGAGCGAATCGGCGGCGTCCTGCACGGCTTTCGGATCGACCCCGAAGCGCTTGGCGATGTCGCTCCAGCGATGGCCAATGAGATCGTCGAAGGCTTCGTCAACCAGCGTGTAGGTGAGCGTGTTGCGGACGCCGTCGGCGTCCAACTGCAGCAACAAGCACTCCCGCAGATCGCGCGCCGCGATGCCCGGCGGATCGAGCGCCTGGACGATTCCGAGCATCTCCTCGACTTCCGCCATGCCGAAGAGACCGGTGCGCTCGGCCGGCGGGGGTAACAGGGCCTCGGGCCGCGGCGCGGGCGCCTCGATCATCATGGATGCGTCCGCGTCCCCGTGATTGACAGCGTGGTCTGCGTCGTCCTCGTCGTCGTCCGGCCGCCCGTTGCCCAGCCAGCCCTCGACCAGCCCGTTCACCCCTGCGAGGATCTCTTCGAGTGTCGCCTGGAGGTAGCCGTCTTCCCCGATATTGCCGACGAACTCGTCAGCCAGGAGGAGTTGGCGATCGGTGAGGTCGAGCATCTGCAACTGGTCGCGCAGGTGATCGCTGAGCACCCGGGCCTGCACGGAGACCCGTTCGAACGACTCCGACTCCGAGAGATCGCGCGCGCCGCCCCCGCTGACCTGGAACCCGTCGAGGATGATCTGTTCCCAGTCGGTGTCGTCTTCCTTGTCCTTTTCCTTGTCGGCTTCCTTCTCGCCCTCGTTCTCGTTCTCCGCGAGTTCGTCGTCGGCTTCGATCATCTCGAGGAACGGATTGACGAGCATTTCCTCCTTGAGATGCTGTTGCAGGTCGAGCAACGGCATGTACAACAGATCCATCGCCTGGTAGAGGCGTGGATTCATCCGCAAGTCCTGGCGGAGGGACGTGCTCTGGTGGAGCGACGTTCTCACGCGGCGGCCCCCAGGCGGTCGCGCAGCCGCGCGGTGAGGGTCGGGCCGAGGTAGAGATCGGCGACCCGGTCGTCAAAGACGAGTTCGCGAACGGTCCCCGCGACCTGGACCTTCCCCTCGAAGACGATGTACGCGCGGTCAACGATGTCGAGGGTTTGTTCGACGTTGTGGTCCGTGATCAGCACGCCGATGCCGCGGTGGCGCAGGCTGGCCACGATGGTCTGGATATCGTGCACCGCGATGGGGTCCACCCCGGCAAAGGGTTCGTCGAGCAGCATGAACTTGGGTTCGGTCACCAGCGCCCGGGTGATCTCCAGCCGGCGGCGTTCGCCGCCGGAGAGCTTATACGCCGGGACCGTACGCAGGTGCTTGATGGTGAGTTCATCGAGCAACCGCTCGAGCCGCGCTTCCCGCTCGCGACGTGACACGGGCAGCGTCTCGAGTATGGCGAGCACGTTCTCTTCGACGCTCAGCTTGCGAAAGATCGAGGGCTCCTGCGCGAGATATCCGATGCCCTCGCGCGCCCGGCGGTACATGGGGAGGCGCGACAGGTCGCCGCCGTCCATCGCGATGCGACCGGCATCGGGTCGCACGAGTCCGACGATCATGTAGAAGATCGTGGTTTTCCCCGCCCCGTTCGGCCCGAGCAGGCCGACGATTTCGCCCTGGCGGAGCTCGATATCGACGTTGTCGACGACGCGTCGACGGCGATAGACCTTGGTCAACCCGGTGCCGGTGACGATGCTGCCGGCATGGGTGGGTGTCGTCCCGACCGTCTCGGTCGCACTGAGGCGGTCGCCGGCCAGCGCCAACATGTTCGCGCGCCACGCCTCGCGCGAAGGCGCGAGGACCTCCCACCGATGCCGGGCGAAGGCGATCGGTGTCGCATCCTCGATCTGATCGTCCGGCGAGACCAGCAGTCCACCGGCAATCAGGGGGGGGAGGACGGATCCGAGCAGATACCGCCGTACCTCGTCGACCGACAACGTGCCGCCCTGCGCCGGTCCGTGTCCGCCGCGACGATCCACCTCGAGATGATCTTCCCGATAGGCGACGGCGAGCGCGCCGAAGGTGGCGGCTCCCTCGAGGTCGGCCACCCGAAACAGCGCCGCGATCGCCAGCGGCAGCGACGGGTTGCGATCGCCGAGCACATCGGCCAGGGGGTTGGTCATGGCGGGCGCTTTCGCGGCGCCTCGAGGTACACGCCGTCGCTCCGGCCCACGATGTCGACGCGTGCGATCGTGTCGTTGACGAACGACGCCGTGATGCGGTCGCCACGCGAGTAACTGATGTCCGGCTGGGCAAAGCGGTTGTCGGCCGGATAGATCCGGTATTGGGCGCGCGCGCTCCCCAGCGCATCGACTTGTGTCAATGCGCGGGTCCCGGTACCGGTCGAGTCAAACCGTGCAATCACCGTATCTCCCGCCACCCAGTCGCCCTCGGTGTCAAGCGAATCGATCTTCGAGACGGCGCGGGCGGTCCCGAACGCCCGGACCTCCGAAAGCTGTTGCCCCGGGACCTCGATCGCCAGGGAGTCGGCCGTGATCGTCTGCCGCAGCGAGATGGCCTGCGGTCGAGTATCCGATCCCCAGGCATCGCCGCGCTGAATCTGATTGTGCAGGACGTCGAACTGGATGGTGTCGGCGATCATGCGCCACTCCACACTGGTCGCGTCCGCGCGGCCCTGGGCCTGTACCCAGGTGACCGCGCGATCGGTGAGGCGGTAGGCGATCGTCCGTCCGTCGAGGGTATAGCTCCCTTCGCCGCCGCCCACGCGCGCATGCCCGATCAGGGTGCCGTGGCCGGCTTCCGTATCGAGCGTCGCGCTGTCGCTCCGGGCGGTGAAATCGCTCCGATCGATGGTCACCACGCCCGCCGCGCTGGCGGCCGACCCGCCACGCAGCGCGACCCGATCGGCCACGATGACGTATGGTTCCGCCCCGGCGGTGTCCTCTTCCGAGCGGTACTCGATCGTCGGCCGACCGGTGGCGCTCCAATCGGTGGTGTCTCGCACGCCCGGCACGGCGCGACGGTAGCTGAGGGTGGGCCCGCGCATGACCGATCCGGTCTTCAGATTCGTCAGGACCGCGTTGCCACGCGCCTCGAGCCGTTCGTCGGCCAGGAAGTAGCTGGCATGGTCGGCGGTGAGGTGGACCGTGGAATCCGCGAAATCGACTGAGCCGACCATGTCAAACCGCTCGACCTCCTGATACCACGCCACGGAGTCGGCGTACCACCGCGTCGCTTCGCGGCGGCAATGCGCCCACATGCCCCCACCCTGATACCACCGCACGAAACCGCCGCCCACGTCCACCTGCCGGCCCACGCCGCCCGTGCTGTCGACCATGACGAAGCACGTTTCGGCCTGCGCCGCCGCTCGCGCCGGAACCGCGCCGGCCGCCGCGGCGGCGGCGGTCACGAGCACCAGGGATGGCCGGATCATGGGTTGTTGAGCCGCACCCGTCCCATCTGACCCCGCGCGCGCGTCGTCACGACGTTGCGGAAGTCGGGATCGCTGGTGAACGACTCACCCTCCGCGCGCCGCTCCGGCGTGATGAACAGGTACGATGCGGGCCCGTTGATCTGGTCGGTATTCCGATCGTACTGCAGAATCGAGGTCTCCAGCCGGCGTCCATCCGGTGTGATCGCCACGACGTCGCCGCGCGCTTCCATGTTGCCGGTACGCCAGTAGTAGGTCCCCTCGACCGACGTGAGGGTCGACGTCTCGACGCCTTGCGGCGAGAAGAACGTCACCGTTACCCCGAACAGGAGATGCGACTGCGGGCCAAAGAACGCATAGGCCGAATCGGCTTCCAGCCGCATGCGCCGCACGCCTTCCACCGACAGGTTGTGCACGACGCCGTACCCGACCTGATCGGCGGAATCGCCCGCCAACTCGGTCAGGGGCGGCTGATCGAGTTCACCACACGCGGAGAACGCGGCACCGATGAGGCCGGCGAGGACGGCGGTTATCAACGCGTCACTGCGGGATCGCACGACTCCTCCGGGGTGCGGGCTCACCACGCTCGGCAAGGTATGCCTGGACCACGGTTTCCCATTCCCCACGCGCACGCAGCAGTTCCTCGGCGAACTCGCGCACGGCGCCCCGACCGCCGGGCGCGACCGTCGTGTGCTGCACCACGGCCTTCACATCCGGGGCGGCATTCGCGACGGCAACCGGGAGCCCGACCCGTTGCAGCACCGGGAGATCAGGAAGGTCGTCGCCGAGAAACGCCGCTTCCTCCATTCGCACGGCGAACCGGTCGAGCAGTTCCTCGAACGCCGGGAGCTTGCGCGCGCGGTCGTCCTGGACCACCGCGTCGACGCCTACCTCCTCCGCGCGGAGATCCGTCGCACTCGACCGGCGGCCGCTCAGCACGATCACCTTGAGGCCGGCACCACGCAACAGGTGGATGCCGATGCCATCCTGAATGTCGAACCGCTTCAGCTCCGTGGGCTGACCGTGGACCAGCCCGACGTACACGCCGCCGTCGGTCAATACCCCGTCGACGTCGAGTCCCACCAGACGAACGCGTTTGGCTTTGAGCGGTTCAAGCACGCTGTACCGTTCCCCGCGCCCGGGTGCGGATGTCGAGCGCCCGGTCGATCAGAGTCTCGAGGTCATCGAGTGGCCACATCGTCGCGCCGTCGCTCGGCGCGGATACCGGATCGGGGTGCGTCTCGACGAAGAATCCGTCCGCCCCCGCCGCCGCGGCCGCGCACAACAACATTGGCACGTATTCCCGATCGCCGCCGGCGTGACCGCCGGGGCCGGTGCCGGGACGTTGCACCGCGTGCGTCGCGTCGAACAGGGTCGCCACGCCGGTCGCGGCGTGTATGCGCGTGAAGCTGCGCATGTCGACCACGAGGTCACCATAGCCGAAGAAGGTGCCGCGTTCCGTGACGGCGATCGCAGCAGACCCGGCGCCACGCACCTTGTCGACGGCACCCGCCATCGCCTCGGGAGCCATCCACGGCCCTTTCTTGATGTTCACGGGCCGGCCGGTACGGCCCGCCGCTTCGAGCAGGTCGGTCTGGCGGCAGAGCAACGCGGGGATCTGCACCGCGTCCACCACGCTCGCCACCGTGGTCACCTGATCCACCTCGTGCACATCGGTCAACACCGGGAGTCCCGAATCCCGCCTGACGGCTTCCAACAGGCGGAGTCCTTCGTCGAGCCCGGGTCCGCGCGGGGCGCCGGGCCGCGCGCGGTTCGCCTTGTCGAAACTGCCCTTGTACACGACGGCGATCCCCAGCCGCAGCGCGAGCCCGGCGAGCGCCTCAGCGATTCGACGGTTGAGCGCGTCGTGTTCGAGAACGCACGGCCCGGCGACGAGCACGGGGCCCGGAAGCCAGGCGTCCATGCCTAGGCAGAGGTCTGCGCGAGCGAGCCGGCCGGCGCCGTCCCGCGGGTGCGGGCGTGCGCCGCCGCGACGAAACTCGCGAACAGCGGGTGCGGCCGTGTCGGCCGGGAACGCAGTTCCGGATGGAATTGGCATCCGACGAACCACGGGTGTGTCGGCAGTTCGACCATCTCCACCAGCGACCCGTCCGGCGAAAGCCCCGAGCACTTGAGCCCGAACTCGGCGAAGGTGTCACGGTACGCGTTATTCACCTCGTAGCGGTGCCGATGCCGTTCGCTCACTTCATCGGTCTGGTAGATCTTGTGGGCGCGCGACCCGGGCTGCAACTGACATGGATACGCACCGAGGCGCATCGTCCCGCCGAGGTCCTTGACGTCGCGTTGCGAGTCCATCAGCGCGACCACGGCATGACCGCACTCGGGCTCGAATTCGCTCGAGTTGGTGTCGGCGAGCCCGCAGACGTTACGACCGAACTCGATGATGGCGGTCTGCATGCCGAGGCATATTCCCAGGAACGGCATGCCGTGCTCACGGGCCCAGCGAATGGCGTCGACCATGCCCTCGACCCCGCGGACGCCGAATCCTCCCGGTACCAGCAACGCGTCGTGGGACGCGAGGGCCGCCCCCGCCGCCGCCTGGTCGACGACGTGGTCGCTCGGGATCCACTCGATGTCGACGCCGAGGCGATTGGCGATCCCGCCGTGGGTGAGCGCCTCGCGAATGGACGTGTACGCATCGGACAGCTCGGTGTACTTGCCCACGATGGCAATGCGCACGCGCTCAGCGGGTGCCAGGACGTGATCGACCATCTGACTCCATGACCGGAGGTCGGGGTCCTTCACCTCGAGGCGAAGGCGGCGGCAGACTTCCCGATCGAGTCCCTGGTCGTGCAGTTGCAGCGGGACCTGGTAGATGGATTCGGCGGTCCGGCTCTCGACGACGCACCCGAAATCGACGTTGCAAAACAGTGCGATCTTGCGCTTGATCGCGTCATCGAGGGCCCGGTCGGAGCGGCAGATGAGGATGTCGGGCTGAATCCCGATTTCCATCAACTCACGTACGGAGTGCTGGGTCGGCTTGGTCTTGAGTTCGCCGCTGGCGCTGATGTACGGAATGAGCGTGAGGTGGATGAACAACGCGTTGTCACGCCCGACCTCCTGCCTGAATTGTCGGATGGCTTCGAGGAACGGCAGCGACTCGATATCGCCGACCGTGCCGCCGATTTCCGTAATGACGACGTCGTGATCGGGGCCCAGACGTTTGATGGCGCTCTTGATTTCGTCGGTGATGTGCGGAATCACCTGGACCGTGCTGCCGAGAAACTCGCCGCGCCGTTCCTTGGTGATCACCGACAGGTAGATGCGACCGGTCGTGACGTTATTGACCTGGGACAGCGACCGATCGATGTACCGCTCGTAGTGGCCGAGATCGAGGTCGGTCTCCGCGCCGTCCTCCGTGACGAATACTTCGCCGTGCTGGAACGGGCTCATCGTCCCCGGATCCACATTGAGATACGGGTCGAGCTTGACCATCGAGATCTTGAGGCCGCGGGATTCCAGAATCGCGGCGAGGGAGGCGGCGGCGATGCCTTTGCCAAGGGAGGAAACAACACCACCAGTGACAAAGATGTATTTCGTGGTCATCTCATATACGTGCCAGCCGTTTGCGCATTCTATCGCGCAAAACGCGGGGGAGTCCAACGAAAGTTGGCTCGCGTGCAAAGACCATCTTCGATGCTTTCGAGCCCAGGCCCCGCCTCAGGATCGATTTCTGAAACCGCCCGGCACGCGCACGCCTGCGCCGGCGAGCCGGCTGATCATTTCACCG
>DASWIX010000071.1:0-49735 GCA_036397455.1 Gemmatimonadales bacterium | reverse complement strand
GGGAACCGGTCGGCCGGCAGTTTCTGGATCGCCTTGGCCACCGCAGCCGCGACGTGCGGCGGTACCGACTTCCGCAGGTTCGTGACCGGCTTGGCATCCTCGGCGATGATCTTCATGATGACCTGCTGCGCCGAGTTGCCCATGTGGGGCGGCTCGCCCGCCAGCATCTCGTAGAGCACGCTGCCCAGCGAGTAGATATCCGAGCGCCCGGTAATCTCCTTCTCGGCGGTCGCCTGCTCAGGGCTCATGTAGTGTGGCGTGCCGAGGGACATGCCCGTCTCGGTCATTCGGCCGCCGGCGGCCGCGCTCACGGCCAGCGCGATGCCAAAGTCCGCCACCATGGGGCGTCCGTCATGGAGCAGAATATTCTCGGGCTTGATGTCCCGGTGGATCACGCCGTGGCGGTGCGCATGATCCAGGGCGTCCGCCACCTCGCGCGTAATGCGGATGGCCTCGTCAATGCCGAGCTGCGTTTCGCGGCTCAACTTGCTGCGAAGCGTCTCGCCTTCAATAAACGGCATGACGTAGAACAGGAATCCGCCTGCAGCACCGGAATCAAACAACGGCAAGATGTGTGGGTGCTGCAGGCTCGCGGTGGTGGTGATCTCCTGCACGAACCGCTCGGCGCCGAGCACGGCGGCGAGTTCCGGACGCAGCACCTTCAAGGCCACCTTGCGCTTGTGCTTGAGGTCCTCGGCCAAGTACACGGTCGCCATGCCGCCCTGGCCCAGTTCCCGCTCGATCAGGTAGCGGTCGGCGATGGCGACCTTCAAGTGTTCGGTGATTCCGGACATCAACCCGCACCCGCACGGAGGTGGTCTCGCCGAGTTGGCAACCCTCCCGGGCGAACGCCGCCCGGCGATACGCGTGGCGACGGGGTTGCGATGCGGGACTGGCAAGCGAGATTCGTGGTGAGGTGCAGGGTGGTGGCGGTCATGCGGCTCCGCATGCGAACGGGAACGGTCCGGTGGTATCGGTCGCCGCCGGGGCTGATGGCGTCGGCCGAGTCTGCCCAAGATGTGGCTGGGGCGGGCACTCGGCTAGATGATGCTCCGTGCCGTTCGCGTCGGTTCCGGCAGCCCGTCAGACCAGCTGCACGAGGTCCGGATCGGCGAGTCGCTGGGCCAGCCGGCGGTCGGCGGTCGCGAATCGCGCGCCGAGCGCGCGCGCCAAGGCCACGTAGCTCGCGTCGTACACGGAGATGCCATGGGCCAGGGCCAGGTCGAACGCCGCATGGTACTCCTCGTCGCCGAGGGCGAACGTCTCCACCTCCAGCGCCAGGAAGCGTTCGTGCCCGGAGCGGGCGGCGTCCGCACTGAGTCCCGCCCCGCACGCCAGCACGTTCCCGACCTCGTACCGCAACAGCTCGGGGGCGGCGGCGGGCACCCGGCCCGTCACGTGATCATCCAGCAACCGTTCCATGGCGGTGGGCACCGGCTCGCGGAGCAACCAGCTGAGGACGACCGACGCATCCAGGACCTTCACGACCGGTCCCGGTCCCGCCGGACGAGAGCCGCGGGATCGAGGTCCGGCCGGCCGGCTGCGTACTCAGCGCGCCACTCCGCCGCCCGCCGCGCCGCCGTGGCCAGCCGCCGCCGCCGTGCGTCAGCCGCCTGGTCGTACTGCGCGGCCGGGACGAGCACCACGAGGGGACGGTTCCCCCGCGTGACGAGCAGGGGATCGTCCCCTTCGGCCACGTCGTCCAGGATCTGACCCAGGCGCCTTCGGAGAGCCAACGCGTTGATGGAGCGCATGATACGAGAACCTGTGAGATATACTATGATATAGTATATCGCATATCACAGTCGGTCGCCACTCAGCCGTCATCCGGGCCCGCCAGCCGCTGCGGATCGACGTTTGCAAAACGGGACGCCGATGGGCTTGGGACCCGATCTGCAATCTCCAATCTCCAATCTGCAATCTCGGCTACCTTCACGTGGACCTCGACGTGCTGGACCCGGTGCTGGTTGGCCAGGCCAACTCGTGCCGGTGCCCGGTGGTCTGTCCGTCGAGCAGCTGACGGCGAGTATTCTCGCCGTTCGGGCGCACGTTACGCTCGGAGCGGCCGCCGTCTCCTCATACGCACCCGAGTACGACACGCGCGACACGGTGTACAGGGCTGCGTTCGCTGCCATTGACGCAATCCTCGCCGATCGCACTGCCGCGATCCGATGCTGATCACGATGTTCGCCGCGGCGAGCCGGTCGGGGATCCCGGCCATCGATGCGGGTTGGAGCGAGAGGATCGGCGCGCGGCCCGGCTCCGGAGTCAGGACGCGGTAACGGTCCCGATCGATCTGGGCGAGCAGCGGCGCGACCAGCCGGTCGAGGCGCTGGATGGCGTCGGCGCCGCCCACCCGTTCCAGGAATCCCATCGCCTCGAGCGGCCGCCGGTCGCTGTAGCGTCGGATTCGCGCGCGAGTATGTGGCCGGAAGGCCGGGCGGGCTCCAGGATTCGGGCAATACCCAAGTGAATCCCGGCGCTCGCCCGTCCGACCCCGCGGCAGCGAAGTGGATGTCGCCCGAGAAGGATCGGAACGCAAAACGCCCCGTGCCAGTGGGCAGCATGTACCGCCGTCGACGGTATCCGTTCAGCCTGAGTCACACGTGGCCGACCCTTGGTCAGAGGTTTCTCAAGAACATCCCCGCCGACGCGGCCCCACTACTGTCGCCGACGGCCGTCACCGGCAGGGTGAGACGAATCTTCGTCACCGTTCCCGAAGCCAGCTCCAGGACATGCAACTCGCTCTCCTCGCCGCCGTCGGCGCCGTGGATGCGGTATCGCCCGAACAGCAGCCGGGTGCCATCGGGCGACCACGCGGCGTTCCCACTGTCGGTGCTGTCGACCAGAATCCGCCCATTGGCTCCGTCCCGATCGGTGAGCACGATGCTCCACTGGTCCGTGTCGAATCGGCCGGCAGTATGCGCCAGCGTGGCGCCGTCCGGGCTCCAGCGCGGATAGCCGTTCTCCCGCGAATCGTCCGTCAGACGACGCACGTTGAGGCCGTCCGCGTCCACGACGTATATCTCCGCGTTGCCGGCGCGACCGGAAACGAAGGCGATCGCGGATCCGTCGGGCGACCACTGCGGGGAGTGGCCGGGACCCGGATCGTGCGGCAAGGCCCGCACGTTGGCGCCGTCCGCGTCCATCAGATACAGGCGGGTCTCGCCGTCCCGGTTCGAGTGGAACACGATCGCGCGGCCGTCCGGTGACCAGCTGGGGCCACCGTCCGACGCCGGCGCATTCGTCAGGTTGCGCTGCACGTTGCCACGTCGGTCCAGCAGATAGATCTCGTCGTTGCCGTCGCGGAAGGACTTCACGAGCAGGTGCGCCCCGTCCGGCGACCACGCGAGATCGGCCTCGAACTCCTGGTTGGTCGTCAGACGCCGGGCGCCGGCTCCGTCGACCGCGCTGACGTACACCTCGAAGTTGATGGGCAGTCCGCTCCGCACGCCCTCCCGGTTCGAGATGAACGCGATCGCCTGCCCGTCCGGCGCCCACGCCGGATGCGTCGCGCTGCCGAGCGGGGCAGCCGGTCGGCATGCCCCCAGGGCAGCCGCAATCGTGATGATGCCGACCAACCGCATGAGAAGCCTCCAGTGCGACGACCGGTGTCGCCGCGCGATGTGGAACCGAAAAAAAACGTTCATCGCGGCTCGCGGCAAGTCTTGGACGTAGCCGGCCGCCGACGCGAACGCCCGCGTGGCCGGCCGAACGCGGCGCCTCACGCGCCCATGGCGGGGTGGCCGGATGTGCGAAGCGGCACCACCCTCCCATCGGCTCGAGCCCGGTTTCGGTTTCGACGGGATGCGCGTCAGGGCCTGGTTGTCCACACGGCGCCAGCTCGCGCCTCAGTCCCATTCTCTCTATGGAGACGTTGCCATGCGCCAGACCGTCTGTTGCCCTGGGTCATTGCTTGCGGCTTCCCTGCCCGCGCAGCAGCACGTCGTGCCCATTCGGGAGATCCGCCGCGGTGAGATCTGAGCACCGGGTTCATCATGATTCCGGAAGTCGTTGTGATCGGTGGCGCTGTGCTGGTACACGACGCATGTCGCGTCATATTGTGTTCTTTGACACGCGGCCGAGAAATGCGCTTCGTGACTGCGTTGCTGTCGGGGCCAGCTACCGGTTGAGACGAAGACGCGTGCGGACAGGGCGTTCGGTCCAAAGGACCCCGGGCGTTCGTAGGTCAACAGGGGTCGAAAGGTAGTGCCAAGGGTGGAAATCGGGAGCAGACTGCCCAGTCGCGTAAGAGTCGGGACCTTGAAACGTCCACGCCGCCGAATCTGGAAAGAGATCGGTGATGACCCCGCCATGAACCCGCGCTGGACTCGCGGCAAATCCCACGACGTCGAAGATGTCGTCGTCGTCCAGTACACCTCGGGGAAGCGCGAAGAGTATCTGACTCCTCGACATAGTTGGTACGGTCCGCCACACCACATAGGCATGTTCGCATCGATCGGCCGTCGATGGGACGGCGAGGCCGAACAGGACCGCCCCCGTGATAGTATCGGGATAGCCTATTTCGATCGGGACGCGTTGATCGAAGTCAACCATCGCGTCAATCCCGACGGCCGCCGTGTCCATGCCGACACATGCGGGCACGCGAAGATAGCCGGACGAGGGATCCTGGTCGGTGTCGAGTTCCAGTCGAGCGATCGCTCCAAACACCGGTTGTGGATCGTGGGTGTCAGTCCTCACGACCTGGAACCTCCCGAGACCGATCAACAGCCAGAGTATCGAATCGGTTACCGCACCGCCCACCAAACTGATGTTCGGTGGGGACAATCCGGGTTCGAAAGACGGGCCGACTGGCGCAGGTCCGTCGACCTGCCCATCGACACCGATGAACGCGAACGTGTCGACGTACGACTTCAGCCGAACCTCGAACATGTTGAATCCCTGGAGAGGACTCAACATGAATTCAAACTCGAAGCCCGCGTCATCGTCCGATTCTCCAGGCTGCGAGCTGACCGACGATCCATTCGTCAGTGGCGTGACCTCAACCGGTACGTGCGGAACGGCATTCCCGAATTGATCCTGCGTGTCGAAACCGATCAAGAGCGTCGTTCCCTTCAGAGCACCTAGCAAGTCGGGTATGTAACCGATCCTTGCCGCAGGACCTGGAGCAGCCAACGCGTGGAAGAAGACTGGCTTTAGGTCCGCTGCGGTGACCTTGACGCCATGTCCGCCGGCCAACCGGCTCAGTACCCAACGCACAGACGCCTCACCGGAGGAGTCCGTTATCACGGCCAGCGAGTCGCCGACGCCGACAGCCGATCCGTCCTCTCCAATTACCATATCCTGGTCGTCGATCGGGACGAACCGGACTGTCAACCCAAGACGGACGTTCCCAGCCCGTCCAGGATGCGCACCACGATGGGGGAAGCGAGTTCTCGTCCTACTTCCCCGTCGAGATTCGTCTCGGTAACTGCCACCATGGCGACTGCGCGTTCGATCGGACTGAGGGGTTCGCGGCACTTCATGACCACGAGGCACAGCAGGGCCGCCCCTCCGGCTTTGAATGCAAACGGCCATCGAGGGACACCTCCGGATCGGACACGTGGTACTCGAGCCAGGCGCGTCATGAGGCGTGTGCTGAAGTAGTCGCGTCTCGGTTCATTCCGAAGCACGAGGACGTATGGTGTGAACGACCGCGTGAATGATCGGTGAAGGAAAACTGAAGAAATATGGCCAGGCGCCACCAGCCGCGACGACCACAGCGCGCGCACATGAGGAAGAGTCTGCGGTCACGCGGGGCACGCCGTGAGCGGCCAGCGCGTGGGCCCCGACCACGAGGAAGCGCACGTCGTGGCTGACAAAGGCCGCCAGCAGGTCCCGGAAATCGGCGATCACGTACTCTCGGCGTGGTGCTCGAGTGAACCGATGGCGATCGGCATCGTCTGGCGGGTGTAGGCGGGCCACGGTCGCCCGGCGAGACGCCACGCTTCCGCGGCGAGTGCCGCTACCGCCTCCAGCCGCTCGTCCACGGTACCGCCCATGCGCGAGTCCCCCGCCTCGGCGCTGGCGAGCGGGACGACCCGTACTGTCAGGCGGGCAGGATCCATGGCACCAAGGTAACGCGCTACGGGCGACGTGTCAGTCGGAGCGGCAGGACATGCGGGTGCCGTAGCGCCGCGGTGGTCTTGATCCGGCTCGCGTCATTCGGTACGGGCCTGCATACTTCCGACGACAGCGCGCGACAAGGACGACCCATCTTCCGGAGCATGGGTTTGAGCTACATCCAGGGTACCGTGCGTGGCCCCAACGACCAGCGGCCGGTCCGCTTCCTGATCGACAGCGGGGCGGTGTACTCGCTGCTGCCCGAGGACGTGTGGCAGGCCATCGGTCTGGTCCCCAAGCGGGAGATGGACTTCGCATTGGCCGATGGCACCACGATCCGACGAGCGGTATCCGAGTGCCACCTCTCGCTGCCCCAGGGCGAGGCCCACACTCCGGTCGTCCTCGGACAGCCGGGCGACGCGGAGCCCCTGCTCGGCGTCGTGACGCTGGAGATCCTCGGTCTCGTTTTCGATCCGTTTCACCGCACGCTCCATCCGATGCGCGCGCTGCTCGTCTGACGAGGGACACGCGCGCGGAGTGGGACGAGAGCCACGTAGCGGTCGGCATGTGCGGGTGCTGGAGATTCGCGGTGGTCTTGATCTCGGCCAGAAACCGCTCGCCGCCAAGCTCCTGGAATCCCCATCCATCCGCCGTACGATCCTCGCGGCACGAACACCACGGACGGAAGTTATCGGGAAGATCTGCCTGCATGCCGCAAAAGATTGCCCGGGTGTCCCATCCTGTCAGAGCGGACTGATCGGAACGCCGAGGTGCGCCGCCGCGTCGAGCATGCGCTGATCGTAGCTGGCGAGCGCGATCTCCACTCGCTGGCTCCGCAGAAACTCCAGGGACGACAGGTGCAACGCGTCAAGCGTTCGCACCGGCACCGGGAACGGCTCCAGGGCACGGGCCAACACGGGAGGGGCCAACTCGAGCAGCGCCAGGCGGTGGAGCAGCGCCCGCGCCGCCGCCGCATGCGAGGATTCCAGTCCGCGCGCGTGCAGTCGCGTCCACACCTCGTACTCGAGCAACCGGCTGCTCACGAGAGCCTCGTCCCAGAGCCTGGCCGGTGGCGACCGATCCTCGGCCAGCAGATGCGCCAGCGCGACCGAGGTGTCGAGGTAGATCACCGCTCGCCGCGATCGGCGTCGAGTTCGCGCAGCACCTCGCGCAGCGGCGCCACCGGCAGGCGCGGCGGAATCGACGACCCCCCGATAAGCGGCGCCGTCAGCCAACCACGCCGCATCGCTTCGGCGAGGACGGCATCCGCCGCCAATGGGCCGCGTCCCTCGGGCGGGCGCAGCTCGGCGACCACGATCTCGCGATCGGTGACGAGCACCGTTTCGCCTTGGCTGGCGAGCCGGACATACTCGCTCAGCCGATTCTTGAGCACCTTCAGGCCTACAGTGCGCATATCTGAACGTAGCTTCCAGAAGCCACCTTGGCAACCCGATCACTCATCATGCAGTAATTTGTTGATATATAACAGTTTACAGCAACGACGCCGGGGCTCGTGTCGGACAGGGCGGCGTCAGGCGGGAGCTGATATCGGTCACTGGCTACCCGCAAGACGGGCGTGCAGAATGCTGAACCAGTTGAGTGCCACGATCAATTCCGGCCGGGACACGGCCAGGTTCCGAACGATGACAAATCGCGGGCGTCGACAGCGCGTGGCTGACCATCCCGCCCGCCACGATGGCCAGCAGCTGTGCCGCCAGCGCTTGGCCGTAGATGACGCGGACGCGTTCCGGATTCCAGGCGTCGAGCCTGCGTCGCGCGGGGCCAGTGCTTGCTCCGAATCAACTTGAAGATTAACTTCATCTTCATGAAAGAGGTCACGATGGTCGAGTTCCGGCGCAACGCACGACGTGCCCTGGATGCGCTGCGGCGGGGTGAGCGCCTCCTGCTCACCTACCGTGGCGAGGCGGTCGCCCGCCTCGAGCCGGTCAGGGCTGTGGCGGGAGTCGTGCCGGAAGAGGACGCCTTGTTGCACATCGAGGACTTCGCCGTTGACGGCCCGGGAGGGGCGTTCTCGAACGCAGAGATCGACCGGACCCTCTACGGCGGTTGACCCGGCGCGATGGCTCCGAGCGTGTTCGTCGACACCTCCGGGTGGTATGCGCTGATCGATCGCAACGATCCGGGGCACGCACCGACGGCGGCCCTTGTGGCACAACTGCTCAGGGACGGTTCGCGGCTGGTCACGACGGACTACGTGTTGGACGAAGCGTACACGCTGGCGAAGGCGCGCTTCGGATCCGTCCTGGCGCTCCGGCTGCTGGACCTCGTCCACCACACCGCCGCCCTCGATCTGGAGTGGGTGGGCTCGGAGCACTTCGAGGCGGCGGAAGGGTGGTTCCGCACGTATCACGATCAGACCTTCTCGTTCACCGACTGCACGAGCTTTGTGATCATGCGCGAGCGCGGTATCCGCCAGGCGATCACCACCGACGACCACTTCCGCATCGCCGGCTTTCTTCTCCTACCCTGACGTTATCGTCCGCCGGGTCATTGATGACGCGGACGCGGTCCGATTAGCGATCGCAGATTGGAGATTGCAGATCGAAGATTGCAGGTCGGAGATTGCAGATCGGGTCCCAATTCCATCGGCGTCCCGTGGTGCGAACGTCAATCTGCAATCGCTAATCTGCAATCGCTAATCTGCAATCTCCATCTCCCGCACGGTGCGGTCGAGCTGTTGGGCCTCGGCACGAAGGACGGGGAACCGTCCGGCCAGCACGCCGAGCGTATCCACCTCGCCGGTCAGCGCCCCGACCCGCGCGTGGAGACCATCGATCTGCTCCTCGGCGCCGGCGATGGCCCCGCGCACGTCCGGCAGCGACTGGAACCGGTGCTCGACGTCGGAGACCTGTTGCCGAAGCTCGGCGACATGGGCATTGACGGCCTCGATCCCCTCCCGCTCGAACTCGATCCGCGCCAGGGTATCGCGCACGTCGTTGTACAGCCCGTCGCGCATCCCGATGAGTTCTTGGCGCCGGTCGGCGTCTTCCGTGGCGATCGATTCCTGACGAGCGCGGATCTCGTCCAACCGCCGTAGCAACTCGTCGTGCTCAGCCCTGATCGCGTCGACGTTTTCCTGAATCTTGGACAGGAACTTGGTGTGACCATGCTGGGTCTGAAGTTCCTTGTCGACCCGGCGTACCAACTCGCCCAGACGCTCCGTCTGGCTCGCCGCCCGATCGACGACGTCTCGCTGCTCGGAAAGCTCCGCAATCCGCTGCGCGACGTAGTCGCCGAGCGCCTTCAGCGTCGCCAACTCGCGCCGCACGTCCGGCAACCCACCGGCGAGCGACTCGAGCTGCTGCATGACCGTCTCGATCCGCGTGGCGCGGGCGTCGACGGTGAGGAAGCCGGCATGCATCCGATCGTAGCGGTCCTCGACGGCCGAGATCTTCGAGATCGCTTCCGACCCCGATTGCGCGAGGGCCGCTTGCCGCTCACCCACCGCGTCAACCTGCTGCCCCATCGATGCGAGATCCGCGCGCACCCGCTCCAGCTGAGCGCGCAGGTCGGGCGCCGCGCGCCCCGCCTCGATCAACACCTCCAAGTGCGGCCGGACCGCCGCCACCTCTTCCATCATCCCCCGCATGGCGGCGAGGTCCCCTGACGTCGTCGCCGCGAGTTGCTCCCCGTCACGAAGGAGCGCGGCGGTCTGCGCTTCCCGACACTCGATCTCGTCGGCGCGGCGCTCGAGCGGATCGATGCGCCCGGTCAACGCTTCCAACGCCGCAAGCCGTCCCTCGAGGGCGGCGACACGCTCCGACGCGACGGCCACCGGCCCGTCCAGCCCGTTGGCCTGCTTGACCGCGACCTCGACGCGGTTCGCCGCGTCCTCGATCCCCTTGCGCTCCTGCCTCATCTGCAAGAGGAGGGTCCGCAGTTCGCCGTGGATGTCGTCCGGCAACGATCCGTTGCCAAATATCCGCTTGAGCATCATCGCCATGGGTCTCGTCTCCGCCGCCGGTTATCGGCCAATTGGTCACGCCGGTCGTTGTCCGGCGGGCCGTCGGATCCTGCGAACGCAAGGACCGGACCCGACGGCCCAGCTCGGTAAGTTGTTGTGATAGTGAATATTACGAGAGTGCGCCCCCCCGCCTCCGCTTCCGAAGATCAGATTCCGTGTCCAGGATCCGGATTCGGACACGACGGCGGGCCGCGATGGAATCTCGGCGGCCCCTCAGAGATCGCGCTTGCGGAACAGCAGATACGACCCGCCGATGAGCACCACCAGCCATCCGATCGCGCTGGTCCAGAGCGTAGCGGAATCCCAGATCTCCGGTGGCGTTCGTCCCGCCGCGGTTGCGCGGTCGACCGCGCTGACAAACACCACTTTATCGTACTGCATGTAGCGGCCGAACTGCGCGAAGACATGTGCCGGAAGGAACTCGACGACCGTCTCGAGTCGATGACTGATCTTGAGCATCACCTCCCCGATCAACCCCTCGAGCGCCGCAACGTAGAACAGCCAGACACCCATCGACGGGCCACCGGATCGGATCGCCGTGCTGACCGCGAACGCCAGCGACCCCCAACCGAGAAACGCCATGCACGCGCCCGCCATCGCGTGCCAGTGCATCCCGGTCATCAGCGCGTCCGCGGCGGATCGGTCGGTGCCGAGGTAGGCGAAGAATGCGCCGGACGTGATCTTCACCCCAACGAAGATCACCGCGAGCAGCGGGATCAACATCGTCTTGCCAACGAATAGCTGCGTCTTGGAGAGGCCGTCGATCACGTTCTGCCGCGCCGTGCGCCAGGTAAACTCGTTGGCGACGAGCAGAATCAAGACGATGGCGCCAAAGATCAACGCCGCCTCCAGGTCGTCGGTGATGATCTCGCCCCACGCTTCGGGAAGGGCGAACGATCGCGTGGGATCCTCGCGCGCGCGCACGAAACTGGCGCCATGCTCGATCAGGGTGACACCGGAGAAGAAGATGAGCGTAACCCAAAACGCGAGTCGCTTCACCATCTTGAGCATCTCGTTGCGGAACAACACGCCGATCATCATTCCACCACCCCCATCCCCTTGTGCTCTCCCGTCGCCGTGAGCTCCATGAACACGTCTTCCAGACTCTTCGAGCGCAGCGCGAGGTGGGACACGTACAGTCCGCGCTCGGTGATGAAGCGATTGAGCGGAGCGAGATCTTCGGATCCCAATTCGACGACTAGCGTTTCCTCGTCTCCATGAACGGACCGCGCATCCGGGTACTCGCTTACGATACGGCGCAGCTTTTCGAGTTCCGCCGCACGCAGTTCCGCCAGCACGGTCCCGGCAGTGATGTCCTTCACGCTGTCCTGGCGGATGATCCGACCATGCTTGATGATGGCCACGTGCGAGCACGTCCGCTCGACCTCCCACAGCAAGTGGCTGGACAGGAAGATCGTCTTGCCACGCTCGGCCAACGCCTTGATGATGTCGCGGATTTCGCGCATCCCCTCGGGATCGAGCCCGTTGGCCGGCTCGTCCAGGATGATCAGCTCGGGATCGCCGAGCATGGTGGCGGCGAGCGCGAGCCGCTGCTTCATGCCGAGCGAATAGGTCTTGAAGACGTCCCTCGCCCGCCTGGTCAGCCCCACGATTTCCAGCGCCTGATCGATTTCGGCCCTGCCCTTGCCCTTGATGTTGGCGGCGATGCGGAGGTTATCGCGACCGGTCATGTAGGGGTAGAAATTCGGATACTCCAGCGTGGCTCCAATCCGTTGCCGCGCCGCGTGCAGTTCCCGTTCGGTCGAACCGCCGAACAGGCGGAACCCGCCGCCGGTGGGGCTGATGATGCCCACCAGCATGCCGATCGTCGTGGTCTTGCCGCTCCCGTTGGGACCGAGGAACCCGAAGACCTGACCGGGCTCGACGTTGAACGAGATACCGTCGACGGCGAGGACCTTGCGATAACGTTTGGTCAGTCCATTCGTCTCGATGACGCTCACGCAGCGCTCCCGGGGCTGGGGTATGACCGTATCCGCAACGTCAGGCGGTGGGAGGAAGTCTCACAAGGTAACGACACGACTCCTGGAGTGGTCAGATCAGCCGAACAAGAGGTACTTGGCGATCACCAGGAGCCCGGCCGCCGCTGAGACGGCCAGCACGGCCGGTCGCGTGTATCCCCGATCGAGCAGCGTTACCGTGCGGGAGGAAATGCCGATCCCCACCAGGGCGCCCGGGATCAGCCCGCCCGCCATGCGCAGTTCCGTCGCCCCCAGCCGACCGGCGAGCCGCAGCGCGAGCAGGGAGAAGAGGATGCCGACGACGAAATAGGCGGACAGCGTGCCGCGAATGCGCGCTCCCGATACGCGCTGATAGACAAGCGCCATGGGAGGGCCGCCGATGGACACCGTCGTCCCCATGAAGCCCGACAGGATACCGGCCAAGACGAGCGTGCCCCGGGTCGGCGCGAGATGCAGTCCCGACGCGCTGAGCCCGACCGCGCCGAGGATGAGCACCCCAAACAGGATCGCGATCCGCTCGGGCGACACGACGGTCAGCACGTACACCGCCGCCAGAACACCCCAGAACCGACCGCTGAGCGCCCACGCGAGGTCGCGCACCTGCACGGCGTGCCAATCCCGGCGTGCCAGGAACAGCGTGACAACGACGGCCGTCGCCAACAGGGGACCGGGTACGAATCGGGGGTCGATGAGGATGAGCAGCGGTGCCGCCACCATCCCCAGGCCGAACCCGATCGAGCCCTGCAGGATCGCGCCGATCAGCACGACGGCGGCCGCGATGAACCATTCGATCCCGGTCACCTCAGGTCCGGTACCGGACCCGGACCACGAGGAACGCCAGAATGAGACCGATCATGAGCAACGCGAGCCCCTGCTGCGCGACGTCGGGCAGGCTGAGCGGGAACCCCGCGATCGGCGTACCGCCACGGAACACAACCCACATCGCGAGGATGACGCCGGTCAACCCACCACCGCCCACCAGCCCGGATCCGAACAGGATCCCCTCCTCGCGTCGCGCCTCCGCCTCCGCCTCCTTGTGATTCTTCGTGAGCAGATGCCGCGCGAGACCGCCGAGAAACAGAGCGGACATGGTGGACAACGGCAGGTACACGCCCACCGCGAACGCGAGGACGGGAATCCGCGCCATCCACGCGAGCAGGCCGATCCCCACCCCAATGAAGATGAACATCCACGGGAGGTTCTGATCGAGCACCCCGTCGATCACGAGTTTCATCAGAACGGCTTGCGGCGCCGGCAACTCGGCGCCGCCGAGGCCGCCCGGCGTTCCTTGATTCAGCAAGATGACGACCAGGCACACCGCACCCGCGGACGTGATGACACCGATCAACTCACCGATCTGCTGAAATCGCGGCGTGGCGCCGAGGACGAATCCGGTTTTGAGGTCCTGGGAGGTGTCGCCGGCAATGGAGGCCGCGATACAGACGGCCGTTCCGACCATGAGGGCGGTTGCCTTGCCGGGAAGATCGGTCCAGCCCATGAGCAGGAACACGAAACTGGTGCCGAGCAGCGTGGCGATGGTCATGCCTGAGGTCGGATTCGACGTCACCCCCACGAGGCCGACGATACGCGAACTGACCGTGACAAAGAAAAACGCGAACAACGCGATCAACAGCGAGGCGACGGCTCGCACCGGTATCGACTCGAGGTAGCCCAGAATGCCCGGTACGAACGTCAGCACGAGCAGGACCGCGCCCACGCCGATCAGCACGGTGCGGAACCCGAGATCGCGATCGGTCCGGTCGCCCTCGTGCGCCTTCGCGGTGGACGACAGTTGCCGCACGCCGAGCCGGAACGACTCGATCATCGTCGGAACGGACTTGATCAACGTGATGATGCCGCCCGTCGCGACGGCACCGGCGCCGATGTAGCGCACGTAACGATGCCAGATATCGCCGGCTGCCATGTCCCGGATCAGGTGCTCGGTCTCCGGATACAGCGGTTGCGTGAGTCCCGCGCCCCACAGGTTGATAACCGGGATGATCACGAATGCCGACAGGGCCGCACCAGCCACCATCACCGTCGCGATGCGGATGCCGAGGATGTAGCCCACGCCGATCAGCGCGGGCGACACACTCACCGCCAGATTCGCCTTGAGCCCCAATCCGATCTGAAAGGTCCCGCGCACCACCTTGAACCCGTCGGTCACCAGCGTGAACAGCATCCCGAGTCCAAGACCCCAGAACACGCCGGCCGCCTGCTTCCCGCCGCCTTCCGCGGCCACCAGCACCTCGGCGCACGCCATGCCTTCGGGATAGGGCAGCGTGCCGTGTTCGCGCTGGATGAGGAACCGGCGCAACGGAATCATCGCCAGCACGCCGAGCAGGCCGCCGGCCATCGTCAGCAACGTGATCTGGGCCCACTCGGGTTTCATGCCCCAGATGAACAGCGCCGGAATCGTGAACAACACGCCGGATGCGACCGACGAGCTGGCCGATCCGATCGTCTGCGACATGTTGCTCTCGAGAATGCTGTGCTGCAGCCCGAACGCGGAGAAGAGGCGGAACGCCACCACCGTGAGCACCGCGACCGGGATCGACGTGCTGATCGTGAGGCCGGCCTTGAGGCCGAGATACGTGTTGGCCGCCCCGAAGATGACACCGAGAACGATGCCCGATATTGCGGCCTTGACGGTGAACTCGGTGAGCGTCCGGCCGTGGGTGAGCGGGACGAACCGCTCGCCCTCCTTCAGTTCGTACGCGGTCGACGGCAGCCGGGGACCGGTCATGTGGACTCGCTCATGGTGGGAGTCTCGCGGGGAAGATCACGCGACGGCGTATGTTGCCCAGCGTGCCGGGATACCGCAAGCGCCGGGCATCGGGTTGCGCCTCCTATCGGCACGGGACATCATCAGGTATTCCCCGCTGAGAGGCGGCCGTGCGACTCGAACGGTTGGCTTGTTGTCTCGTGGGTGCGCTGGTGGCGGCGTGCGGGCGGGAACAAGCACCCACGGAAGCCGAGCAAGAAAATCGGGATACCACGACGGCGGCCACCGACATTCCCAACCCCGTACCGGTGATCGAGGCTACCTCGCCTGGTGCCGTGGCGGTCGGTGACGGACCACGCACGCTCGCGGTTGTCGGGACCGGGCTGATCGAGACGTCGGTGGTGCGCTGGAATGGGGATGCCCGCCCAACGACGCTAGCGGCTGCGCGTCGCCTCGAAGCAACGATCACTGCGGCCGACGTGGCGACGCCTGGAACCGTGACGATCACGGTCCGCAACCCGACCCCTGGCGGCGGCACGTCGGCACCGTGGACCCTGTCGATCGTCTACGTGGCGCCACAGCTCCTCGGCATTTCGCCCGACAGCACGGAGGCCGGTGGTGCGGCGTTCCCGCTGACGGCTTCGTCACCTTCGACGGGAGCGGCTTTCAGCCGGCGACGTGGATTGAACGACTTGGATCGGACGGCGTTCCCAGGTTTCTCGTCACGACCTTCCTCGATACGGGGAGGATCGTGGGGAGACTCGACCAGGCCGACCTGAGCCAGGGCGACGTGTGGTCCGTCTGGGCCGTCAGCCCGCCCCCCGGGGGTGGCACGTCGGCGCGTCACAGCTTGACGATTCTGAATCCCGTTCCGACGCTGGTGGCCGTCGTGCCCGACACGATCCCGGTCGGTTCGGCGGACGCGACGCTTACCATCACCGGCTCAGCATTCGTCGAGACCGCGATAGTGCTCTGGAACAGCCAGGCACTCCAGAGTACTTGGGTGTCTTCGATCCGGATGACGGCCGTCATCGGCGCCGCCTCGCTGGTGACGCCGGGGACATTCACCCTCCGCGTCCGGAACACCACGCCGGGCGGGGGAGACTCTGCCCCGCTCGCGGTCGTGGTGCGCTAGGCGATCTTCACCTCGTTCACCAGCTTCTTCACGGAGTCCTTGGCGTCGCCAAACAGCATGCGGGTGCGTTCGAAGTAGAACAGCTCGTTGTCCACGCCCGCAAATCCCGGACGCATCGACCGTTTCATCACGATCACGTTTTGCGCGTGGTCCACGTCGAGGATCGGCATGCCGTAAATCGGACTCGACTTGTCGTGACGCGCGGCGGGGTTGACCACATCGTTCGCCCCGATGACCAGCACCACGTCGGTCCGTTCGAACTCGGGATTGATCTGCTCCATGTCGAGCAACTGATCGTACGGAACGTTCGCCTCCGCCAACAGGACATTCATGTGGCCCGGCATCCGCCCGGCCACCGGGTGAATGGCGTACTTGACCACCACGCCGCGCTTCTCGAGCAGCTCCGCGAGTTCGCGAACCTCGTGCTGCGCCTGCGCGACCGCGAGGCCGTACCCCGGGGCCACGACGACCTGCCGGGCGTAGGCGAGCATCGTCGCCACGTCCTCGTGCGTGACCTGGCGGACGGTCTTGTCACTCGAGGCGCCCGGCAGCGACACCTCCTGCACCACCGAGCCAAACGCGCCGAACAACACGTTGGTCAGCGACCGATTCATGCCCCGGCACATGATGTTGGTGAGAATCAGCCCCGAGGCGCCCACCAGGGCACCGCTGATAATCAGCCCTTCGTTGTTGATCACGAATCCGGTCATGGCGGCCGCGATGCCCGAATACGAATTGAGCAGCGAGATCACGACCGGCATGTCCGCACCACCGATCGGGACGACGGACAGCACGCCGAGCAACAACGACGCGCCCACCATCACGTAGAAGAACGTGGGGTTCTGCGGCTCGACGACCAGCCAGATCATCAGCGCCAGCATGCCGATGAGCAGAAGACCGTTGAGCGTCTTCTGGAGCGGATAGGTCACCGCCCTCCCGGTCACCCACTCCCGGAGCTTGCCAAACGCGATCAAGCTGCCGGAGAAGGTCACGGAGCCAACCAACACGCTGAGTTGAATGGCGACCGCGGTGTTGATCGCCAGCTCACCACCGGTATGGATGAAATCGGCGAACTCCGCGCCCGCCACGACCGCCGACGCGCCGCCGCCGAACCCGTTGAGCAGCGCGACCATCTCCGGCATCTGGGTCATCTTGACCATCCGCGCGAACACGGCGCCGATCAGCGACCCGACGATCATGCCGATGATGACCATCTGCCAGCTGAGGATCCCCGAGAAGGCCAGCGTCGCCACGATCGCAATCAACATCCCGACCGAGGCGATCCAGTTCCCCGAGCGCGCCGTGGCCGGCGAACTCAGCCGCTTGAGGCCGAGGATGAACAACACGGCCGCCAGCAGATACAGGAGCTTGATGTAGGCGACCATCATCGCTTCTCCTCCGGATGCTTCCGGAACATCCGCAGCATCCGATCGGTGACCATGAAGCCGCCCACGACGTTGATCATCGCGAAGATGACCGCCACGAGCCCCAGGACCGCACCGATGGTCGTGTCACCGCGTCCCGCCACGATGAGCGCCCCGATGATCGAGATCCCGGAGATGGCGTTGGACCCGGACATCAGCGGCGTGTGCAACGTGGGGGGGACCTTGGTGATCACTTCGAACCCCACGAACATCGCCAAGACGAAGATCACGATCAGCGTGACCAGCACGTCGATTCCGGTCATGCCGCCCCTCCTTCGATCGCCTGCCGAACGCGGTCGTTCACGATCTTCCCCTCATGGGTTATGCAGCTCCCCTGAATGATCTCGTCCTCGAAGTCGAGCGTGACGCCACCCTCGCCCGCCATCAACTCCAGGAACGTGGACAGGTTGCGGGCGTACATCTGGCTGGCATGCACCGGCATGGTTGCCGGGAGGTTGAGCCGTCCGATGATGACCACGTCATCCTTGACGACATCCTGCCCCTTCACCGTGCCCGCGCAGTTGCCGCCCGCCTCGGCCGCCAGATCGACGATGACGGAACCGGGCTTCATGTCCCGCACCATCTCGTCGGTGATCAGCAGCGGCGCCGGTTTGCCCGGAATCAACGCGGTCGTGATCACGAGGTCGGCCTGTTTGATGTGCGCATGAATCAACTCGAGTTCCCGCTGATGCTGATCCGCGGACATCTCCTTCGCGTAGCCGCCTTCACCTTCCGCCGACAGGTCTCCCGTTGCCGCCTCGAGGAACTTCGCGCCGAGACTCTCGACTTGTTCCTTGACCGCGGGACGCACGTCGAACGCCTCGACGACGGCGCCCAGCCGCCGCGCGGTCGCGATGGCCTGCAGCCCCGCCACACCCGCACCGAGGATCAGCGCCTTGGCCGGCGCAATCGTCCCGGCCGCCGTCACCAGCATCGGGAAGAACTTGCCGAGCGAATTCGCCGCCAGGAGCACGGCCTTGTAGCCTGCGACCGTGCTCATCGATGACAGGACGTCCATGGACTGTGCGCGCGTGATTCGGGGGAGGAGATCGAGGCTGAAACTGGTGACGTTGCGGGCCGCGAGGGCGCTGACCATGGCGTGGTTGGTGAGCGGCCAGAACAGGCCGATCACCACCGAGCCCGCCGGGAGGACGGAGGTGTCCTCCGGCGGCATGAACGTCAGCACGACGTCCCCCGCCCAGATCTGCCCCCGATCCGCCACGACCTCGCATCCGGCTTCCCGGTATGTATCGTCAGTGAACGAGGCCGCCCGTCCCGCGCCTGCCTCGACGCGAATCACGTGGCCCTTGTTCACGAGACGTTTCGCGGCGTCCGGGGTCAACGCGACTCGCGTCTCGCCCACCGCCGTTTCCTTGGGGACCGCGACAATCACCGGTCTTCCTCTCTTTCATAGTTGATCAATGCCGCCAGTTCGGGCGGAATCCGGGCCCCGAACACCTCCTTGGCCGGAACCGTGATAACCTGCGCGCGCAGGCCCGGCACACCGTCCGCGCCCGGCACCCCTGCCCGCCCATCACGTCCGTCCGGCCCGTCGGCTCCCGCTGAACAGCGCCGGCGGTCCCCTTGCACCGCACCACCCTTCCCTCCATCGCCACCGGCGCCGCCGGGACCGCCTTCCCCGCCCTCACCGCCGGGCGTGCGCACATCCACCAGCCCGGCCAGAAATCGATCTCGCACCGGTACGAACACCGTAATGCGCCCGCCGCGCCCCCCCGGACCACCTGCGCTACCGTTGCCACCCGCTCCACCCGCGCCACCGCCGGTCCCGGGACAGCCGGCCACCCCGTCGCTGCCGTCCCGTCCCGTCTCGCCACCCATCCCCCGACCACCACGACCGCCGCGCGATTCGATGACCAACCAATCGGCGGACGGGACCGCCGCCGCGTCGGCCAGCACGTAGAACGGCGGCGCGTCCTCCACGTGAACGCCCGCCACGATCAGACGCCGGTAAAAGGGTGACGCGAGCACCGCCAGCCGGACCACCACGTCCGGGCCGGGTCCGCCAGCCTCCCCCCGCGTTCCGCGATCGCCAATGAAACCAAACGCGTGGTGGGAACAAGCATAATCAGGTATGAGGATTTCTTCAGCGTGGACGGCGCGATTGGCGCGCAACGTGGCGCGGAGCGCGAACCCCTCCATCGCGCTCAGCAGCGGATCGTCGTCGGTGTCCCAATCGCCGTTTTCGAGCGCCACGGCATTCGGACTGTAACGGCTGAGAAACACTACGTGGAGTTCCGGGGGATGATCGTCGTCGTAGCGCGTCGCGAAGGGAATCTCGGTCCCATCCCGCAGTGTCGCACTGTACGAAGCCCGGACGGTCCCGCCTGGGCAGACGGCGGCCGGCACGAAGATCCGGATCGACTCGATCCGCGCCACGAGACCAGGATCCGGCGCGAAGTCGGGGGGCGGGGTGTGCGCGCAGGCACCCACGCCACCCGAGGCCACCAGGATCACTGCACGCGCCCATCCGCTACGCCACATCGCGGCCGCCGGCACGTCACCCCCCACGCGTGTGCATTTCCCGGTGTGGATCGACCCGGAGGCCATCCACCTGGTACAACGCCCCCCGCGCGGGCAGCGCCGCGCGTTGCTCGGCACCGCGGTCGGCGCGGCTGGACCATACGCGCCGAATCTCGTCGGCCACCTGGTCGTCCGCGGCGCCGCCCCGCAGCATGCGCTTGAGGTCGATGCCGTCCGCGGCGTAGAGACACAGGAACCACACGCCGTCCGCCGTGAGTCGACTGCGATCGCACGTTCGGCAAAACGGCTGGGTGGTCGACGCGATGATCCCGAACGCGCGACCATCCGGCAGCAGGAAGCGCTCGGCGGGCGCCGCCAGATCCGAGGCGGGGTGTTCGATCACCGCACCGTAATGTGCCTGAATGTCCCGCAGCAGATCGGCGCGTGAAACGACCCGATCCATCGACCAGTTGGTCGCGCCGCCCACGTCCATGTACTCGATGAACCGGACCTCGATATCACGCTCGCGGCCGAATTCCAGCATGTCGATCACTTCATCGTCGTTCACGTCGCGCATGACCACCATGTTGAGCTTGATCGGACCAAGACCGGCCGCGGCCGCGGCCGCAATGCCGTCGAGCGCCTGGGGTAGCCGCTCCGCGCGCGTCAGGTCGCGGTAGCGGTCGCCCCGCAAGCTGTCCAGGCTCACCGTGACACGCTGCAGCCCGGCCGCGCGAAGCGCCGCCGCGTACTTGGCGAGCAGCACGGCATTGGTGGTCATCGCCAGATCGCCGACGCCGGGGATGGCGCACAACTGTCCCACCAGAAACGGCAGGTCGGTGCGCAACAGCGGCTCGCCACCGGTCAGCCGTAGCTTGGTCACCCCAAGCGATACGAACACCCGGGCGAGTCGGGCGGTTTCCTCGAGCGTCAGGATGGACGCGCGCGGTAACCAGACGTACTCGTTCTCCGGCATGCAATACGCACACCGCAGGTTACAGCGATCCGTGACCGAGATCCGGAGGCTGCCGAGTGGGCGGCCGAAGGTATCGCGTAGATCCACGGGGGTCGCCTACGCCGCCGAACGACCCAACACGCGATCCACCGCGCGCTGCGCCGCCGCCACGGGCGACTCGTCACGCGCCTTCGCCTCGCGGAAGATGCCGCCGAGCACCTGCTCGATCCCCTCGACCTTGGCCATCAGCGCGGCCTCGTCCTTGGTACCCTGCGCCATCAAGCCGAACGCGGCGGCGCCTCCGCCGTTGATGATGTAGTCGGGTGCATACAGAATCCCGTGCGCCCGCAGCCGCTCGGCGTCCTTGATCTCGGCGAGCTGGTTATTGGCGGACCCGGCGACGATGCGGCACGCGAGGTTGGGAATCGTTTCGGCGTTCACCGTGGCGCCCACCGCGCACGGCGCGTACACGTCGCACGACGTCCCGTACACGTTCTCCGGCGCCACGATCCTGCCGTGCACCCGCGCCGCGACCGCCTTGGCCCGATCGGCGTCGACATCGCTGATCAGGAGCGTGGCGCCCGCGGCGTGCAACTCGTCGGCGAGGGGACCGCCGACATCACCCGCACCCTGAATGAGCACCGACCGACCGGTCAGATCGTCCGAACCGAACGCATCACGCACCGCGGCACGAATGCCTACCATCACACCTCGAGCGGTATACGGCCCCGGATCGATGGCCGATCCGCTTTCGAGGTCAACCCCGTGCACGTATTTCCCTTCGCGCGCGATCATGACCATGTCCTCGGGAAACGTCCCCAGATCCTGGCCGGTCATGAACGCGCCGTGCAGCGAACCAAGCAGACGGCCGTACGACCGCAGCAACCGCTCGCGATCGCCGTATGCGGCCGGTTGCGACAACGCGATCACACCCTTGCCACCGCCGTACGGTATCCCCACGCCGGCCCACTTGTTGGTCATCCCTTCGGCCAGGCGCATGGCATCCCGGAGGCCGTCGGCCGGCGTATCGTAGATCTTCATGCGCGTGCCGCCGACCGCCACACCCAGCGTGATGTCATGCATCGCAATGAAGAACCAGCAATCCGTCTCGGCATCGTGGCCGGTCACGACCGCAAAACCGTCCCATTGGCGAATCAGGTCCTCGATCACTTTCGATCAGCCTCCACGGTTACGGCGCCAAATGACGCCTCGGGATCGACGGCATACCGCGCGTCGACGGCGTGCACCACGGTCCCTGCCGCACGCGATTCCACCACAAAGAAGGGGAACCGAGCCCAATAGAGGAAGTGGTCCATGTCGGGTGCGGCCGCCGCCGCCCGGACCGCGGGTTGATCGTCGCGGCGAGACAGTACCGTCAGGTCGGCATAGCGGAATCCCGGAGCGCCCACCCAGGAAAACCCGCCGACGCGGTACCGCGCATCCTGTTCCAGCACGACCCATTTGCGGAACGGATTCCCCGCCACCGGCGCCACCATCATGCGCTGAACCGTATCGGACGCGGGCAGCCGCCGTATCACGGCCCGGCGCGCCGCCAGCATCGAGACACCCATGAGCGCGACGTACACGGTCGTGAGCGCCAAGGCGCCGCGGGCGACGCGAGGACGGCGCGGCGTGCGGCGCGCCAACCACACCCCGGCGGCGAGCAACCCCCACACCCAGGGGTCCACGATGAACAACACATCGCCATAGAACCAGCGGTCGTCAAACGGCATGAGCCAGCGGATGCCATACACGTTCAGGTAGTCGAGCACCGGGTGGGTCAGGATGGCCAACGTGGCAAGAAAGAGCACTTGCGCCGGCACCACCGGTTGGCGATCGGCACCACGGCGGCGCGCGACCCGATCCCACCAGACGATCGCCGTCGTGAGGACGAACGGCAGCACCGCCATCGCCAGCACGCCATGGGTCCAACCGCGCCGCGCGGCGAGCGCAAAGGTCGGTCCGCCGAAATAGGCGAGGACGTCGAGGTCAGGCAGGTTCGCACCGATCAGCAGGGTCGCGGTTCCCAGCCCCGTGCGACGGGCGAGCCCGGTCTCCGCCAGCGCGGCACCGATCAGCGAATGGGTAACCGGATCCAGCTAGCGGTTCCTCACGGGTTGCATGCCGCGCAGGGACAGAGCGCCAGCAAATGCTCGTACGTGTACAGGCCGGTGTCGTGCCCGTCACTCCACTGGATCTTGATGGCGTACCCGCCCACCAGTTCGATCCGTCGTGGCGCGATATCGGTGGGGACCGTCGCCGGATCGAGCATGATCCGACCCGTCAGCTCTTCCCGGCACACCGCGCAATGGCACGCCAGGCGCAGCTCGCGTGCGGCGTAGATCCCAACGTGACCTTCTGCCCACGTAATGGTAACGGCGTCGTCGGCCCGATGGATCGCCCGCGGGAGGACCGGTTCCGTCACGACTCGAGCGTGGCGTCCAACTCCACCGTGACGTTACCCGCAAGCGCCTTCGACACGGGGCAGCCGTCTTTCGCCTTCGCCGCCGCCGCCTTGAACGCGTCGTCATCGAGACCCGGGACGGTCCCGCGAGTCGTCAGCTGCATGGTCGTGATGCGCGCGCCGCCATCCACGGTATCGATCGTGCATCGCGCCCTCGTGCTGATGGCGGTCGCCGGCGTCCCGGCCCGCTCCAAGTCCGCGGCAAGCGCCATGCTGAAACACGCGGCGTGCGCCGCGGCGATCAACTCTTCGGGATTCGTGCCGGGCGCGCTCTGGAAGCGGGTGAGAAACGTGTAGTCCCCGGCGAACGCGCCGGAACCGGCCTCGTATTTCCCGGATCCAGCCTTGAGCGTTCCGGTCCAGATCGCGGACGCGGCTGAGGTGGTTGCCATCGGAATGTCCTTGGTTTGTGGATTGCAGATTGCTGATTGCTGATTGCTGATTGCTGATTGCAGATTGGGGATGGCGGAGCTATCACTTCCCCGTTCTGTCATCTCCACTCCGCAATCCTCGATTCTTCCAATTCTCCAATCCTCAATCTGCAATCTGCAATCTGCAATCAGCAATTTGCAATCATCGGGTTCTATTCACAAAGTACAGCAGTCCACCACCCGTTCCGCCCGCCACCACGTCCAGATCGCCGTCGCCGTCGAGATCAACGAAGACCGGTGTCGAGAAATGGTCCAGTGGAAGGTTGAACGACTCGTCCAGCACGAAGTTCGGCGCGCGGGCGGTGCCGTCGTTGCGGTAATAGACGATCCCACCGGCCTCGCGTCCGATGACCATGTCCTGATCGCCGTCGCCGTCGAGATCGACGAAGGTGGGAAAGGAGCGCCGGCCGACGTCGATGTCGAGATATTCGTCACTGACGAGCTCGAACGCCGGGACGCGGGTCGATCCCACGTTGCGATAGAAGTTGATGGTTCCGGACGCTTCGCCGACGAACAGATCCAGGTCGCCGTCCGCGTCGATGTCGACCAAGGCCGGCGTGGTGTTACTCCCCCGCGTGAGCGATACCACCGACGAATCGACCAGCACGTAGTCGGGCCGCTGGGGGGACCCGTCCTGGCGAAACCACTGCACGTCCTTGCGCCAATTGCCGAGCAACAGGTCGAGATCGCCATCGCCATCCAGATCGCCGAACGCGGGCGCATAATGGTAGGCACGGCCCAGGTCGATGGTCCCGCTCCAGGCAAACGCCGGACGCTGCGCCGTGCCGCGGTTCTCAAACCGGACCATCCCGCCGGTCGACGGCGCCTCAGGTTCGATCTTGTTCGCCAGCCACAGGTCCAGGTCACCGTCCCCGTCGTCGTCGACGAACACCGGCAGGCTCTCACTGCCCACGTCGATGGCGCCGGCAAACCGCAGGGAGCGGAGGCCAAAGGACCCCGGTGCGGTCTGCTCGAACAGGCGCAGGTTGTCCGCCGTCGTCCGGTTCGGGTTATAGGCACCACCGATCACGCCAACCAGCAGATCGAGATCGCCGTCACCATCCACGTCCCCGAAGCTGGGCGCGTTGTAGCCGCTCGTTTCGATCGGATCGTCCAGCGGGAACTTCACCGGCTCGCCGCGGAGCACGGGGGTCGCGCAGTCGGGGCCGGTGTTCTCAATGAACAACAGGCCCGCCTCGAAGAAATCACCCCAGAACAGATCGTAGTCGCCGTCGGCGTCGACGTCGGCGAACGTGAGCGTGTTGGCGCCGTGCAGGCTGCCGATCTGCGCGACGATTTCGATGTTTTCGAACCGCTCGGTCACCAGGGTGAATCGCGGCACGCCGTGTTCGTCGGTCGCTTCGGCCTCGTACCGGCTCACGGTGCCGATCAACCGTCCGATGAACAGATCGAGCCGGCCGTCGCAGTCGATGTCGACCACGTTGGGGATGTTCTGCCGATCGGAAAACAGCGGAGCGCCATCGGTCGCGCGCAGCGTGTCCGCGGCGAGCACGAAGGCCGGCGCTCCCGGTCGCCCGTCGTTGCGGTAGTAGCGAATGAAGCTGAACCGCTCCTCCGCGAGCAGGTCGTAGTCGCCGTCGCCGTCGATGTCGGCGAAGCGGAACCACTCGCCGATCTCGAGGTCCTGGTACCGGTCGGTGCGCCACGCATACCGCAGTTCATCGGGCCCACCCACCCGCTCGAAGTAGGTGAGTCCGCCCGAGCGTTCCTGGATGAAGAGATCCAGATCGCCGTCACGATCGACGTCAACCAGTTGCGGTCGTGGGACGTTCAGCCCGCCGAGGAAGGGGTGCGGCAGTGGGCGGCCATCGCGATCGAGGACCTCGATGCCGCTGACCATGCGCTCGAAGACCGGCGGGAACGCGCGGGCGGTCGGGGCAGGCCCGCCGGCGCCGCGCGCGCCGCCTCCGGCGCACCCGGTAAACGCAAACACCGCGAGGAGCGCGCGACTAGCGGAGTCGCGCACTGAGTCCCGTCGCGCCCGGCGGTACCTCGATGACCTTCTCGATGCGATGCGTCGTGGTATTGATGACGGCCACCGTTCCCGGATGCCCGCCGTGGCTGTCGGTATACACACCCTTGAGGTTGTTACTCGTGATGTACACGAAGCGCCCGTCGGGCGAGACGGCGCTTCCGTGGGGCTCGGCCAGCCCCTCACCCTCAATCACCACCGCCACTTCCCACGTCGTGGCATCGACCACGGTGACGGTGTTGGCGCCTTTGTTCCCGAAGTAGACCGAACGGCCGTCGGGCGTGAACACCGGATGCCAGGGTTCCGCGTTCACCGGGATCCGCTTCACCAGTCGCAGCGCCGGTAACGCGGTCGCGTCGAACACCAGCAACTCGCCGGACATCTGCCCGCCCGCCACGAGCCGCGATCCGTCGGGTGAAAACGCGAACTGCACCAGCATCTGGTGACCGCCGTCGATGGCCCGGGTGGTGAGTTCCAGGGTGGCGGCGTCGACGATCGTGATCTGGTTCTCGGCCAGCGACGCCGTCAGGACGAACCCGCCGGCGGGCGCGACCGCCAGGGCGTGCGGACGCGGGTAAAAGGCGTCCAGCTCATCGATGGTCATCGTCGATCGGTCGATGATCCCGATCCGCTGCGGCGGGTTGACCGCGCTCATCGAGCGCCCGACGTACATCGCGTCGGTCTCGGGATGCAGCGCCAGCATGCCGGGGGCGACGAAGTCCAGTTGGCCGACCACCCGGTTGTCGCGGTCGAACTTCAACACCTTGTTGGCGCCGATCAGCGACAGGTACCAGAACGAGCCGTCACGCTCGACGACCGTGTGATGCGGTTTCGCGTTGGCCGGGAATCCGAGCGCCTGGAGATCGATGGTCTCGACGACCTCGTTGCGCCGCGTGTCGATCACGGACACCACCGCCGCGTCCTGGCTGCACACGTACAGCAGGTGGGCGTCCGACCCCTGCGCCGCCGCCCTCGGCGGCGCGAGCGCGCCGAGAAGGGCCAGCGCCGCGGGAGACCATGACGAACGTTTGGTTACGTATCGCATCGTTGCACCAATCCGTTGTGCGGTGGGAATTCGCCGCTCAGGGCACAAGCTCCCGTTGCTTGACGATGAACAACCCTTCCCGGCCGCTCGTGACGATCACAATGCCGCTGGTGAAGAACGGGTAGTTGCTCCACGATCCGCCGAACCCGGCGCCGTTGTCGCCGTAGGGCACCGTATCGAAGAAGCCGACCTCGACGGGATTCTCCGCGTCACTGATGTCGAGCACCCGGAGTCCGCTGACGTAGTTCGACTGGTACATCAGGTTGCCGCGGATGTAGAGGTTATGGTCGGTCGCCTTCTCGGTTCCGAAGTGTTCCTTCACGAGCACCGGATCGTCGAGGTCCGTCACGTCCCAGACGAGCGTGCGCGTGCCGGCGAGATCGCTGCGCAATTCGTCGAGTTCGTCGTTCATGTAGAAATAGTGCTGGTCTTCGGTCAGCCAACCCTGATGGGTGTACGCGACGTTCGGATACGACGCGCGGGACAACGCGACCGGCGCGTCCTTGTCGGTCACGTCGGCGATGCTCAACGCGGTCTCGTTGGCGCCGAAACAGATTTCCTTCCCGGCGTGCTCCGTGTCGGGCCCGTGGTACGCGACGCACTGGGCGTCGTGGCTGTAGCCGGTGCCGCGCCGGCCCGTCTCGCTGTCGGCGAAGCAGCCGGCGAACGTCGGCCGATCGGGCTGCCGCAGGTCGATCATGTGCAACCCACCACCGCACGTTTCGCCGCCGGCACTGCTGCCGACCGCGTACGCGAATCCGGTCTGCTCGTTGATGACGATGTTGTGCGCGGAATGGATCCGGTCGTAGTGCGCCGTCTCCGTGAACGTGACGGGAGCGGTGACGCCACGCAACCGTGTGAGATCGAACACCTGCATGCCGTGCTCGCCGGCGCCGTCGGCCACGATGAACGCGTGGTCGCGATAGACCTTGATGTCCCGCCAGGTACTGCCGGGCGCCCCCTCCGTCTTGGGCAGGTCGCCCAGGTATTGCGGATCGGCGGGCTCGGTGACGTCGACGAACGACGTTCCGTTTACCCGGCCCACCAGGGCGTACTCGCGGCCGGTCGCGGGATCGGTCCAGCCCCAGATGTCGTTGACTCGGACACCGCGCGCACCGCCGATGGCGCTTACCGGCATAAACGCGACGAGGTTCATCCCGTCGCAGTCGAATTGCGCGGCGACGCCCGATGCGCAGTCGATCTGGCCGCCGACGATCGGCGCATAATTGCCCACCTCACTGAGCACCGTCGCCACGGCCTGCCAGCGCCCATCGCGCCGCTCGAAAATCATCGCGGTCCCTTCGCCGTAATCGGCGCGGACGACCCCGACCACCGCCACGGTGCCGCGGACCGCGACGGCCCCGGCAAACGCGTCGCCGCGCGCCAACCCCTCGGCGCCGAGCTTGCCCACGCCGGCCCAGCCGTCGGCCGCGCCGCGCCGCACCTGGTACACGCGTCCCTGGAACCCCGACGCACCCGGCGCGCCGATCCAGAGCGCGTCGTCCGCCGCGGCAATGGCCGCGCCGAACCGGTTCTGCCGCGCGCCGTCGAACGGCACCAGCCGGTCGTTGACGCTCCATGTGCCGTCCTCCACGTCACGAGCGAACGTGAAGACCGCGCCCACGGATCCGTCCGCGAACGGCGCGCCCACCACCACCGCCGGCCCGTCCAGCGACACGGCGGACCCGAACTGCGCATTCGCCTCGCCGTCACCGCCAAGGAGCATCGCTTCCTCGGTCCAGCGCGCGGCGCCGGCACCGCGACGGAATACGAACGCCGCACCGGCCCGGCCGGTGCGGCGCGGCGCGCCGATCACCGCCACCTCAGCGCCCAGCGCGATCGCGGCGCCGAAGCCGTCGTCTGCTTCCGCTTCCATCGGACCGAGCGTACCCTGCGGGGCCCAGCGCGTCCCGTCCCGCTCGAACACGTACACCACCCCCGGCGATTCACTCGATCCCCCGGCCGCGACCATCACCACGTCGCCGGTGATCGCGACGGCCGCCCCGAACCGCCCGCCTGCCGCGGCGCCCTCAGGCGCGAGCCGTGCGACCTGCGTCCATTCACCCGAGCGCGAGCGCTGGAACACGTACGCCGCGCCCCTTGCGCCACCGGCCGCCGGCGCCCCCACCAGGAGGTACGAGCCGTCGAGCGCGATCGCCCGACCAAACTGATCCCCTGACGTCGCGTCCGACGCGGTCAGCCGCAGGACCTCGGCCCACCCGTCCTCGCCCTTGCGATAGACGAACACCATGCCGGCGGTCCTTGCGTTGAAGGGCTCCGCCACGAGCACGTCGGCTTCACCCACCGCCACGGCACTGCCGAAACCGGATACGGCCGGCGCCGCCGTGATCGAGTGGACGAAGGTCTGGGCCTGGAGCGAGCCGGGGCCGGCCGCGAGAATCAGGGCGACCGGAACGAAGCAACGGGTGCGGGAACGGGGCATGCGGGACCTCGTGAGCGGATCACGGCGAATCACGAACGGGACAAGATACACCCGATCCCGTGGAAACGGTCCCCGCCCTGGCGGGGTCAGTCGTCCGCACGCAGCACGTCGAGAAACACCTCCCGATCGACGTTCCCACCCGAGGCGACCACGCCGACGCGCTTGCCAGCCATCATCGCCCGTTCCGCCAGGAGCGCCGCGAGCGGAGTTGCTCCGGCACCCTCGATGACGTTGTGCGTATCGGTGTAGTAGTGCCGCATGGCCTGGCGGATGGCGGTTTCGCTCACCGACACCACGCGGGCGGCACCACGCGTGATGATATCCAGCGCCTCCGGAATGGGCACCCGACAGGCGACCCCGTCCGCGATGGTATCGGCGGGGTCGGTGGATACGGGCGCGCCCGCCTCGAACGACAGGCGATAGGCGGGCAGGGCCTCCGCAACGACGCCGATCACGTCGGTGGTGAGACCCAACGCGTCCCGCGCCATGATGACGGCACAGATACCGGATCCTTGGCCAACCGGCACGTACACCGCGGCCAGCTCGTCGACCGCGCGGAAGAACTCGATCGCGTACGACGCGATTCCGCGCAGCAACGCGGGATGGAACGGCGGCACGACGTGCAGGCCGCGCTCCTCCGCCAGGCCGACCGTGTATTCGAGTGCCTCCTGGAAGTCGCGCCCGTGCACCACCAGCTCGGCACCAAACGCCCGCATCGCGGCGTTCTTCTCGACGCTGTTGCCGTGCGGCACCACGACCACCGAAGACAATCCGTGCCGCGCCGCCGCAAACGCGACGCTCTGGCCGTGGTTCCCTCGGGTCGCCGCAATGACGCCCCGAACATCCGGCTGGGTGCGTTTGAGTTCAGCGAGATAGGTCAGGCCCCCCCGCACCTTGAACGCGCCGGTGGGTGTATGGTTTTCGTGCTTGACCCAGACGTCGCACCCCGCGCGTTGGGCCAACAGCGGCCAGGCGTATTGCGGCGTCGGGTCGAGGACCGCGTAGACCGGATCGAACCCGGCGGTGAGTGCGGCCAAGGCGTGTGTGGTCATCGGGTGGACTCCAAGAGGGCGCGACGGGCAGGATCGGGAAACCGCTCGATGGCGTACCGCAGGGCGGTGCGAGGAACCTGGGCGCCGCGATCGCGCAGGTAACGCTCCAGTCGTCGCATGTCGGTCTTGCCGGCCTCGCGTAACAGCCAGCCGGTCGCCTTGTGCAGCAGGTCGTGGGTTTCGTCCAACATCGCGTCGGCAACGGCGTACGCGTCGTCCAACCGATCCCCCCGCCTGGCGAGTGGGACGTACGAGACCGCCGCGGCGCGCCGCACCCACACGTTGCGGGCGGACGCCCAGCGCCGCACCTGCGGGCCCGCGTTCGGATACCGCTCGATGAGGGGACTCACGATCCGATGTGCCAGCGCGTCGACGGCGGCCCACGTGGCCAGCCGGTCGGTCGCCAACCAGCGGCGCGCCACCGCCAGCAGGCCAGCCGGAAAGTGCCGCTCGTACCGCGCGAGAAGGAGTATCCCGCACAGCTTCGCATCGAGTTCGGGCCGGCTGACCATCGCGTCGCAAAACGCCAGCCCATTGGCGTAGGTCCAACGGGTTCGAGCCTCAGCGAACAGATCCCGCACCATCCGCCGGATCGCCGGTGCCGGCACGCCGAAGAACGTCACGTCCTCGTCGGACTTGAAATACCGGCGCATGCCCTCGCGTGTGGCCGGATCGCCGGCGGTCCGGAGCATCCGCACGACCTTGGCAGCGGCCTGATGCGGATCCGGTGTGCGTTCGGGAGGGGTCATCGGGCGAAACTTAGTCGCGGCGTGAACGCCGCGGGACCCGGCCCGTGGTCGGGGAGGCGGTCTTCCGGCTACCTTACACCCCGATGCCCTTGCTCGATACCAACCGCCAGCGGGCCGCCGTCGCGGTGATCCTGCTCGGCGTGGCCCTCGCGATCGCGCTGTCGCCCTACACCAGCGGCCTCATCGGCGGCGCGGTGTTGTATGTGCTCGCACGACCACTGAACGAGATCCTCCGTCGCCGGCTCCGGCCCGCGCTCGCGGCATCGGTGGTGACGGCGATCGCGGTCCTGCTGGTCATCTTCCCCGGCGTCTCTATCGCGACACTGCTGGTCAACGAGGCGCAGGGGATCGCCCGGGATGTCATCCACGGCCCGGCGCTCCAGCGGATTGCCGCGTTGCAACTGGGCACGTTCGAGGTCGGTCCGCGCCTCGCGTCGATCGGCGAGCAGCTCATCACCTGGCTCGGGGCCAGCGCCTTCAGCCTGATCGGGACCGCGACCCGGCTCGTGCTCAATTTGACCATCGCGTTCTTCGGCCTGTACTTCCTCTGTCTCGCGCCGGAGCGCGCCTGGGACCTGTTCCGCCCTTACATTCCGTTCTCCGAGACGAACGCGGAAACGCTGCGGCAGCGGTTCCGCGACGTCACCAACTCGACCCTCATCGGCATCTTCCTCATCGCGCTCGTCCAGGGCGTGCTGGTGGGGACCGCGTTCTGGTTGATCGGTCTGGACAACGCGTTGTTCTGGGGCACGGTGACGGGACTCATTTCGATCGTGCCGGTGATCGGCAGCCTCGTGATCTGGGGTCCGGCGTGCATCGCCCTCGCCATCGACGGGCGTTGGCCCGCGGCCGTGTTCCTGGTGATCTGGGGCGGCGTGATCGTGGCCAGCGCCGACAACTTCATTCGGCCGTTCGTGTATCGCCGGTGGGCGCAGATTCACCCGATGGTGACGCTCGTGGGGGCGTTCGCCGGCATCAGGTACTTTGGTATCCTCGGCATCCTGATCGGTCCACTGGCGCTCAGCTACTTCTTCGTCCTGACCAGGATGTACCGCGACGAGTTTCTTGAGCCGGTTGCGCCAACCGCCATCCCCGCGCCCCACTCGGCGGTAACAGAATGACGCACCCGGTTGTCGTGCAGGGGGAACCTCTGATCGCACGACCGGTTACTTAGGGGTAGAACCGCACGATCGGTGCACGTCCACATCCCGGATTGTCCATGACCGTCTCCATCAGAACGTCGTTGTTGATCCTCGGAACCATTGCGCTTGCCGTGACGGCCTCGCCGACCGAGGCACAGTACTTCGGCCGCAACAAGGTCCAATACGAACGTTTCGATTTTGTCGTGCTGCGGACCGAGCACTTCGACATCTACCACTATCCGGAAGAGCGGGAAGCCGCGGTCCTTTCCGGGCGGATGGCGGAGCGATGGTACTCGCGGCTGTCGCGGCTGCTGAATCATGAGCTGTCGAGCAGGCAGCCCCTGATCATGTACGCCAGTCACCCGCACTTCGAGCAGACCAACGCCCTGACCGGCGAGCTGGGCGAATCCACCGGCGGGGTCACCGAAGTCTTCAAGCGGCGGATGGTGCTGCCGTTTGCCGGCGGTCTGGCCGAGACGGATCACGTCCTGGGCCATGAGTTGGTGCATGCTTTCCAGTTTGAGATCACCGGTGAGGGGCGGTCGGTGCAAACCGGCGGCATCCCCGGGGCGCTGCGCCTGCCGTTGTGGTTCATCGAGGGCATGGCCGAGTACCTCTCCATCGGACCAATCGACGGCAATACGGCGATGTGGATCCGGGACGGGGCGGCGCGCGACAAGCTCCCCAGCCTGCAACAGCTCGGCGATCCGTACACCTGGTTCCCCTACCGGTGGGGACACGCCCTGTGGGCGTATGTCGGCGGCCGGTACGGCGACGAGGTTGTCGGGAGGCTCCTGAAGACGGCCGGGCGGGCGCAAAATCCCGAGATGGCCATCTCGCGCCTGCTGGGGACCTCGGCCGATTCGCTTTCCGGCGCGTGGCACCGCGCCATCCACACCACGTATGACCCCTTGGTCGCGCTGACCACGCCGGCCTCGGAATACGGCACGCGACTCTTTTCAGACGGGCCGGCCGGGGAAACGAGCGTCGCGCCATCGCTGAGCCCCGATGGCCGGTATCTCGCGTTTATCTCGGCCAGGGACCTGTTCTCGATCGACATCTTCATCGGCGACGTCGAGACCGGCAAGATCGTCCGGAAGGTCACGCGGACCGCGGTCGATCCGCATTTTGAGAGCTTGCAGTTCATCAACTCCGCCGGCGCCTGGTCGCCCGATGGGCGCCGGTTCGCGCTCGCGGGCGTGACCAAAGGCAAGCCGGTCCTCTCGTTGATCGACGTCGAGAGCGGCGATCGAACGAGAGACATCGTGCTCCCCGAGCTGGACGAGATCTACAACCCCGACTGGTCGCCTGACGGCCGGCATATCGTGTTCTCGGCACTGCGCGGCGGGTTGTCCGACCTGTTCCTCTATGACCTCGAAGGAAGTCTGCTTCGCCGGCTGACCAACGACCCCTACGGCGACATCGAACCGACCTGGTCGCCGGACGGGAGCCGCATCGCGTTCGCCACCGACCGGTTTACCACCGATCTGGAGGACCTGGCCTACGGACCGTACCAGCTGGCGATCCTGACGCCCGCGACCGGCGCGATCGAGCACGTTGCCAGTTTCGATGCAGGGAGGCTGTTCAACCCACAGTGGTCGGCGGATGGCGCCAGCCTCCTGTTTCTGTCGGATCGTTCCGGCATCACCAACGTGTATCGGATACGTCTCGCCGACGGTGAGACGGCGCAGGTCACCAACCTGTATACCGGGGTCTCGGGCATCACACCGCTCAGCCCCGCGCTCACCGTGGCGCGGACGACCGACAAGCTCGTCATGTCGGTGTACCAGAATGACGGTTACCAGTTGTACGCCGTGGACGATCCCACCGTCCTGGCCGGCACGCCCGTGGTCGACCGGTTCGCATCCGTCGATCCCGCTTCACTGCCGCCGGCCGAGCGCATCACCGATGACGTCGTGACCGTGCTCGCCGACGCCCGCACGGGACTGGCTGACACCCTGGAGTTCGAAACCGACCCGTACTCGCCGGGCCTGGCGCTCGACTACGTCGCACAACCGTCGCTGATCGTCGGCACCAGCTCGTTCGGGACCGCCATTGGCGGTGGGGCCGCGCTCTATTGGAGCGACATGTTGGGGAACCGGAATCTGACCACCGCGCTTCAGGTGAACGGGTCACTCAAGGACATCGGCGGTGTCCTTGGTTACACCAATCTCACCCGGCGCCTCAATTGGGGCATCTTCGCGCAGCAGGTCCCGTATCTCACGGGATTCGTCTCCGGGTTCTTCACCACGATTGACAGTCAGACCGTCTTCGTCGAGCAGGTCGTCAAGCAGCGCTTGACCACCCGCGAACTCACCGGGCTCGTGGCGTATCCGTTCAGCCGGGTGCGCCGCGTCGAAGCGTCCGCGGGCGTGCGCGACATTCGCTACGGACTCGAGGTGCGCGAGCGGGGCCGGACCGCCAACGGCGATGTCGTCCTCGACACGACGGACGACACGACGCTCGCCAGCATCCAGGTGGCGACGGCAAGTCTGGCGTTGGTGTACGACAACAGCCTGCAAGGTGCGACATCGCCCATCGTGGGGCAGCGGTATCGCTTCGAGATCAGCCCGGCGCTCGGCAACGCGAGCTACGTCGCCCTGCTTGGTGACGTCCGGAAGTACATCGTCCCCGTCCGGCCGTTCACGTTCGCCACGCGCCTCTTCCACTACGGGCGTTGGGGTGGCAGAGCGGCGGAGGAACGCCTGCAACCAATCTTCCTCGGATATCCAGGGCTCGTACGCGGATACGACAATAACTCGTTCGCGTCGTCTGAATGCGACGAGACGCCGGATTGCGGGAACCTCAGCCTGCTCTTCGACCGACTGCAGGGCTCTCGCGTGGCCGTCGCCAGCGCGGAAATCCGTTTTCCATTGCTCGGCGCACTCGGGGTCGGCAGTGGCTACTACGGCTACCTCCCGATCGAGTTGGCGTTCTTCGGGGATGCGGGGCTCGCCTGGTCGGCGAACAACCCCGCGACCTCGCGGAACGAGCAGGCGTTCTTCCTCGGTGGGAACCGCTATCCGGTGTATAGCTCCGGCTTGGCGGTGCGAATGAACCTCTTTGGGTTCGCCGTCGTCGAGTTCGACTACGCCTACGCCTTCGAGCGCAAGCGGTGGACCTGGCAGTTCGGCTTCATTCCGGGATTCTGACCGCGGACGTCCGAACCACCACCGCGTTCGTCCACGCCGGTGCGCCCCACCTATGACCCGGGAGGGCGCCCGCGATCGCATCGACCCTGGCTCCGACGTCACGGCCGCGCTAACCTTGGGCGTTCTCGATCCCGGAGTGGGACATGCGTTGGTGTGAGACACGACCGCTGATGGGGTTGATCCTGGTGGCATGTGGAGGTGACGCCGCTCGATCGGACACAGCGCCCCCACCGTTCGAGGCCGTCTCCCTGCTCGGTGACACCTTGCGGGCACCGCCGCTCAGCGATGCGGTTCGCGGCGACCGCGTCATCCAGCTCGATAGCGCCAGGGCGCGTTACGATGCCGACACGCTCGACCTCGCCGCGCTCATCTGGCTCGGCAGGCGGACGGCATACGTCTCCCGCTACCAGGACGCCATCGACATCTATACCCGCGGGTTGGCACGGCATCCGGACGACCCGCGGCTGCTGCGGCACCGCGGGCATCGGTACATCTCCGTTCGCCGGTTCGACGACGCCATTGCCGATCTGACGCGCGCCGCGAAGCTGGTTGCACGGCTGCCGGACGAGATCGAACCGGACGGGCTACCGAATGCGCGTAACGAGCCTCGGAGCACGCTCCATACGAACGTGTGGTACCACCTCGGACTCGCACACTATCTGAAGGGGGAGTTTGAACGGGCGTTCGACGCGTATCGGTCCGGTCTCGCGGCGTCCACCAACGACGACATGTGGGTCGCCACCGCCAACTGGGCGTACATGACGCTCCGGCGCCTCGGTCGCGACGCCGACGCCGGCGCGCTGCTCGCCCCCGTGCGCGCGGACATGGATGTCATCGAGAACACGGGGTATTACCGGCTTCTGCTGCTGTACACGGGGAAACTGCCGGTCGATTCCCTGCTGGATTCGTCAGGCGGGCCGCTGTCGCTGGAAGACGTCACGACCGCGTACGGCGTGGGGAACTGGCACTTGGTCAGCGGTCGGCCTGACGAGGCGCGACGGATCTTCGAGACGATCGTCCGGGCGGGAGACTACTGGGCGGCGTTCGGCTCGATCGCGGCGGAGGCGGAACTGGCCCGTCCGTGACTCGGCGCCGCAACGATCGGTCAGTGCCAGGTCGCGCCGAGGCTGATCAGCAGACTGCCAACCGTGTCATCGGCGAAGAACTGCACCTGGTAGTCCACGTTGGGGGTCACATAGAAGTTTCGGGTCAGCCGGAAGTCGAAACCGGTGCCGACCGTCGTCGCGATCCCCGAGCGTTCGAACCCGTCGATGTCATAGGTCGCAAAGCCGAACCCGGGCTTGATGAACCAGCCGCCCCGGAGGCTTGGATACAGCAGCGCCGCCGCGGTGATATTGGCGCGGGAAATGTCCCGACCGTTCACCCGCGTGAACCAGGCGAGCACCTCACCGCCGAACAACACGCGGGGACTCACGGTCCCGCCCATTCTGAAGTAGCCCGCCCCACCGCGGCCGGTGTTGCCGAGCCTGAAATCGGTATCCGCCCACCCGCCTCCCGCACCGATACTGAACCAGAAGCCTTGGTGCCGATGGACCTCACGCAGACCGCCTCCCTGTGCCTGGGCCGTCGCTTGCCCGGTCGCGACCAGCCCGAGGAGCAGCACCAACGATCCCAACGCGCGCGTCTTCATGTCGCCCCCAAACGAAGAGAAAACCCCTGCACGACCGCAGAACTGCAACCTGCATGCCCGTCATTGCCTCCGGCCTAACACGTTGACAACCAACGACTTCTGCGCATAGATCCTGGCGTGCCGGCCGCCACGGCGTCCACGGAAGCGGACAACGGATAGTTCGCGGCGTGGTTTTTTCGTATCGTAGGTGCCGCCCCGTTCATTCAGACTGCTCACCATCCTCCAAGCGGAGAGCACCCCATGCATCTCGTCTCGAAGATCGCGTTCGCGATCGCTGGTACCGGCCTGGCGGGACCGGCTGTGCACGCCCAGGGATTCGAGGGAGTCATCCAGCTTCGGGAGATCGAGGTCAGCGCGGAAGCGTTCATGGAGCAGTCCGGACTCGACCGACAAACGGTCTTCGGCACGACGGCGGCGCAGTTGATGGCGTTCGGCAAGGCCGCCGACGCGGCAGCGGGCTTTGAGGTCACCGACATTACGTTCACCATCAAGGGCGCCCTTGCGCGCCTCGAGTCGCCTTCCGGGGCCATTGGCGGCCCGGGCGGCTATGCGACGATCGACGTGGAGCGCGGCCTGTTCCGTATCGTGCTTGCCAGCAACAACGCCTACGTCGAGTGGACCCTCGACGACATGGCCCGCCTGCGCCCAGGGTTCAAGCCGCCCATGTTGGCCCTCGCCCCGGAAGCCCGCGGCCGGTTCATCGAGATGCCGGACCGCCGCACCGTCGCCGGGTTCGCATCCGCCGGCTATCGCATCGAGGTCGGCGACGCGGTGAAGCTGACATGGACTTCCACCGACCTCCGCGATGCGGGGGAGTCGTTCCGCAAGATCGGCACGTACGCGCGAACGATGTCGTTCGGCTCCGAGGAGGATCCGGACGAGGAAGCGATGGCGCGGGTCGTGTCGGCACTGCTGTCGGAGACCGGATTTCCCTTGTTCATGATGACACTCGACGACGAGAAGTTCTCGATCAACGAGACGCTGTCCGTCGAGCGCACGGCGGTGGACGATGGTCTGTTCGCGGCCCCGGAGGGGTTCTTCCGCGTGCCGGTCGAGCAGATGTTCCAGGGCCGGAACTAGGCCGCGACCGCGTACCCGCCCCACGGCGCGTACGCCCCGATCCGCTGTTCGAAGGCAAGGGTCTGCGTGCCCCCCCCCCCCGCGCGTGCGGAAGCGGTCTGATCACGCGGGCCTCATGGCCCGTAGCCTGCCATGCCAACCATCCGCCGGCCTGATGCATCTAACCTGGCGACCCTTCCCAGGTGAGGTACGCATGAAGGTACTCGCATCGTTGCTCGCAGCAGCGGTCGTGACCACGACCGCGATGGCCGCGACCGCGGTTCAGGATCGGACCGTCGAGGGAACGTGGGAAACTCGACGCATCGAACGACGTGACGGCCGGATCAACCTCTCGCTGCGCACCCGGATCGACGGTGAGCAAAGCAACCACGGTTTCACCATCGCGACCGATCAATTCACCGATTTTCCTTCCCTGGATTCCCGGGCCGAGGGACCCGTCTCGTTCTCGCTCGAACGCCAGGCCGGCACGATCGCCTTCACCGGTCAACAGGACCGTGGCGAGGCGTGGGGCGACTTCACCTGGATCGGAAACGCCGGGTTCCACGACGCGATGGCCCAACTCGGCTACCGTAATCTCGCCACGCGCGATCAGTTCCACATGACGCTGCAAGACGTGACCACGCCGTTCGTGACGGCCATACAACAACGCGGATACCGGGACGCGACGGCGCGGGATCTGATTCGCATGCGGATCCACGGCGCCACCCCCGCGTACGTCGATGACATGGCCGGGCTCGGGTACCGCGATCTTCCGATCGATGACTTGATCCGGTTCCGCATCCATGGCGTGTCCGCGGAGTTTGTACGCGGCATGAACGATCTCGGGTACCGGTCAATCGACGCCGACGATCTCGTGCGTATGCGCATCCACGGCGTCGACCCGCGATTCGTGGAAGACGTCGGCGCGGCGGGCGTGACGGACGTGTCGGTCGATGGACTCGTACAGATGCGCATTCACGGCGTCTCGGCGTCATTCATCACCGACATGCACCAGATGTTCGACGATCTCTCGATGTCGGATCTGCGACGCGCCCGCATCCACGGCGTCTCTCCGGAGTTCGCACGCGCGATTGCGGAGGCGGTACTCGAGGACCTGGACTTCGACGACCTCGTCAGCTTCCGGATCCACGGGGTCAGCCCGGAATTCGTCGCGGACCTTGGCGAGGAGGGATACCGCGACCTGTCGGCCCGGACGTTGACACAGTTTCGTATCCACGGGGTGAGCCCGCGATTCGTGCGCGAGATGGCCGAGGCGGGCTACGACGGGATATCACCGTCGACGCTCGTGAAGTTACGCATCCACGGCGTGGACCATCGGTTCATCGAGGAGCTGGAAGAAGCAGGATTCAAGAACCTCTCGGTGGACGACGTGATCCAGGCGAAGATCCACGGGAGATGGTGGCGCCGGCGGCGGGGCTAGTGCCGGTACGTCAGTTCGCAACTGCTAGATCCGGCGCAGCACCACGCCACCATTCGTGGTGAATGCCCGGATTCGCTTGCCGCCGGCACCCAGCGTGACGGACAATGATCGCCCAATCCGACCCTGAACCGTCACCGGGAAATCCACCCGCATGCCCCCGTTGACCGTACCGGTTTCCAGCTCCGCCGAGTAGTTCTCGGGCACCGTGATCTTGACTCCGCCGTTGGTGGTGCGCACGTCCATCCCGTCGCCTTCCCAGCCCCGCCCCGTCAGCTCGATGTCCAGCCCGCCGTTGGTGGTGCTGCCACGGATGTCACCCGAGAGGTCGATCAACCTCACGCCGCCGTTCAGCGCATCGAACCGGACGCGCCCCGACACGCCTGCGACCGAAATGCCGCCGTTATGGACCCTGAGATCGAGGTTCGTCGATCGGGGCACGGAGATGCGGTAACTCACGCCCCACGATTCCCGCCTGCCGAGCCGTGGGCCCGTCGCGCGGATCGTGCCGTCGGTCCTCACCTCGACCTCGCCGGCAATCTCCTCGGCGTCCCCGTCGGTCCGCGCCCGCACGAAGACCCGGGCCTGGATCCGGATGTCGTTGCCGTCCCAGGCTTCGACTTCGATCCCGCCGTTCAGGTCGCCATCGACCATCAGCACGTCGCGATTGGCCGGGATCGTCACCTCGCGCACCTCGCAGAACCAGCCGCGCTCCCGATCGTTATCGTTCCAATGCCTGTCGTTCCAATCGCGACACCGGTCCTCGCCCGACTGGGCGCTCGCCGTCGCGGCACAGAACGCGAGCGCGGCGGTCGCCAGCCATGTCTTCGATACCATTGCCGTCTCCAGTGGATTCTGACCCGTTCGACACTCGACGGCGTCAAAGGGTTGCAGGCGCGATTTCGGCCAGCCCCGCCTCGCGGCGGCCGGCGGCCGGATCTTCATCACGCGCCATAGGAATGACTGCATCACGCTCACCGTGGAAGCGTTCCGCGCCGGCGATCCGCACTGCGGGATTCTGATCCTCCCCCATACGCTGCCCGATACCCGGCCCGCCCGCATCGCGCGGGAATTGCGGTCGATGGCGGGATGTGGGTCATCCCAGCGCCGACTTCATCGGTTTCGTCAGGTAACGCGGAGGCACGTGGGCGCCCTGGCGCGTCAGTCGGTAGCCGGATGGAGCGTGCCGCCGCGGTGTCGGTCCCGCGTCGCTGTCTCGCCATCCAAACCTGGTCGACGTCGATGGTCGTCTCACGCCAGCCGGCCAGCACCACCGACATGCCGCCCACGACGAACACATCCGGGGGTCAGGTTGCCAATGCAAAAGCGCATCCCGTTCGTCCTGCTCTTTGCTGTCGCGGCCGTATGGTCACGTTCCGGACGCGGCTACCGCAGTGGACCGGGCAGGACGCCAGGCAGCTCCGCCGCCATCCCGACTCCGGTCAGCCGCCGGTGCGAACGTTCGAGCTACGGCGAGGCTACCTGGGGGCTTACTGCTTCGTTCGCGAGCCGATCGGCCCGCCGGATCGTGGGGTTGCCGGCATCGATGAACCCGTGCACCACGCCAACCAACCGATCGACGTCCTTCGCGGCGCTGGCGACGCCGAACGAGGCGCGTAACGCGCCTACGTGACCGCCCGGCAGGCACTCGGCGAATCGGCGCGGCGTGAACTCGGCGCCGAGCCGCTCGAAGCAGCGCTTCGTGCGCGATCCACGCAGTCCAAATGCGAACTCCGATGCGCCGGGATTGCAGAAACACCCGCCGCGCACCGCTACGCCGGTCCGAGCTGCAACCGCCTCCACGACGTCGAACGGGATCGGTGCACCACGCGCATCGCACAGGTTGAACGTCACGACTCCGCCACAGCGACCCGGTTGTGCCGGCCCGTAGACGGTCACGACCGGGGTCCCGTTCGGGTGACGCAACGCCCGTAAGGAGGACACGCACCGCCGCCGCAACGAACGCACGTGTGCCCCCAACCGGTCCAACCCGACGAGGTCGAGGAAATCGAGCCCGTGCACGACGGCCGGCACGTTCAGGAAGTCGGCGGTGCCGTCCTCATACGCGTCGCCTCCAGCCTTGTATTGCACGAGATCGTGCTCGACCGAGACGTAGGCGACCGTCCCGCCGGCGAACCACGGCCGCCGCAGCCGCGCCAGTCGGTCGCGTCGCGCGACCAGCGCACCGATTCCGGTCGGATAGCCGAACATCTTGTAGAAGGACAGCCCGACGAAATCGGCCGGGGCGGCAGCGAGATTCAACGGATTGGTGGGCGCGAACGCGGCCGCATCGAGCAACACGTCCCACCCGTGGTGGTGCGCGTGGTCGATCCAGCCGAGCGGATGCCGCACACCGGAAAAATTCGACTGGGCCGGAAAGGCAAACAGCCGCGGCGCATGACCGAGCCGGCCGGCGCGCGCGAGCATCGCTTTCACGCCGACCGCACTGAGGTGGCCGTCCAGCCCGGCGTACACCACCGAGGCACCCGCCGCGACCGCGAACCGCCTCAGCCCATTCACCGAGTTGTGGTTATCGGCGGTCAGGAGGAGACGAGATTGTGGGCCGAAGGGATAACTCTCCCCCACCAGCTTGAACGCGGCGCTCGCGTTGGCGGTGAAGACGACGGCGTATTCCGCCGGGTCGGCATGAAAGAACCGCAGGACACGCGCCTTCGCCTCCTCGATCAGTGACGTACTCCGCCTCGACGGTGCGTGTTCGGAATGCGGATTGCCCATCAACGCGCAACCAAGCCACTCCGCGTGACGCGCCACCAGCGAGCGCGGATACAGGCCCGCGCCGGTGTAGTCGAGATACGCCTGGTCGGACTCGTCCAACCGGGCAAACTCTCGCCGGCGGAGCCCGGCAAAATACGCTACCGCAGCGGTCCGCAAGCCGGGCGACCTCACAGCGCGCACCCCCGCCGCCGCACGCGCTGTGCGGCACGGTCGGCGTCCTCCGGCTCCGCGGCAGGCACGTTGCTGCGCGGCGTGCCGCCAAAATACCGGCTGAGCGCCGCGACCTCGCGAAACGCCTCGCGGTCCGCCGCCGGCGCGCCCTCGGGCGACCAGGCGTTGATCACGTCGTTGAGCCAACCGGTCAGCCCGCCGGCCAGCACGTACACCTGATCGTACCCCCGCCCAACCAGCGTCTCGCGGGCCCGGGCGGCGTCCGCGTCGCGGTCATCGTACACCACGATCGTACCATGACGATCCCACTCCACGTCGGCCAGTTCCGACGGTCCGACGCTCCGTGCGGTCGGGATGCTGAACGCGTCGAACGCCGCGGCGTCGCGCAGATCGATCAGTCGGAGACCGGAGTCGCGCGCCACGATCATGCGGGCCAATTCCACCGGCGCCATCAACGCCCCCGGATCCAACGCCTCCGGGGAGAGGCGATACGGGCTTCCCGACGCGGCCGCGCCGATACCGAGGACCACGGCCGCGACCGCCAACGCCCGGTAGCCGGTCCAAACGACGCGTCCGGTCATCCCGCGCGTGCCTCGATCGCCTCGGCCAGACGGAATCCGGCCAATGCCACCAGCACGACCAGCAGCACCAATACGCCATACGGCACGTGAAGCAGGGACGCGAATGTCACCGAGCCCATTCCCGTGCTGCCATAGAAGTCTTCGAGCATCGGATAGAGTAGAGCGAACCCGAACACGCCAAACAACATCCCGACCACCACCACGAGGCCGTCGGTGCGCCCGGTCGATGCCGCGACACACGACGTACCCGGGCAGAGGCCACCCATGACGAACCCGACTCCGAACACGATTCCCCCTACCGCTTGCGGCAGGACGTATGTCGCCGGCAGGTACACCAGATTCAGATCGATCAGCCCGAACCGGCCCAGCCAATAGAGGCCGAGCATCGCGGTCACGATCGCGCTGAACATCATCTTGAAGACGGTGAAATCGGTCAGATAGAACTGCGCGGCCAGCTTGCGCGCACTGCCCATGCCGCCCTGCTCCAGGAACCATCCGAACGCCAGCCCGATCACGAGCGCGAACACGAGTCCGGCGTTGTCGCCAAACAGCCCCACCTCGAAAAACGGCGCCCTCATGTCCACTGCTTCCGAAAGAGCGGCGCCGCGAGGTACGCCGCCGCGAACGCGGTAACGATGAACAACCAGCTCCCCACGCTCAGCAGCGCGCCACCGGTGAGCATCTGTCCGCTGGTGCAGCCGCGCGCCAGCTTGGCGCCGAGGCCCATGATGGCCCCGCCGCCGAAGGCGTACAGCAGGCGGCCGCGGGCCGAGACCCGCGGCCCCTTCTCGACCACGCGTTTGATACGGCCGGCAAACAGTCCCGAAAGCGCGCCGCCGACGGTGACACCGAGGATCTCGAACAGCAGCCAATCCTTCAGCGGATGCTCCGTCCCGTCGAGGTACTGGGCGAATGCGGGGTTGGCGGCCGCCCGCTGGGGCGCGGCCTGACCGACGCCCACGGCCACGACGGTGGAGAAAGCCCCCGAGGCGCCAAGGCCGCGGCCCATGATCACGAACGCGAGCAGCAGCACGAGCCCGAGCCCGATACCGGCGTGATACGGATTGCGGTACGGTCGCGCGCGGCGTGACACCGACGGAACGGCGCTCGCCTCAGCGGCCGCCTCGGCACCGATCATCGGTGCTCGCCCGGCGTCACCAGCGGCAGGCCGCGTTTGCCCCAATCATCCATCGACCCGTCGTACAGCCGGTATGGGTAGCCCAGCGAGCGCGCCGCGAAAAACGCCGCCGTCGCTTGCTGTCCGATGTGACAATACGCCACGACCGTATCGCCCGGCTGTACGCCGGCGCGTGCAAGCAAGGCTTCCAGGGCTGCCGGACTCGCAAGGCGCAGCTCGTCGTCGAACACCTCGGTAAAGGGCAGGCTGCCCGCGCCTGCGACATGCCCCTTGCCGGCACCCGTCTCGCGCACGCCGTCATAGAAGATCGCGGCGCGCCCGTCGACGAGGGCGTACCCGGGCTGGTCCTTGTGCGCCTGCACCCACACCGCGTCGACCACGAGGCTCACCGGGTGCAGCGGTGACAACCGCCCCACCCGTGGTATCGTCGCGACATCAGTGACCGGATGCCCGGCCGCCTTCCATGCGGGCATTCCGCCGTCGAGCAGCGAGGCCCGGTCACCCAACCCCGCGGCGTGCAGGGCGAACATGATGCGGGTGCTCGCGGTCACCCAATCGGCGCCGAAATAGACCACGATGCGCGACGCATCGGTGACGCCAAAGCGCTGCAGTACGTCCCGAAGGTCCTCCGGGGCCATCAACTCGAGCGTGAGCGGTGCCTCGTGCTCGTAACCGCTTGAGATGTCTCGCAGCAACATCGGCTGTGCGCCGGAGATATGCTCTTTCTCGTATTCCTCGCCGACATGAAGCAACACGAGGTGCTCGTCTTCGAGGTGCTCGGCCAGCCAGGTCGTAGTCACGATCAGGCGGTCGCGCGGCCGAGTCTGCGCTTCAGCACGCGTCACCCCAGCTGACAGGATTACGAGGCCGGCCAACGCGCTGATGATCGTCATGCGCATGATCTGCTTCCTCCGGGAAAGGGCTCGAACGTCGGACATTGGAGAAAATCTTTCACCGTAGTGCAGGCGAGAACGGCGGTGGCCCCGACGGGGCGACCTCCGGGCTCGCGCGTTCAACTCTCGCCTACTGTCGCGCATCGGCATCCTCCAACGCCCACTGGGCGGTCATGCGGACCTGATGCACCGGATCGCGCAACGCGCGGATCACCCCGTCGGTCGCACGCGGGTCGTCGATCTTCGCCAACGCGCGCACCGCCGCCTCTCGTACCCGCCGTTCCGAGTCGTCGAGGGCGCGCAGCAGTCCGGGAACCGCGCGCACGTCCGGCATTGCCTCCAACGCCTGACCGGCCAACAACCGAACGGCCGGATCGGCGTCGTTCGTCAGCACCCGGACCAGCTCGTCGATGGCCGGCGCGTACGCCAATCGGCCGAGCGCCGCGGCCGCGGTGCCACGCATCCCGCTGGACGAATCCCGCAGGGCCGTTACGAAGAACGGCGGCACGATGTCCGATCCGGTTTCCATGAATGCCCAGAGGGCCATCGATCTCGCATGGTCGTCGGGGTCGAAACGAATGACCTCGATGAGCGCGCGCGCCGCCCGATCTCCCTTGATCTCGCCAAGCGCGTAGCTGAGCACCGACCGCACTCCGTGCTCCGGGTCGTGCATCGCGCCGAACACGGCGTCGCGCGCACGGGGATCGTCGAACTTGTAGAGCGCGAGGAGAACGTTCTCGCGCACGTACGGATCGGCGTCATCGAGCGCGGCGAGCAGGCCGGGGATCGCATCGGGTTCGCCGACTGCGCCCAGCGCCAGCGCGGCCGCGCCGCGCACATCGGGTACCGGATCATTCAACGAACGGGTCAGCGCCAGCACGGCTTCCCCCGAACGGAACGAACCCAGTCGCCAGGCCGACGCGACCCGGACGGCGGCATCGGGCGCCGACAAACCGAGCGCCACCACCCGCACCGCCCGCACCTGCCTGGAAGCGCCGATGACGTTGAGGCTCGTAAGCGGTGCCGCCAGCCCGACCGCCACGACGGCGGCCGCCAGGACGGTGCCCTGCGCGGTGGGCGCGCGGTTGTTGGCCGGGTCGAGAATGGCGCGCACGCGCGTGACGAGCGCCGCAGGCGACGCCATGGCCAGTGCCGTCCGAAGCGAAGGGCCCCGCGGTCCCGCGTCCTGCGCGATCTCGAGCAGATGCTGCGCGTAGTCCGTCGATCCAGTCCCGACCCGAATGACCGTGTCGTCACAGGCCTGCTCCTGCTCATGGTGCGCGCGTTTCGCCGCCAGCCAGACGAACGGGTTGGCCCAATGGAGCGCGCACGCGATCTCCGCCACGAGGTGCGTCAGAGAGTCCCAGCGGCGGATGTGCGCGAGTTCGTGCAACAGCACGACGCGCAAGCGCTCGGCGGTCCACCGGTCCGCGCCGGCCGGCAAGACGACGACGGGTCGGAGGATGCCGTAGTTCACCGGAACCGACAGCCACGAACTCCGCAACACGCGCACCGACCGGCGCACGCCGAGCTGCCGGGCAAGCCAATCGGCGACGCGCTGTTCCCTGGCCGGCGCCGCAACCGCGCCCTGCCGTGTGAGCAGCCCCGCCCGAATCCAGTCGACCGCCAAGCGCGCCAGCGCCACCAGGGCCCCGACCCACCAGATCACGAACAGCCAGGCCACCACGCTTCCCACCCGCCGATCCGGCGCCGGGATGGCCGCTTCCGGCTCGTGACCCAAGCGACTCATCGGCGCGTCAGCACCCTCACGCCAGGCGGCCGCATTCGCCGCCGCAACCGCCATCAGTTCGCTCGACGGATAGGCCACCTCAGCCGCCGCGGCCGGCGCCGGCGCTGACGAGGCGGGACCTACGAGCAGCGGCAACGACAGATCCGGCAGGACCACCGCGCCAATGGGAATGGCCACAACGACGCTCAACCCCACGACCCAGGTCGCGTAGCGCGTGGCCGCCGACGCGCGTCGCAACAGCCGCACGAGCGCCCACGTGATGCCCAGCGCCGCCACCGCCTTGAACGCCACCTCCGCGACGAATGCGGTGCCGGTGCCCGTACTGATCAGTTCGGTCATGTGATACATGTCACGATTCCTTCCTGGCCTGCTCGATCCAGTGCGCAATCTCGTCAAGCTGCGCCGCGGTCAAATCGGTCGACCGCATGTCCAACAGGGCCAGAATCGCCTTGGTCGGCTGACCGCGGAAAAACGTCCTGACCATATGGCTCAGCGCCGACTCGGTGGCCTGTTCCAACGGGATCGTGGGTGAGTAGACATATCGCTGACCTTCTCGACGGTGCCGCAGAAACCCCTTCTTTCCCAGGATGCCGAGCGTGACCCGAACGGAGTCGTACCCCGGATCACCGGGAATCTGGCGCCGCACTTCGTGGGCGGTCGCCTCGCCAAGACGGTAGACGACGTCCATGATCTGGCGCTCGCGCCGGCTGAGTCGATCCTGAGAGAGCTGGGTCACGGTCGCTCCGTTCCGAAAAAATCTTTACACCGGGCTGGAATTAAGGTTCCGGCCGGCCGGATGTCAAGCGCCGCCCCGGCAAATCACCTCTTTGCGTAGGCAGGTTCTCCCATCATCTTTCGCCGCCATGGGAATCGCACGAAACCTGCTGCTCTGGGGATCCCGTAACCGCTGGCTGGAGAACCAGATGCGGAAACGGGCCTTTTCCCGCCGCGCGGTCCGGCGGTTCATGCCGGGAGAAGAGGCGAGCAACGCGTTGGCGGCGGCCGCCGCCCAGCCGGAGCGGATCGGCGCCATTCTGACGCAACTCGGCGAGAACATCGACAACGCCGCCGCCGCCGCCGCCGTCCGCGACCACTATGAGGGAGTCCTCGACCAGATCGCCGCCCAACACCTTCGGGCTGAAATCTCGGTCAAGCTCACCCAACTGGGGCTCGATCTCGACCAACAGACCTGCAGCGATCACGTGACGGCGCTTGCCGCTCACGCCGGACCACACGGAAGCCGGGTGTGGATCGATATCGAGGACTCGAGTTATGTCGACGTGACCCTGCAGACCTTCCGCCGGGTCCGCGAACGCCATGAAAACGTGGGTCTCTGCCTCCAGTCCTACCTGTATCGGACCGTTGACGACCTCGAGGCGCTGCTGCCGCTCAACCCCGCCATCCGACTCGTCAAAGGCGCCTACAACGAGCCGGCGGCCGTCGCATTCCCGAAGAAGCAGGACGTGGACCGAAACTACCTCGAGATCGGTACTCGGCTGATCGCGCACGCCGCGAACGGCGGCACCCCGCCGGTGTTCGGGACGCATGACATGCGCCTGGCCACCGCCCTCCAGCAGCGGGCCGGCGAGCACGGCCTGGCTAAAGCGGCCTGTGAGATACACATGCTGTACGGCATCGGCACGGCGGATCAGCGCCAACTCGCGGCTGAGGGGTACGGCGTCCGCGTGCTGATCAGCTATGGCAGCGCCTGGTTTCCCTGGTACATGCGCCGGCTGGCGGAGCGGCCTGCGAACGTCTGGTTCGTCGTCAAGAGCGTGTTCCGCTGACCACCAGAATCGTGCCACGGATCACACCGGCGGGCGCCTCGTTTCCGCATGTTTGTCATGACCGTTGCGGAGACGACGCCCATGTTGGAACCAGTAGGAGAACCACTCCTCGCTGAGGACCGCCCCAGCCGCGCCAAGCCGGAAACGCTCCGGCTGCGCGCCATCATGCCCGAACTCGATGTCGGCGACCTGACACGCAGCATCGCGTGGTATCGCGACATTCTCGGATTCGTGGTCAGCGACATCGCGGAACTGGATGGACATCCGATCGCCGTCCAGCTCAAGGCCGGCAACGTGCAGTTCCTGCTGCGCCAGCGTCGCGCGGGCCCGATGAACCCACCCATGCGCGGTTTCCGGATCCTGTGCGCCACCCGACAGGACCTGGCCGACTTGACCGACGAGCTCGAAGCGCGGGGGGCAAGGATCGAATTCGACCCGTCGCGCGGCCCACATGAGATTACCGTCATCGACCCGGACGGGTTCAGGATCTCGATAGCGGCCTGACGGTTCGCGCGTATCATTAGTTCCGGCGCCCGAAAGGAGTGGCATGCACGTTCGCGTCGGTACGAGCGGCTACGCGTACAAGGAGTGGAAGGGCCCCTTCTATCCCGATGATTGCAAGGCCGACGATATGCTCGGCTTCTACGCGTCGCGGCTCTCCACGGTCGAGATCAACAACACGTTCTACCGCATGCCGCGGGAGAACGTGGTGTTGAGCTGGGCGGATCAGGTGCCGGACGAGTTCCGCTTCGTGCTCAAGGCATCGCGGCGCATCACGCACTTCGGCCGGCTCAACAATGTGGAGGACGAGCTGCGGTACTTCCTCCAGACCTCGTCCGCGCTTGGGGACAAACGCGGCCCGTCACTGTTCCAACTCCCACCAAACATGAAATGCAACCTCGACGTGTTGCGCGCGTTTCTCGGGCTGATCCCGCGCGGCTGGCACGCGGCCTTCGAGTTCCGGCATGCCTCGTGGTTCGATGAACCCGTCTACGACGCGCTCCGCGAGAAGAACGCCGCGCTGTGCATGGCCGACACGGACGTCGGCGACCCGTCCATCGTGGGCACCGCGGATTGGGGATACCTGCGGCTGCGGGGAGAGGACTACTCGGCGGCGGACCTCGACCGGTGGGCCGCGGCGATCGCGGAACAGGATTGGCGTGAGGCGTACGTGTTTTTCAAACATGAGGATGCGGGCGCGGGACCACGGCTGGCCGGGGAATTGGACGCGCGGATGTCGCCGGGACGCAGGGCCGTGTAGGGGCGCGGGGCCGTGGGGGGGGCGCACGGCCGTGCGCCCCCACACGGCCGGC